>JALEUQ010000103.1 GCA_022780965.1 Clostridiales bacterium
TGATACAAGACACAATCCTGAATTCACACTGATGGAGCTGTATCAGGCATATACAGACTACGAGGGAATGATGGAGCTTACAGAGAGCATGTTCAGATACCTTGCAGAAAAGGTGTGCGGAAGTGCCGTTATATCATACAACGGCATCGAGATAGATCTCAGCAAGCCGTTTGAGAGAATAACAATGAACGACTGCATCAAGAAGTACACAGGTATTGATTTCGACACTGTTGCTACTGATGAGGAAGCAAGAGCTCTGGCAGACCAGCACGAAATCGAATATGAAGATTACCACGGCAAGGGTGAAATCATCAATGCATTCTTTGAGGAATTCTGCGAGCACAATCTTATTCAGCCGACATTCGTAATGGATCATCCGCTGGCAATTTCACCGCTCACCAAGAAGAAACCGTCTGATCCTGCCAAGGTTGAACGTTTCGAACTGTTCATCAATACGTGGGAAATGTGCAATGCATATTCGGAGCTTAACGATCCAATCGACCAGAGAGAAAGATTCGCAGCTCAGGATGCTGCATTCGAAGCCGGCGACGAGGAAGCTAACCACACAGATGAAGACTTCCTGAACGCACTGGAAATCGGCATGCCGCCAACAGGTGGAATAGGATACGGAATCGACCGTCTCGTAATGCTGCTTACAGACAGCGCAGCAATAAGAGACGTGCTGCTCTTCCCTACGATGAAGTCACTGGATAAGTAAAAGACAGAAAAGCCGGTAGTTACAAGGGTTTTCGAGTTCCGGGAAGAAGGCGAAGGTACGTATGTTGAAGCAATTTGATTCGTATAACAGACCTTGAGGAGCGACCATTCCTCAGGGTCTTTTTTTGCCTAGATCATTCTGAGGATGTTCGGAGGGAAATGCCTTTTCAGCACAGATATTTTAAACCAGAAGTTTAATGCATTTTGAGAGTGCATCAGATATAATATAAGTCCGGCAATTGAGATTGTGATTAGGGATGGAAGAAAACTACGGAGGTGCAAAGAGATGGAACCAATGTATTTGTCAATCCAGCAAAAGGAGACAGGAAAACAGATTAAGAGACTGCTTATGGAAAATGGTTATTCTGTGAAAGATGTGCAGAGTGCCATGGGATTCGAAAATCCACAAGCAATCTACAAATGGATTTCCGGCAGATCATTACCGAGCTTGGACAACTTAGTAATATTAAGCAGATTGCTGCATACCAGTATTGAAAACATACTCGTCGTTGACGGGGATGTTGTTGGTTTACGGGGCCTTTTAAACTGCTGGTACAATGACAAAATCTCTGTCGTGCAATAAACTTATATCAGAACGAAAGAAGTGAGAAAAAACGTAGGGTGCAGGATGTCCGTTGGGCTTCGGCTTTGCGCGGACTGAATCAGAGAGGAGACATAAGAAATGCAGACAATGACATCAGCATATGCAAATAAAATGCTTAAGAGCCTGGAAGAAGATAAAGCGTTCTGGGTAAACAAAGAGGCAGCATCCAGCACTTATGTTGCTGCTGTCAGCGAGGAACCTGTCGTACCGGAATATGACTATACAGAGGTTGCAGCTGCCATCGCAGCTCTTGATGAGAAGATTGCAATTATTAAGCATGCACTTAATGTAACAAATGCTGCCGCAAAGGTTCAGGTGGGTGATTCCGAGATGAGTATTGATACCATTCTTATTAAGATGGCCCAGCTAAACAAGAGAAAAGCAGTGCTTGACCAGATGCGTAAGCAGCTGCCGAAGACCAGAGAGGAGCAACATTCCTATATGTCCAGAAATGCGGTTCCGGAGTACAGATATATCAACTATGATTTGGAATTAATAAAGAGGGAGTATGAGTTAGTGTCAAAGACAATCATGATAATGCAAATGGCACTTGATAAATATAACCAGACTGTACAATTCCAGGTAGATATCTAACAATTCTTCCGTACAGGGCTGATCAAGATTGATGGTGATCTGGAAGTTTCTGTTCAAGGTAAAGGTTTGTCCGTTATTGGTTATCTGTTATCTGTTTATGTTCAATGAAGGTTAAAAGCAGATGAATGATTTCGCAATGGCGCCTTGTAGAAAACCTGCAGGATACTGTGTGGAGGTTCGGTTTTAAGCACAGGCTCATCCAGGGGAGTGGACGCTATAATGTAGATAGGTGAGAAAACCTTGAAATTTCAACGGTTTAGAGCCTGTCTTTTTGAGTGCATCCAATGACGATGTACGCGTGAATCTATAAAAAGCAAAAGTATTGACTGTAATCATGAGATTGTTGAGAGGAGGTGACAGTGTATCTGCCATGGCATTATTGACAGCAGAAAAAGCAAGGTGTATAATTTTAATGAAATTCGGCAAAAGTAGAATATGCCGAAATATATTCAAAGGGAGGTGGAGCTGTTGATATCTGAAAACAGAAAGTTCTACTCAATCAATGCGCTCAAAGAAATGGGCTATACACATTACAGGATAAACCAGCTTGTAGCTGCCGGTGAACTTTGTAAGATAAACAAGAAGTTCTACGAGAACCTTCATTACGACGGAGAAGAATCAGATTTCTATTATGCATCAGCATATGCTCCCGAAGGAGTTATATGTCTGCTGAGTGCAGCTGTGTATTACGGTCTGACAACGTATAGACCGGAAGCTGTTGATGTGGCAATTCCAAGAAAGGGAAAAGTTTCAACACTGCCTGCCTGGCCTGAACTGAACATCTGCTACTTTACAGATAACAGATTCGAAACAGGAATACAGACAGTGAATGAAGGCGAGAATACTTTCAGAATCTATGATATGGAGAAGACTGTGGTTGATGTTGTCTATTACAGGGAGAAGGTTGGGCTTGAGGAAACCAAAGAGATACTCGTTACCTACCTGCGAAGAGAGGACAGAAATCTGAACAGACTGATCAGATATGCTAGGATCCTGAAGTGTGCAGATGTGATGGAAAAATACCTGGAGGTACTTGTATGATAAGCGCAGCATCAGTAAAAGCCAGATTGAAGAATATAGCCGTGCAGGAAGGTAAGCCGCTGCAGGAAAAGCTAGTAAATTACGGACTGGAAAGAACTATATAATCACAATACAATTATTATAGAAAAGGAACGCTTATGACTGATATCGAAAAATAAAGTGAAATATTATTTGAAAATATAAACATATAAACGAGTATGGCCAGGAGTTCTGGTATGCGAGGGAGCTGCAGGAAGTACTGGAATATTCACAGTGGCGTAGATTTGGTGAAGTGATAACTAAGGCATGGATGCGTGTGTGTCTAGTGGCTATGAGATTGATGACCATTTTGCCAACGTCGGCAAAATGATAAAACTTGCAAAAGGTGCTGAGCGTGAGGTTGAGGATTTCATGCTCACCCGTTATGCTTGCTATCTCATTGTAATGAATGGAGATCATCGTAAGGAAGTAATTGATCTTGGACAGACTTATTTCGCAGTAAAGACCAGACAGCAGGAGTTAATTGAGGACTACGAACAGCTTAGTGAAGATCAGAAGAGGCTTGCAATCAGAAATGATAGGGGTGGAACGCAACCAAATGCTGGTGCTGAACCACTTCACTATTTATTTCCTAAATGCGGTGTAAATGGTGGCTTTAGAAAAGTAAATAGAAAGGATGGATCAGGCAAGCCAGCTTATGTCATCCTTTACACAACA
>JALEUQ010000110.1 GCA_022780965.1 Clostridiales bacterium
AAGTTAGATTTTATTACAGACAAGTATGACGAACTGGCAAGACTGGTGTCGGATCCTGACATTATCAACAACCAGCCGGTGTGGCAGAAGCATATCAAAGAGATGGGCGAAATAGAGCCTATCGTCAATAAATACAAAGAATACAAAAAAGCAAAGCAGGATCTGGCAGATGCCAAGGAAATGATTCAGGAGGACGATGAAGAGATTCGTGAAATGGCGAAACTTGAGATTAGCGAACTCAACGACCTGATCGCTCAGCAGGAGGATGAACTTAAGGTGCTTCTCCTGCCTAAGGACCCTAACGACGAAAAGAATGTAATTCTGGAAGTCAGAGCCGGTACAGGCGGCGAGGAAGCTGCTCTCTTCGGCGCAGACCTTCTGAGAATGTACATAAGATATGCAGAGAGAAACCGCTGGAAGACGGAGATGATGGAAGTCAACGATACCGGACTTGGCGGCATTAAAGAAGCAGTTATCCTGATTAAGGGCAAGGGCGCATATTCGAGACTCAAGTACGAAAGCGGTGTGCACAGAGTACAGAGAGTTCCTGAAACAGAATCATCAGGAAGAGTTCACACTTCAGCTGCTACAGTTGCCGTTCTCCCTGAAGTTGACGACGTAGAAGTAAATATCGACCCTAATGATGTAAGAGTAGACGTTTACCGTGCATCAGGCAACGGAGGCCAGTGCGTTAACACTACTGACTCTGCAGTAAGACTCACACATATTCCGTCGGGTCTTGTAGTAACATGCCAGGATGAGAAGGACCAGCACAAGAACAAGGACAAAGCTTTCAAGGTTCTTAAGGCAAGGCTCTATGACATGGAGATGCAGAAGCAGCAGAATGAAATCGCAGGTCAGCGCAAGAGCATGGTAGGCTCGGGCGACCGTTCGGAAAGAATCAGAACATACAATTTCCCTCAGGGCAGAATATCTGACCACAGAATAGGGTTGACAATATACAGACTGGACAGCTTCCTGGACGGTGAAATCGATGAAGTCGTAGATGCTCTCATCACAAGCGACCAGGCAGAGAAAATGAAGAATTTCTAATGAAAACAGCAATTTACAGCACAACATCTGAAGATATCGGTCTTGCAGCCGAAGTGATTGCCGGCGGCGGACTTGTGGCGTTTCCTACCGAGACCGTGTACGGACTGGGCGCAGATGCTATGAATCCTGAAGCGGTTGCAGCTGTCTACGCAGCCAAAGGGCGCCCCAGCGACAATCCAATGATAGTGCATATTGCAGAACAGTCGGATTTGGCCAGGCTCACAGCAAGAATAACCGAAGACATGAAACTGCTTATGAATGCCATGTGGCCGGGCCCCCTTACAATGGTTGTTCCCAAAAGCGCGCAGGTGCCGGACCGGACTACGGGCGGACTTGATACAGTGGCAGTGAGAATGCCTGACAATGATGTGGCGCTTAAACTGATTGCGATGTCAGGATGCCCTATCGCTGCGCCAAGCGCCAATCTGTCGGGGAAACCGAGCCCGACCAGAGCTGATGACGTTATCAATGATATGGACGGCAGGATTGAGGGAATAATCAGAGGCGAAGACTGCCAGGTGGGAATTGAGTCAACAGTAGTCGACATGACAGGAGATACACCTGTTATTCTCAGACCCGGCATCATTACGGCAGAGCAGCTTGAGGAGGCTCTGGGGAAACCTGTTGAGTACGACAAGGCGCTCTTCGGTAAAGAAACCGACGAAGACTTCAAACCTAAATCTCCGGGAATGAAATATAAGCATTATGCGCCTGAAGCCGAAATGATAATCGTTTCCGGCAGCCGTGCCAATGTGGAGCATGAGATTGACAGAATTAGAGAATTAAAAGAGGCTGAAGGTCTTAAGGTGGGAGTCATTCTCTTCGAGGAAGACGGGTTCGAAGAGGCAGCCCACGACCTTTTTGCAGACTTGAGAGATATGGATAAGGCGGGCGTGGATTTAATCGTTGCGGGAGCGCTGGACACTGATGATCAGCGAGGATTCGCCGTAATGAACAGGATGATCAGATCAGCAGGACACAACATTGTGAAAGTGTAAGGAGGACTAGATGAGAGTAGCAGTAGCAAGTGATCACGGCGGTTACAAACTGAAAGAGAAGGTAAAAGAGTATCTGGAATCGAGAGATATAGATGTTATAGACCTTGGTACCAATTCTGAGGAATCTGTGGATTATCCTGAATACGGCAGAGCATGTGCCAAAGCTGTTGCAGGCGGTGAAGCGGACAGAGGCATTGTATGCTGTGGAACGGGTATCGGCATCAGCATCGCGGCCAACAAGGTGAGTGGAATCAGATGCGGACTTTGCACAAATGTGGAGATGGCTAAGCTGACAAGACAGCACAATGATGCGAACATGCTTGCAATGGGCGGCAGAATTATCGATGACGAGACTGCACTGGCAATTACAGAGGCGTTCATTGACACTGAGTTCGAGGGCGGCCGTCATCAAAGAAGAATAGATAAAATAGAAGAAGCGTAACAAAACGGTCACGTTATTCGCGGGGATCCCGAAATCGGGAAACCGTTATTATAGTAAATAAGTGTAGCAAGTAATTATTAAAGAAAGGCAGGAAGAAAGCATGAGCAAGGTATATGTTTTTGACCATCCGTTAATTCAGCACAAAACAGCATTGATCAGAAAGACAGAAACCGGCACAAAGGACTTCAGAGAACTGGTTGTTGAAATTTCAAGGCTTATGGGATTTGAAGCCACTAGACATCTTCCGCTTAAGGAAGTTGAAATCGAGACTCCAATCTGCAAGACCAAGGTAAACATGCTTGATGGTGAAGACGTTGCGATCGTTCCTATTCTGAGAGCAGGCTTGGGAATGGTTGACGGATTCCTTGACCTGGTACCTAATGCTAAGGTTGGCTTCGTGGGACTTTACAGAGACCCTGATACTCATCAGCCTGTTGAATATTACTGCAAGCTGCCTAACGATATCAGTGAAAGAGAAATTTTCGTACTTGATCCAATGCTCGCTACAGGCGGAAGCGCAGCGGCTGCAATCGATTTCATCAAGGAAAGAGGCGGCAAGAAGATTACTTTCATGTGCCTGATTGCTGCACCTGAAGGCATTGAAGTTCTGCAGAAGGCTCATCCTGACGTAAACATCTATGCAGCAGCCAAGGACGAATGCCTTAACGAACACGCATATATCGTTCCTGGTCTTGGAGATGCAGGCGACAGAATTTACGGCACTAAATAAGGGCTGGGTGCACAGCGCACAACAAAGATAAGACAAAGGAGAGTTGCATAACAATGAATTTTGATTTCATTCCGGACAATGTCAGCCAGCATGACAATGTCTATGACGTTCTCAAGGAGAGGGGATTCATCGAACAGTCAACCGACGAGGAAAAGGTTCGCGAACTTCTGAAGAACGAAAAAGTAAAGTTTTACATCGGTTTTGACCCTACTGCTGACTGTCTTCATGTAGGTCACTTCATGCAGGTGATTATCATGATGTACATGCAGAAGTTCGGTCATACGCCTGTAGTGCTTATCGGAGGAGGTACAGGGTTTGTAGGCGATCCTTCGGGTAGAAGCGACATGCGTCAGATGATGACTGCTGAAACTATCGAGCAGAACTGCCAGGCTTTCAAGAAACTCTTTGACAAGTTCCTGGATTTTGATGATGAATGGAAATATGAAGGCAATAATGGCGTATATGCTCCGGGCAGAGAGAACAAGACTCCGGAACCGGGCAAAGCTATCGCTGTTAACAATGCTCACTGGATTCTTCCGCTCAACTATATTGAATTCATCCGCGAGGTGGGAGCATGCTTCAATGTTAATACCATGCTCCGCGCAGAATGCTTCAAGCAGAGGATGGACCGTGAGGGCGGTCTGACAATGCTGGAACTGAACTACATGCTGCTCCAGAGCTACGACTTCATGGTAATGGCTCGTGATTTCGGCGTGAAAATTGAGTTTGGCGGCAACGACCAGTGGTCCAATATCATCGGCGGCGTGGACCTTACCCGCAAGATGACAGGCAAAGAAGTATACGGCATGACTTTCTC
>JALEUQ010000127.1 GCA_022780965.1 Clostridiales bacterium
TTCATATCTGCTCCTTTCGGCAGATAGTAATCGATATAACAACTATAACATCTTCTCTTTCAGACCTCATTGCAAAAGTAAATTAGACTATTTTATTCAATTTTTATTGTCAGAGTACAGGTTTAGTTTTTCATTTAAGGACCCCCATGACCCAATTATACTAAAATACAGGGGCAAAAAACATCCCCTGCATTCTGTTAGTACATGATTCTTTCAAACCTGATTCTTTCAAAGTTACTGTGTCAACCTGCACTTTGCACCTTTTTCATCCTGGACCAGCTTATGTAGCCATACAAGTCATTAATGAAGAAAATGGCGAAATTTACAACCATAGGAAGGTATGAGATATCTTCCAGCGATGCCAGTATCCACAGTATTACCAGTATCAGATCGTTTGCCATGTATCCGGTAGCATAATACTGACTTCGAAGGAACATGAGACCTGCAGCAAGGAAACTGGTTGTGACCGATATTGTGCTGAAAAACAGGTTCGGAGTATCAAGTGCTGCCAGAATAAAATAGAATATGATAGTGATGGCAACTGTAGCTGAAACAAGAGCCAGCCACCCCCGCCACCTGACCTCGCCGACTGCCACCTGTGTCTCTGAATATGGATTCTTAATCCATGCAATAGCAGTAATCAGCGCACTTGGAGCCGTCATGCACATGTACGTCACCATTTCACCGTAATAATGAAATGTAAAAGAAATGATTGAGTATATGACTGCGAACAGAATCATCAGGAACTGTCCGATAACATTCCCTTTGGCAATGAAAATCAGCGATGTAACGCCTATTAGCGATGCAATTAAAGTCAGTGCATCGCCCCCTCCCGAAGCCGCAAACGATATTATCAATGCCGTTACGGAACCCGTCCATATTATGATATCCAGTTTGGTAAAATCACGAAATGGTTTAATCAGATAGTCCATATCCTCATCCTCAATACAAAGTCTATTTAATATGCGTATCTGCCGCAGTCATTCCAACTGTATAAGAAGCCCGGCAAACCGGGCTTCAAAAGTAATATTATGATATATCATGGGGCGATATATGTCTATTAGAAAAATACAGCTCCATTCCAAAGCAGGACAAAGAAAAACCCACCTGCCAAACTACCAGGTGGGTCGCTAATGAATTTCTTTCAGTCTCACTTTGTAACCTCTCTTTCTCTACTCGCTCGCGCTTTCGTAATATGGACTTCTAATTATTTCTTGGGTCTGTCCTCCTTATTTCTGAAACCGCCTCTGCCGTCTATCTATGTAAACGCTTTTAGCTGTGTCTCTTTTGTTGTACACATAATATCACCGTATTATATGCTTGTCAAGATAGTTTTGCCAATTTTCAGAATATTTCATAACCTTCATCAGCCAGCACCCTAATTGCCTTATCAAGATTCTCGCTTTTGGTAAGAATATAGTCTGTATTGAACGTTAATATGTTCCTGCCGCGCATCTGGCACAGAGCCGCGATTTACCGCTTTCTTCGATAGTTCCGCTCAGCACTGCCTTGGCATTATCAAATGACGAGCAGTCACTTCTTAGATGATAGACAGAACCTGACGGCGACCAGTACACAATCTGTTCCGATTTCGATTCATCACCTTTTTCATCCGAGAACAGCATATATGAACGCTGCGCTTCCACCACCCGAACTACCTTGGCACCGGCTTCTTCAATAAGCTTCTCACAGCTGGCCGGAACTGTAACAACACCTGTGCTGTAATCAATGACAGCATCCGGATTCACATTAAAAACATACACGTTAAAGCAGATACCCTCGCCGTCATCTTCTACTGACCATCCTTCCATGAGGGCGCCTCGCGCAACGTTTTCTTTGCCTCTGAAAACGGGCGTAACCCGGTAAAGCACATGATTATTGCGATTCTCATAAATATAGTCGGCTACCATGTTCTCGAAAGGCAGCATTCCTGTCACATTGAAATAGTGGGTTCCTGTTATCAGGTTTCGCTCATTGTCATCCTCGCCTGTAAGCTGCCACCCTATTAGATGGCAACGCTCCCATCCCATGCCGCTCTGCCAGCCTGTGGGATGAATTCGGCTGATATCTCCACGTTCTCCTGTCGGCATGATGTCTATGCCTATACTTGCAGAAGCGGCGGTGCATCTGCCCCGGGAATCCAGCTTCCCATAGCTTTCATATGATTTTTTCGCCTTGCTCTTCTCCCCATCAGTAAAATACGGCTCGTTGCCGTTTACAGCCTCATATGCCTTCCCGCTGTACTCAAGTTCCGAGTAATCCTCTGCATAACAAAGACACGTCCCGGCACCGACAGCAATTATCAGCACAAGGACGCACAGCAATCTTCTTATCCCTGATTTCCCTATCTCTATCATTACGATATCCTCTCAAATATCTGTCGCGTTATCTTTTCATGAGAATTTCCGCTGAATTCTGTTTCTTCAGTTTTCTGGAACTGATTCATGTCAATAACATCATCAAGGCAAACATCCCACGGATAACTTCTGTTCCAAAGATACAAGATCACCGATTTCACCTGATTGGCATCAGGCGTCCCCTTCTCGCAGAAGCAGTAATCATCTTCTCCTGCCTGAGTCAGATAATCGTCAGCCAGAACCACCTGCGGGTACTCCGCGAAAAGCTTGCCCGAGTACGTATGCGCCAGCACTCTTGAACCTGATGCCAGCTCAATAACATCCTGCACGACTTTGATATCGCTTGACTGTCGTCTCTCGTTGAACAATACTCCCATTTCATCCGAAACACATAGTATAAGCTTCATGCGGTCACCTCTTTTGCATAACACGATGGGCAAAAACGCTGCAATTATCACTCCCACGGCGGAGCATACGCTGGTTATCTGTGAAGAAAACCTGAAATTCTCTTATATAACAGGAAGGTAATAATGCTGTTGGCTCCCATTTTGATCAGGTTGAACAGCATGATGAACGGCATCAGCTGCAGTATAACTGATTTGTCAACGCCCATGAACGCTGAAGTAATGAAGTAGTTTGCCGGCACCATTACGATGACAACTGCGACAGTTGCTGCAATAAGGGCAATAACAGCGCTTTTCCTGCTCTTATGTTTATAATAAATCAGTCCTGCCACAAGCACATAAGTTCCTGTAGCGACAAAGTGCATGATAATTCCGTATACGCCGCTTGATGCGCTGACAGTAAGTCCCTGAACAAGGCATGTTACCGCTGTAAGCACAATTCCCGCCAGTGGACCGAAGGCGAATGTTCCAATCATGATCGGCACATCTGCAGGGTCATATTCCATGAACGGCAGCATAGGCAATATAGGGAAGTGAATCAGATATACCAGTACGACTGCAATCGCAACCAGCATTCCCATCTTGGCAAGTCTTATTGTTCCTGTTCTTCTTCCCGAATTCTGATTGTTTTCCATTAACGATTCCTCTCTTCTCAATTTATCAACTTTGTGAGTATATCACAAAGCAGTCCCTCATAACACCCCTTATTCACCATTCATATCTTCTATCGGATTACTGCATCGCCTGTTCACATCTTCTTTCAAAAGTGTGTACGCTGTAGACACAAGCGGGATGAACACCAGCATGCCGACTACCCCGAAGAGACTGCCGCCTGTTGCAATGGCAACAAGTACCCAGATTGCAGGAAGGCCCACAGAACCGCCCACAATTTTGGGATAAATAAGCTTGCCTTCCATTTGCTGAAGAATTATGAACACAATGAGGAAGTACAGCACCTTGACCGGATTCACCATCAGTATGAGAATTACTCCAACCGCACATCCGAGGAATGCTCCCACAATCGGAATGAGTGCAGTGAATGCTATAATCACACCAATCATAAGTGCATACGGCATGCGGAGCACGGACAGCACAATTACAAACAGTGCTCCCAAGATAAGCGCATCAAGGCACTGGCCTGTAATGAAGTTTGTGAAATTAGTCTTAAGGAGCCCGCACACTTTAAGAATCATATTCCTGTATTTCTCAGGCACATATGCCTCAAGAACACGCTTGGACTGACGCTGCAGCCTTTCCTTCTGAGCCAGTACATATATTGCAAATACGAAAGCAATAATGCCGCTCACCACTGTACTTACCACGCTGCTCACGATATGTACCGTTGAACCCAGCAGCGTGCCGGCACCGTTTTGGATGAAACCGGCAAGTTTCTCGTTAAAGCCTTCAAT
>JALEUQ010000128.1 GCA_022780965.1 Clostridiales bacterium
CCAGCGACAACTGTCTGCTTAGGCGAATTGAAGTTAACACCTTCAAGAATGCCGTCTTCCCTTGCCATCTCTACAATTTCGAGAATCTTGTCTCTTTTGCCCAGACCTGCTGCCATAGCTCCCATGTTGTTGCCTTCAGCATCCTGACCGGCTTCCTTCATGAGAGTACCTCTCTTGGCAACGATGTCAATTCCCTTGCTGTATTCGTCAATGGCTCCTGCTGCAGTCAGTGCTGAATATTCACCCAGACTGAATCCGGCCAGTGCTGTGACTTCCAGTTTGTCTTCCAGATTCTGATTTCTGATTTCTGCCAGCAGCGCCTCATATGCTGCCATTGTTGTTGTATATATTGTTGGCTGAGTTATGTGTGTTTCCTTGAGAGTATCCTCATCTCCGTTGAAACACCATTCCTTAACCTGCTCACCTGCCAGGTCGAACACCTTCCTGGCTTCAGGATATGCATCATACAGATCCTTTCCCATTCCACTGTACTGAGCGCCCTGTCCTGCAAATACGATTCCGATTTTCATTATATGATTCCCTTTCTGCTGGCGAAAACATCTGCCGCTTCCTTAAACATCTCTTCTATTATCTCAGCTGCAGGCTGTTCCTTCTTGACAAGCCCTGCAATCTGTCCTGACATTATATTGCCGTTGTCAGCATCGCCATCTCTTACTGCAGCTGCCAGTGTTCCTGTGCAAAGCTGATTAATCTGTTCTTCATCTGCATTCTCGGCTTCCAGTCTGAGAATCTTCTTGGCCAGCTTGTTCTTGATTACTCTTACCGGGTGTCCTGTACTTCTGCCTGTTGCAACTGTTGACGAATCTTTGGCCTTTAATATTGCTCCTTTGTAACCCGGATGAACAATGCATTCATCAGCAACCAGGAATCTGGTACCAATCTGAACGCCGTCTGCGCCCAGCATGTATGCTGCCGCTATGCCTCTGCCGTCTGCGATTCCGCCGGCTGCTATAACCGGGCAATCTACAGCATCAACCATCTGCGGAACAAGTGCCATTGTTGTTGTTTCACCAATATGACCGCCTGCCTCCGTACCTTCAGCTACTATGGCATCAGCTCCTGCTCTTGCAACTCTGATAGCCAGAGTAACATTTGCCACTACAGGGATAACCTTGATTCCGGCTTCCTTAAGCTTAGGAATGTACTTGCCCGGATTGCCTGCTCCTGTAGTAACTACAGCCACCTTCTCCTCGCATACAACATCCATAAGCTCATCAACGTTAGGTGCCAGCAACATGATATTAACTCCGAAAGGCTTATCTGTAAGCTCTCTTGTTCTTCTTATTTCTGCTCTGAGCCATTCTGCATCTCTGCCGCCGGCAGCAATTATGCCCAGTCCTCCGCCGTTGCTTACAGCAGATGCCAGATTACCCTCAGCGATCCAAGCCATGGCACCCTGAATAATAGGATATTCAGTACCTAATATTTCACAAACTTTGTTCATATATTACCTCCCGAATTACAATCCGAAATTACTTTGACTATCAAACTTTTTTCATATTAACATATAAAGTCAAAAAAGTCAACATGCGACAGTACCGTCATGACTGATGTAGGCCTCAGCTGATTGAACGACTGTCGCAAAAAATGGAAAAGCCTGGCCCAATAGAACCAAGCTTCTCGCGGTGTATAAAAATGATTTTAGAGATTTTCTAGAATGAACCTACATTCCAAACATTGACAGCATTACTGATGCCGCAACTCCCGATCCGATAACGCCTGCAACGTTTGGTCCCATTGCGTGCATCAGCAGGAAGTTTGTAGGGTTAGCCTTCTGGCCTTCAATCTGTGATACTCTAGCTGCCATTGGTACAGCGGATACTCCGGCAGAACCGATAAGCGGATTAATCTTGCCGCCTGTAATAACATTCATAATCTTGGCTATGATAACGCCGCCTGCAGTACCTACTGCGAATGCGCATACACCCAGAACTACAATCTTGATTGTAGCAGCTGTGATGAATGTATCGCCTGTTGCAGATGCGCCTACGCAAGTTCCCAGAATGATTACCAGGATGTTCATCAGTGCGTTTGATGAAGTGTCTGAAAGTCTTGCAGTTCTGCCTGATTCCTTGAACAGGTTACCCAGCATGAGCATTCCTACGAGAGGTGCTGCTGAAGGCAGAAGCAGTACTACTACTACAGTTACTGCGATAGGGAAGAGAATCTTCTCTCTCTGAGATACGACTCTCAGCTGTTCCATCTTAATCTGTCTTTCTTTCTCTGTTGTGAGCAGCTTCATGATAGGCGGCTGGATAACAGGCACCAGTGCCATGTATGAGTATGCTGCTACAGCGATTGGTCCAAGCAGATGATCTGCCAGCTTTCCTGTCAGGTAAATTGCTGTAGGACCGTCTGCACCGCCGATGATGCCGATTGATGCTGCTTCCTGTGCATTGAAGCCAAGAATGATTGCTGCAAAGAATGCGAAGAAGATTCCCAGCTGTGCTGCAGCACCCATAAGCAGTGACTTAGGGTTTGCGATAAGCGGTCCGAAGTCCGTCATCGCGCCTACGCCCAGGAATATGAGCGAAGGCAGTACAGGTTTCAGTGCATAGAATATTGTCAGAATACCTGCGTTAGTGAGTTGGCTTGAATCCTGAATCACGAAATCGTGGATGAACATTCCTGTTACCGGCAGATTTGACAGCAGCATACCGAACGCGATAGGTATCAGCAGCAGCGGTTCAAAGCCATGCTTAATCGCCAGATAAAGGAAGATGAAAGAAACCACAATCATGATTCCGCTCTGGTAAGTGAAATTAGCAATACCAGTATCCATAGCCAGGTTTGTTATTGCTTCAGTTATTGCTCCCATGAGATTTATCTCCTTTTCCATAAAACGACATTGGTGCGAAACAACACCACAATGATGTTATCATATCCGTTCGCCTTTCTCAAGTATTTATTGGAGCAAATGCATTTTTCTGACAATTTCTTATATACGCATAGAAAGGCCTACCCTCTCTTTTTCTCTGTCAATTTTAATTATCCTTACCTTAACCGTATCTCCCACCGATACCACATCCATAGGATGCTTCACGAAACCTTTTTTGCTCATCTCGGAAATGTGAACCAGCCCGTCATGCTTCACTCCGATATCGACGAAAGCTCCGAAGTCTACAACATTCCTCACAGTTCCTTCCAGAACCATATCTATCTTCAGGTCGTCAAAAGATTTAACGTCATTTCTGAATACAACAGGCGGCGTATCTTCACGCGGGTCACGGCCCGGCTTCTTTACTTCTTCAATGATGTCTCTGAGTGTCGGTTCACCGATATCGAGATCTCTGGCCATTGAAGCAATAGCCTTCTTCATGTTTCGCTTCGGTTTCTCCTGGCCGGCACTGAGCTCAGCAAGAGCAGCAAGGCCTTTGGCTCTTGCCTTTGGTTTGGACGGTTTCTCATCCACTCCGTAAACCTGCCATATCTTTTCGTCTATGTCCTTGAATCCGCCGCCGGCAATATCAGCTTTGCCTATTCCCAGTTTCTGCAGCATTGCCTCGGTTGCAGCGTATGATTCGGGATGCACCGAAGTTGCATCGAGAGGATTGTCTCCACCGCTTATTCTCATGAAGCCGGCGCACTGATTAAATGTTTTCTCACCAAGCTTAGGAACTTTGATAAGCTGTCTTCTCGATGTGAAAACACCGTGTTCTTCTCTGTATGCCACTATGTTTCGCGCTATTCCCATGTTAATTCCCGCCACATGCGAAAGCAGTGACGGAGACGCTGTATTGAGATCAACTCCGACTCTGTTAACGCAGTCTTCAACAACGTTGTCAAGAGCATTCTCCAGCATGGTCTGGTTGATATCGTGCTGATACTGTCCCACTCCGATGCTTTTGGTCGGAATCTTTACCAGCTCAGCAAGCGGATCCTGAAGCCTTCGTCCCAGAGACATGGCGCCTCTAACGGTAACATCCAGATCAGGGTATTCTTCAGTTGCCAGCTTTGAAGCAGAATACACTGATGCTCCCGCTTCATTGACAATGGTATATCTTATATCAAGACCGCTGTTTCTGATGAACTCCGCAACTACCTCTTCAGTTTCTCTTGATGCCGTACCGTTGCCGATTACTATGGTATTGATGTTGTATTTCCTTGACAGCTTATCCAGAACCGCCATGGTTCCCTTGACATCATTCTTTGGCTCAGTCGGATATACAGTAGTATATGCCTTAAGCTTGCCTGTCTCATCAAGCACAGCCACCTTGCATCCCGTTCTGAACCCCGGGTCGATACTGATAATGCGCGCACCTTTGACAGGCGGCACCATCAGCAGTTTCTCGGTATTCTTTGCAAATACCTTAACCGCCTCCAGTTCTGCTCTCTCAGTCAGCGAATTTCTCAAATCGCGCTCTGCAGAAGGTGCCATCAGTCTTTTGTAGGCGTCAGCGATTGTCTCTCTCAGCATCTGGCAGAATACTGACTTCTCATTGGAGATTACCTGGTCGGCAATAATCTTCTCCATCTTATCCACATCAGTGCTTACTTTTACCTTCAGCTTCTTTTCTTTCTCACCTCTGTTTATGGCAAGAATTCTGTGGTTAGGAATCTTCGATGCTCCCTCACAGAAGTCGTAGTACATTTCGTAGACTGTCTTCTCTTCAGGGTCGGCTGCCTCAGTTATGATAACTGCAGTCTCTGCTGTGGCAGTTCTTATTGCATCCGTCAGTTCAGGACTGTCCGATATTTCCTCTGCGATTATGTCGCATGCTCCGCGCAGAGCATCAGCAGCAGACTCAACTCCCTTCTCAGGATCAACGAAGCCTGCAGCCTGTTCAAGAGGATCTCCCGACTCGATTTCCTGAGCCCTTATGATATCAGCCAGAGGCTGCAGCCCCTTTTCCCTTGCCTTGGAAGCCTTGGTAGCTTTTTTCTTTTTGAAAGGCTTGTACAGGTCTTCAACTCTCTGTAGAACCTGCGCCTCTTCGATCTGCGCCTTAAGTTCAGGTGTCAGCTTGCCCTGCTCATCAATCAGCCTTGCAACTTCTTCTTTCCTGTTCTCAAGATTTCTCAGGTAAGTGATTCTGTCATCCATGTCACGCAGAACCACATCGCTCAATCCGCCTGTCACCTCTTTACGGTATCTGGCAATAAACGGTATCGTATTGCCTTCATCTATCAGTTTCACTGTCGCCTCAACCTGAGCCGGCTTAATGCCGAACTCCTGACTGAGCACATTAATCAAGTCCATTTTTACTCCTTCTGCTTCAGTTTCTCATTAATGAAATAATCCAGATCGCCGTCCATTACAGCGTCCACATTCCCCGACTCCGCACCTGTTCTGTGATCTTTGACCAGCTTGTACGGATGGAAAACGTATGAGCGTATCTGGCTGCCCCAGGTTATCTGGCTGTAGTCTCCCTTGATTTCATCCAGATTCTCCTTCTGCTCCTTTTCCTTAAGCTCCATCAGCTTGGATTTGAGCAGCTTCATGGCAGTCTCTCTGTTTTGAATCTGGGATCTCTCGTTCTGACACGTCACTACAATATTCGTCGGAATATGAGTAATTCTTATTGCCGAGTCAGTTGTGTTGACGTGCTGACCTCCCGCTCCCGAGGATCTGTAGGTATCGATTCGCAAATCGTCCGGGTTGATTTCTATTGTAATGTCGTCGTCAATTTCCGGTGTCACATCAAGAGACGCAAAAGACGTATGCCTTCTGCCCGATGAATCGAATGGTGAAATTCGTACAAGCCTGTGAACTCCCTTTTCATTCTTCAGATAGCCGTAGGCAAATTCCCCTTCTACAAGAAGAGTCGCGCTCTTGATACCGCCTTCCGGATCATCCTGAAGATCCAGCATTCTCGCCTTGTACTTTTTCTTCTCGCACCACCTGGTGTACATTCTCAGCAGCAGCTCCGCCCAGTCTTGAGCATCAGTTCCTCCTGATCCTGCATGAACCTGTATGATGGCATTGTTTCTGTCATACTTGTCTCCCAGAAGAGTCTTAATCTTAAGCTGTTCAAGACCTGCTTTAAGAGATGCGGCAGCTGTCGCCGCTTCAGACGCCAGCTCCTCATCGTTCTCTTCTTCTGCCATCTCGCAAAGCAGTTGCAGCTCCTCCATGTCACCGGTCAGACCATCAAGCTCCGCCAGCGAATCATCAATTGATTTCTTCTCTTTCATTATCTTCTGTGCCGCTTCCGGATCATTCCAGAAATCAGCATCACTGATAATTTTTTCTATCTGTGCAAGTCGTTCCCTAAGCCCTGCCGGGTCAAAGGGACTCACCTGCCTCACGAAGCATCACTTCCATTGCCGGAAGCTGCATTTTGATTTCATCTATCTGTACCATATCAAATAATATCCTTCCCTAATAATTACTGATTCCTTCCGCAGCAGTGCTTATACTTCTTGCCGCTTCCGCATGGGCAAGGGTCATTCCTGCCCACCTTCGGAGCATCTCTCTTAACAGGGTCCTGCTTGTGCTCCCTCTTAGGAATCTGTCTCTGGCCCGGCATTCCTTCCGGTTCCGGCGTATCATCAACATACTCGTCCTTCCTGCCTTCGCCGGTGCCCATAACGTCCTTTCTGACAGTTGAAGTTTCAACAGTCACGTTATAGCAGAACTTGACAAATTCCTCCTTGATGTTCTGAATCATCTCTTCAAACATGGCGAATCCTTCTTCTGCGTATGCTCCCGCAGGATCCTGTCCGCCCAGACCTCTAAGACCGATTCCGCTCTTCAGCTGATCCATTGCATCGATATGATCCATCCACTTGTTATCAACAATTCTAATGAGAATCATTCTCTCAACTTCACGGATTCTGTCGAGTCCGACTTCCTCTTCCTTCGCAGCATACAGGTCGTCGAAGTCTTCATAGAGGCCTTCCTTCAGACTCTGTTCATCAATGTCTCTCAGAGTTTCTGCATCAAATTCCAAAGGCTCGAATCTGTTTGTGATATTCCTCAGCTTCTTGTTGAGAGTCTCGAAATCCCATTCTGCCGCATCCTTTGATTCCATAGTCAAAGGGTCCACGATTTCATCAATCAGCTCGCGTGTCATCGCTCTGAGATCCTCTCGCAGATCTTCGCCGAAGAGCACCCTTTTTCTCTCTCCATAAATGATTTCACGCTGCTTGTTCATAACGTTGTCGTACTGGAGCACGTACTTTCTGATGCCGAAGTTCTTGCCTTCCACTTTGCTCTGAGCGTTTTCTATCTGCTTGGTGATAACGCCTGACTCGATGGCCTCATCCTCTTCTACACCCAGTTTGTTTACAATCGCCTGCATTCTTTCGCCGCCGAAGAGTCTCATAAGGTCATCTTCCATGGAGAGACAGAACACGGTCTTGCCAGGGTCTCCCTGTCTGCCGGAACGGCCTCGCAGCTGGTTGTCAATTCGTCTTGACTCGTGTCTCTCTGTACCGATGATGCAAAGTCCGCCAAGTTCCCTTACCTTCTGCTGTTCTTCTGCTCTCTCTTCCTTGTATTTCTCATGCAGCTTGCGGAAAGTGTCCCGCGCTTCCAGCAGTTCAGCGTCTTCGCTTGGTGTGAATCCTGTGGCGAAATTAATTGCTTCAGATGTGTATCCCAGTTTCTCCATTTCCTTGCGGGCTTCAAACTCAGGGTTTCCTCCCAGAATTATGTCTGTACCTCGGCCTGCCATGTTGGTTGCTATCGTCACTGCTCCAAGTCTTCCTGCCTCAGCGATGATCTGAGCTTCCTTCTCATGATGCTTGGCATTGAGCACATTAAAGTTCTTGATTCCGCGCTTGCGCAGCTGGTCTGCTATCAGCTCTGACATTTCGATTGATATTGTACCAACCAGCACCGGCTGACCTTTCTCGTGAGCCGCCGCAACCATGTCGGTAATGGACTTGTACTTGCCCGCCTTAGTTGAATATACAGCATCCGGCAAGTCCTTTCTCTGGATTTCCTTGTTGGTAGGAATCACTACAACGTCCATGTTGTAAATGTCTCTGAATTCGCCTTCCTCAGTCTTGGCTGTACCTGTCATGCCGCAGAGCTTGTCGTACATTCTGAAATAGTTCTGCAGAGTAATAGTTGCCAGTGTCTTGGACTCGGAACGAACGATTACATTCTCCTTGGCTTCAATAGCCTGATGGAGTCCGTCACTGTATCTTCTTCCGAACATCATACGACCTGTGAATTCGTCGATGATGATTATTTCTCCGTCTCTTACGATGTAGTCAACATCCCTTTTCATCATGTGTCTTGCCTTGAGTGCCTGGAGCACATGATGGTTGATTTCCATGTTTTCGGGGTCTGAGAAGTTGTCGATTCCGAAGAAAGCTTCGCACTTGGCAATTCCTGTCTCAGTCAGCGCAATCTGCTTATCCTTCTCCTCAATTGTATAGTCATCCTTCTTCAGTGTCTTAACGAAATCGTCTGCACGTCTGTACATGTCCGTGGACTTGTCGCCGTGTCCCGAGATAATCAGCGGTGTTCTAGCTTCATCTATGAGAATGGAGTCAACTTCGTCTATGATGGCATAGTGAAGTTCCCTCTGAATCATGCGCTCCTTGTAAATTACCATATTGTCTCTCAGGTAATCGAAGCCGTACTCGTTATTGGTGCCGTAAGTAATGTCTGCCTGATATGCGGCTCGTCTCTGCTCATCCGAAATGCCGTGAATAACGCAGCCCACTGTAAGCCCCAGGAAGTTGTAAAGCTTGCCCATCCACTCCATGTCTCGCTTGGCAAGGTAGTCGTTGACTGTAACAACGTGGACGCCTTTGCCCTCAAGAGCATTGAGATATGCCGGCAGAGTAGCCACAAGAGTTTTACCTTCACCGGTTTTCATTTCACCGATTCTTCCCTGATGAAGAACTATGCCGCCTATAACCTGCACTCTGAAGTGCTTCATTCCCAGGCTTCTCCATGCGCCTTCCCTGCAGACTGCGAATGCTTCAGGCAGCAGATCATCCAAAGTTTCCCCGTCGGCAATCCTCTGTCTGAACTCGTCAGTCTTGGCTCTAAGCTGCTGATCCGTCAGCTTCTGGTATTCTTCATCATAAGCCATTACCTTATCTGCGATTTTGGCGACCTTTTTTACTTCCTTCTCGTTAAGATCTCCGAAGATTTTTTCCATTAATCCCATTGCAAGCACATTCCTTTCTTATTCTTCATCTTCAGCAGCATCCTCTACTACCAGATTAATCTCAATGGCTCTCTTGCCGTCGGATTTAGTAACTCTGCCGCTAAGGTGCTTCTCATCTACAACTGCATCAAATCTATCGTCTCTGGCAGGCAGCTTGTCCAGCTGCACAGCAACCCAGCCGTTAACTGTCAAAACATTCTCCGGCTCACAGTCAATCTCGAAGTAGTCGAAGACCTTATTAATATTGGCGCTTCCTTTAACTCTGAAGCTTCCGTTCTGCAGAGGCATAATATCCTGTGAAATCACCACATCGTGCTCATCATAGATTTCTCCTACAAGCTCTTCAATGATATCCTCCATGGTTACCAGGCCTTCTGTTCCGCCGTACTCATCCACAACAATTGCCATGTGCGTCTTAAGCTGCTGCATCTTCTTGAGCAGATCCGAAATCTTCATTGCTGTTCCAACGAACACCACCGGCATAACGTAATCCGAGATTTTTTTGCTGCTTCCTGCAATGTAGTTGTGATAGTCCTTCTGGTTTATTACGCCCAGGATGCCATCCAGATCCTCTTCGTATACCGGCAGCCGTGAAAATCCTGTAGTTTTGAAAATTTCCGCCAGTTCCTCGTTGCTGCAGTCGGCTTCAACAGCTACCATTTCACGTCTCGGCGTCATGACATCCTCAGCCTCAAGTTCATAAAACTCGATGGCATTCTGTATAAGCTCGCTGTGGCTCTCTTCAATGGAGCCTCCAGTTTCAGCCTCTTCGACTATGGTAAGCAGCTCATCCTCGGTAATCGTCTCAGTGCTGCTGAGTTTAAACACTTTGCTGACAAGCTGTTTCCACTTGGTAAACACGAAATTGATAGGTGTCAGAATCACCATTAGAAACGATATGAACGGCTGGGAAAATCTTGTGAAAGCGTCCGACTTCTCCTTGGCAATGTTCTTCGGTGTTATTTCTCCGAATATGAGAACAACCACGGTCATTACCGCCGTTGCTATTGTCGGTCCGTAAGCTCCGTACAAATCCACGAAGAGAACCGTGGCTATGGCTGTTACACCTATGTTGACCACATTGTTCCCTACAAGTATTGTAGTCAGAAGCTTATCATAGTGTTCTGTAAGATACAGCACCTTGGCCGCCTTCTTATCTCCATCTGACGCCTGACTCTTCAGCTTGATTCTGTTTACTGATGTGAAAGCAGTCTCCGTCGCCGAGAAGTATGCCGACAGCACTACAAGGACAGCAATTATAATCACCTGTCCCAATATGTCCTGATTCATGTTTAATGCTCCTTACTGGTTAATCTCTGCAAAAATCCAATTTATATTATATCTTATATACACTCTAAAATAAAGAAAGAGCCGTGAAAATTCACGACCCTTTGACATGCATTATACATGTTGTTCACATTACCGGCTTCGGCATAATGAGCCTGATATTTATTTTTCGAAGGCATTGTATATTGCCTTGAGAGCTGTTTCGAAATCTGAGTTTGTAACTCCAACAATAATGTTCATTTCGCTTGAGCCCTGGTCAATCATTCTAATGTTGACATTGTTTTCGGCGAGAGCAGTAAACAGCTTGGCAGCTGTACCCGGTCTTGCTGACATTCCATGACCAACTGTTGCGATAAGCGCTATGTCATCCTGATAATCGATTGTGTCAGGCTTAAGCTGCTGATTCAGATCCTCTATTACTTCATCGATAATATCAGAGATGTGTTCGTTAGCAACAATAACAGACAGTGTATCAACTCCGCTTGGAACATGTTCAATCGGAATATCATGCTCTTCGAAGATAGCAGCCGTCTTCCTGATGAATCCTCTAAGGTCACTCATCTGATTCTTGTACATGGTGATTACAGTGAAATCTCTGCGTCCTGCAATACCTGAAATAACCTGGCCTTCCTTGAGCTGTGCCATTTCTGATGAAATCATCGTGCCCGGATCCTGAGGTCTGTTGGTGTTTCTGATGTTAATCGGAATATCTGCAGTTCTCGCAGGATAAATGGCATCTTCATGAAGAACCGATGCGCCCATGTATGAAAGCTCGCGCAGTTCTTTGTATGAAATCTGACTGATTGGTCGAGGGTTGTCAACTATTCTTGGATCCGCAACCAGGAAACCGGAAACGTCTGTCCAGTTTTCGTAAACGTCGGCATCTACAGCCTTGGCTACCAGCGCACCTGTAATATCAGACCCTCCTCTTGAGAATGTCTTGATTTCGCCGTCAGGCTTAGCTCCGTAGAATCCCGGAATTACTGCCTTGTCGTGCTTGGCAAGCTCTTCTCTTATTGCTTCATGAGTTTCCTTCTCAAGGAACTTGCCCTTGGCGCTGAACTTTACCATGCCGGCTGCATCTACGAAATCATATCCCAGATATGCTGCGATAATGCGCGCATTAAGATATTCGCCTCTGCTGGCAATATAATCTGCTGTAGTTCCTTCACGGAGAGCATTCTCAATCTCATTGAACTCTGTCTGCAGATCAATGTCCACATTGAGATTCATTTTCTCCGAATTGTATCTGTCACAGATTACCTGGAATACCTGTTCGAAGGGCACCTTGTGATCTATCTGTGACTTGCACAGATAAAGCAGGTCGGTAACCTTGCTGTCATCCTTGAATCTTTTGCCCGGCGCAGAAACAACAACGTACTTTATTTCTCCGTCGCTTTCAATAATATTTCTGATTTTTTCTATCTGCAGAGCATCGGCAACTGATGAGCCGCCGAATTTCGCAACTTTTACTCCCATACTTACTATATCTCCCTTCTCAGCTGCTCAACCTTGTCAAGTCTTTCCCAAGGCAGATCAATATCAGTTCTGCCGAAGTGACCGTAAGCGGCAACCTGTCTGTAAATCGGTCTTCTCAGATCCAGTTCTCTGATTATTGCAGCCGGTCTCAAGTCGAAATTTCGTGTAACGATTTCTGCCAGCTTCTCGTCTGATACAACCCCTGTTCCATATGAATCAACAAGAACTGAAACAGGTCGAGCCACACCGATTGCGTATGCCAGCTGAATCTCGCACTTCTTTGCAAGTCCTGCCGCAACAAGATTCTTGGCAACATATCTTGCTGCGTAAGTTGCTGATCTGTCAACTTTAGTAGGATCTTTACCGCTGAATGCGCCGCCGCCGTGTCTTGCATATCCGCCGTATGTGTCTACGATTATTTTTCTTCCTGTCAGACCTGAATCTCCGTGAGGACCTCCGATTACGAATCTTCCTGTCGGATTGATGAAGTACTTGGTGTTCTCGTCCAGAAGTGAAGGATCAACAACCGGCTGGATAACGTACTTAACCAGATCTTCGCTGATTCTGCCAAGTTCAACATCCGGATCATGCTGTGATGAGATTACGATAGTATCTACTCTTACCACCTTGTCATCATCATATTCAACTGTAACCTGAGTCTTGCCGTCAGGTCTCAGATAAGGCAGAGTTCCGTTCTTTCTTACTTCGGTAAGCTTCATTGCCAGTTTGTGTGCGAGTGAGATTGGAAGCGGCATGAGTTCAGGTGTTTCATCGCATGCGAAGCCAAACATGATTCCCTGGTCTCCGGCACCTGTTTCTTCGGCGTCGTCTGCCTCAAGTGTTCCTGCCTTGTATTCCAGCGCCTTATCAACGCCCATTGCAATATCACTTGACTGTTCGTCAATTGATGTGATGACTGCACATGCATTGCCGTCAAATCCGTACTCGCTGGTATTGTATCCGATATCGCATATTACCTCTCTGGCAATCTTCTGAATATCGATGTATGAGCTGGTTGAAATCTCGCCCATAACCATAACATATCCTGTGTTTGCTGTTGTCTCTGCCGCAACTCTGCCCTGCGGGTCTTCCGCCATGATTGCGTCAAGAATAGCATCTGATACCTGATCGCAAAGCTTGTCAGGATGTCCCTCTGTTACTGATTCTGATGTAAATAATCTTTTCATCTTTTCCTCCAAATATAAAAATCGGCCTTCTCCGAAATAGAGAAAGCCTGCTGCTGACCTAGCGTCCCTCATCTTTCAGAAAACTTCTGTAGGATTTAGCACCCTGTGTGCAGCACGCTATACCTGCACTGGGTTGCCGGGCTTCACAGGGCCTATTCCCTCCACCACTCGTAATAAGGCTGTATTTTGTTACTAAACCATTATATACTATTTCACTGTCATTTCAAGTAGTAATTATCATCCAAATCGTATATACTTTAGTGTAGATTATTATCAGTCTCAAGGAGAACATCAGTGACGGACTTACAATTGAAAGTAATCCCGGGAGGGCTGCTTACACCGGTAGGACGCAAAAGAAAGCAGCTTAAAACTGCATATATAACTGACACTCGCCTGATGGGCGTTCTGGCCATACATGCCCATTTCATCCTGACGGACGAACCCGAACGCAAAGACTTCCACCAGTTCTATTACATAGACTGTGAGGAGGGCGGTCTGGAAGTTTACAGAAGCATCAGGTGCGATGATTATCTGGATGCCGCCGGAGAGCTGCAGGAAATCGAGCAGTCTCTTATAGGAGGGCTTGGTGCCAAGCAGGTTGACCTTGATGAAGACCAGCTTGCTTCAATCCTCTGTTTCTATACGGAGTTTAACAGGGCGCACGGGCTTCCGCAGCCTGATAATGCTGCGGAGTACTCCTTCCTTCTGGAAAGAGGTGACCGTCTGTCTCCCGATGAGAAGGAGTCTCTCATGTCGGCAATATGCGGTCCCATTCATTCCAACTATCAGGTTATCAACTATTTTCTCATGAGATGCATAGGACAGGACTACAGAGCAGCCGCAAGGCTTACACGCGGCAACTTCCCCATCGACATTTACAGCCGATTCTCACGTGCATCCTTTTGCAGGAACGTGATTGATCTTCAGAGGGAGCACGAAGACGGCACATGCGAGTACCTTTGTGAATCCCTGGTTGAACAGAGCGGCCAGTACGAGGTTCTTGTCTCTCATCTGACAGTTAACAGACTCAAAGTTATTGACTTCTATCACTGCTCCGGATTCAAGGTAAGCCCTGCCGAAGCAGCAATGATGCTCGCCAAGCCTGAATTTGTCACTGTATATGAAGTCATGCTCAGTGAAGAGGACATGGAGAATAATATTGGTGAGCTGACGATTACCTTCAACACTGTCATGTCAGTTCACGACAACGGCCGACTGTTCATGGCGTTCAAGGATAACAACGCTCATGTGGACAGTGCCAGCTTCATGCTCAGCAACGATGTCAACGGCATCTACTATCTGACTGACTTCGGCCAGCTTATTGTTGCAGCATACTCGCTTATCGAAATACGTCACATGGAGAACAAGCTGAGGGTCAGCCCTCTGTCTCCGTATCTGATGATTACCGGCAAATTCGAATTCAAGGAGCCGATTATTTACGAGTTTATCAATAGTGATTTCGAGGACTTTTATGACTTCCTCGATGCTATCAAGGAATAAAGCTTAAGATTATGAGGAGGTAAACATGTTTTACAGAAAAATGGGCAAGCTGAACGAGGAAATATCGCTTCTCGGTCTTGGTGCAATGAGACTTCCAACCAATAGCGAAGGACGCATCGATCAGGCAGCTTCAATCGCAATGATCAGGAAGGCAATAGACAGCGGCATCAACTATGTGGATACCGCCTTCACATATCCCGGCAGCGAAAAGATTGTCGGTGCAGCTCTCAAAGACGGATATCGCGATAAGACGTATATCGCCGACAAGCTCCCGCCTTGGCTCATTAGAAGCGAAGAGGATAAAGAAAGTCTTTTTAACAAGTCACTGGAACGCCTCGATGTTGACTACATAGACTTTTTCCTGGTTCACAATCTTAATAAAGGCAACTGGAAAAAGACTCAGAAGTGGGATCTTATCAACTTCCTGGATCAGAAAAAGCAGGAAGGCAAAATCAGACACCTGGGTTTCTCATTCCACGGTGATACTGAGCTGTTCAAAGAAATCGTCGATGCATATGACTGGGACTTCTGTCAGATACAGATGAACTTTATGGACAAGAATTCACAGGCAGGGCTTGAAGGTCTGGACTATGCCTATGACAAGGGTCTTGGAATCATCGTTATGGAACCGCTCAAGGGCGGACGTCTGACCACTTCAATTCCACCTACAGTTCAGGAACTGTGGGATTCAGCAGAATCAGACAAGTCGCCGGCTGAATGGTCATTCAAGTGGCTCATGAGCAATCCTAAGATTTCACTGGTTCTCAGCGGAGCAAGCAGCGAAGAGCAACTGGAAGACAGTATCAGAATCTTCTCAGATGAGAGCAATACAGCAATTACAGCAGAGGAAGAAGCCTTACTCGATGAAATCTCTGCAGAATACAGCAGACTCATCAAATATCCTTGCACAGGCTGCGGCTACTGCATGCCTTGTCCGCAGAAAATTGACATTCCGACAACGCTAGGCTACTTCAACGACTGGAATGCCTTCGACAAGCCGTCAAATGTCAAGTTCGAATATGACGGCTGGATGGTCAAGCACGCATCCGACTGCGTTGACTGTCACGCATGTGAAGAAAAGTGTCCTCAGTCACTTCCAATTGCACAGGCAATGAAAGAGGCCGCTGAAAGCTTCGGACACTAATTTCAATAATATAAACCTTATGACGATAAAGAGGAATGACAAGGCGGTGCTGCCGCCGTGTCATTCCTCTATTGCTTTATCAACAAGAATGAGTTCTACGCCAATG
Source organism: Clostridiales bacterium (assembly GCA_022780965.1). Classification (GTDB taxonomy): domain Bacteria; phylum Bacillota; class Clostridia; order Peptostreptococcales; family Anaerovoracaceae; genus Lentihominibacter. The sequence continues at coordinate 15,799 of JALEUQ010000128.1, forward strand.
CCTTCAAAGGAAGAAACGATGCTCATGTTCTCTGTACTCTTGTACTCTCCTGCAGTCACGGCAGGTTTACCCATGAGCTCTGCAATCAGACTTTCACGTATATCCATCGTCCCCTTCAGGCTGATCGAGTCTTTGATTCTTCTGACTATTTTCTCTTTGTCAAGCTGGTAGCGAATCACCCTGTACGTTCCGCTGAATCCTTTGAATTTGAAGAGCACCTCCATATTGTTGTCATATGACTCTACAATGTCGAGAAGTTCTTCTTCACCTTCCACCTGTTTAAGCAGCATTTCCAGTTTATCGTCTATGTTATATACAATAATGCTTAGACTCTCCAGATACGAGTGCGGATTCTGCTTCGTGGTTACCACATAGTTGTAACCTGACATAATCAGGTTTTCGTCCATCTCAATAAACCTTTTGAGCGGAGCTGCCAGCACTCTGTTTACATCCCGGCTGAACACATCATTAAGAATATCTATGGATTCTGTACTGCCTGTACCTATATAGTCGGAATTAATATTGACGATAACCGGTTTGAGCTTATATCCGCCCACATAGTCAGCGTATACCTGCTTGCGCCGACGTTTAATGGATTCTTCTATCCTGCCCGGCATCGCTCTTGTCACTTCGGCGGCGCTTCTGTGATGAACTGTTTTGCCGCCGTACTTTTTCCTGTAGTCGAGAGGATGCATTCCGAACCAGAGTTCGAAGTGCTTGGTAAAATACCTTACCGCCGAAAACCCTACATTTTCGGCAATCGCTCCCATCTTTTTACGCGTATTGAGCACCATCGGTTCGGTTGCTTCCACACGTACATAGTTGAGAATGTCCTGAAAATTGAATCCTGTTGATTCTTTGATAATGTGCGACATGTAATAAAGGCTGAGCCCTTCATTCTCTGCGATTTCGTTAAGAGTCAGCTTGCGGGTGAAGTTTTCGTAAATGTATTCCATCATCCGCTTCAGTCTCATCGACAGCAGCCTGTTGCTGTAATTTCTGGCACTTGAGTGGCCTTCCTCCTCTGAAATTTCTAACCTGAACCCAGTCACAAGACATTCGATAAGGTTGTGCACACTTTCGATAATCTTCTCTTCATATCTGTAACCCTTCTGCAGCAGTTCCATCATTATGCTGGCCATCAGCGTCTGAAGCACATCGATTCCTTCTGCGCTCCCCCTGTCCATATCCACCCAGAAGTAGCTGTACAGAAGTTCAGAATAATATTCATTGTAATAGTTCCCGTCAATGTTGAGCATCATCACCATATTATCATCTGATACTCTGCAAAGGCTGTGCAGTTCTCTTCTGTTGATGACGGCAATATCGCCGGCGCCGAGAGTTTCAGAAACGCATCCTGTATGAACACTGATGTTTCCTTCAAGAACATAGATCAGCTCCATGTCATCATGATAATGCATGGGGTAGTTTTCGATGTTTACTGTGCTTACTTTGACGGGCAGGAGACTGTCGTAATAAATTTTTTCGTTAAGCATTATATTTACCTTTTTACTAATATTATGTTAACTTGCGTTCGCAACGATTCACAACATGTTTCAACAAGCCGTGCTTTTGTTGATTTGAACACATTGACAAGTTATCCACAAGTTTTTTGAAATCGTATACAATTTTATCAACCAAGGCCTGTGGATAAAGTGTTTTTCAAAAATCCCTATTTTTCAATACCTACAGCTGTCAAGTACTTTTTTCTCGACAAGTTATCCACAGGTTGTTCTTCATTATCGAGAAAAAACGTCAAACCTTGCAATTTCCCCATTTTTAAAGGGTTTTAAAACTATTATAATTCACTGTTCATAAAATGGCACTATAATATTTGACATTTTATCTCGTCAAAATTACACTCTATTATATAACATTAAATCAGGTGGTGTCCTTATGACTGTTAAGAAAATATTTCAGGAAAATGTATACGTTAAAGAATGGGATGCGGTGATAACCGATGTAGTCAGTGCTGACGGAACCTCCGCAGACATATATCTTGATCAAACCGCTTTCTTCCCGGAAGGCGGCGGACAGAGCTGCGATATCGGCATTATTGCCGGCTCCGCTTCAGTCTGGCAGGTGACTGACGTTCAGGAGGACGGCAGCCAAATCAGACACAGGATCAGCATTACATCAGGCAGCCTTCCGTCTTCAGGTGACAAGGTTCACTGCACGCTGGACTGGGACAGACGATTTGATAACATGCAGCGTCACTGCGGTGAACACATTCTGTCGGGAATATGCTACAGCATGTACGGCGGAATCAACAGGGGCTTCCATATGGGCCACGATGCAATGACAATTGATATCAGCCTGGAGGAAGATCCTGCAATAACAGAATTGACATATGAGATGGTTATGGATGCCGAGCTTGAAGCCAACAAAGTAATCTGGTCCAATGCTCCGGTCACTGTAATGCGTTTTGATACACGCGAAGAAGCTGAAGGACTTCCACTCAGGAAGGCTCTGGCATTTGACGAGGATATTTCCATTGTCTGTGTAGGTTCGCCTGAGAATGCTTCAGACTGCGTAGCATGCTGCGGCACTCATCCTTCAACAGCAGGCCAGGTTGGACTGATTAAAGTATTCAAAGTAGAGAAATACAAGGGCATGTTCCGAATCTTCTTCGAAGCAGGCCGCAGGGCACTTGAAGCATGTCGCCTGAGACACGACATACTTTACACACTTTCCAACAGATATTCTTCATCAATTGAAGATTTTCCTGCTAAGCTTAAGAGCTCCGAAGAGAAGACGGCTGAAGTCAAAGGCAAGCTTCATCGCGTCACTGCTGCTCTTATTGCCGGAGAATCCGCCAAGCTGGATGCAGCCATCGAAGGCTCCGATGAAAGTGTAATTGTTCACAGGCTCAAGGTTCTGAGCATGGATGATGCTTTCAATATGGCCAAGCAGTATATGGGGAACACTGATAAGCTCATTATGCTCTATGCAGAGGAGGACACTTCCTTCATTCTGGCATCATCAGGGACTCCCGCATGCGGCAAACTTGTCAGAGAATACGCTTCTTTCTACAACGGCAAAGGCGGCGGCAACGATCTGTCCGCACGTGCAATATTCACTTCAGAAGAAAACGCCATGCTTTTCGCCGACCTCATTGCAAAGCATCTTAAGTAACGCTAATGATACTTTAAAAGGGCAGCAGTGCTTCCGACTGTTGCCCCTTTTGTGTCCTATAGGCTTCCTATTGTCCCATATTCCCCCGAGTTTCCCTCGAAGACTGTGTCACCTACTTAATGTAAATTGTAATTGTTCTGCAGCCCCATCTGCGACATGCACCCACACTGCTCATGTATATATCTATCGTGTTTCCTTTGATGTTTCCGCCTGTGTCTTCTGCACGTCGTTCACCTATACCGGGAATGTACACGACTGTTCCCAGCGGAATTACTCTGGGATCAACCGCAATCTCTCCGACCCTTGCTCTGGTTCCCGATGCAGTCCTGCCGCCTCCTGTATAAGAATAGGCTCTGACGGTCAGCTTTTTTCTGTATAGTTTCCCGTTATACTCTACAGCGGTCCCTTTGTGCACAATCTTATCTACAGGTTTCTCAACGGTTTTTCTCTTAACTTCTCTGCGTTCGGTTTCTTTGCCGTCAACGTAGGTAATCTCGTATATCACCTTATCCTTGCCGTCTCTTCCTTCACGGCTTACCTTCTCGTTTCCTTCAGCAATGGTACCGTCTTCTTTGACAATGGTCTTGAACTTGACAGTCTCTTCAATGGTCTCCTCTTCGATGACTACCCTTCTGATGACAATTCTCATCTCTTCCTCGAGCGCTGACGCCATTTTCGGTTCCACAATGTCAATTTCGCCGACTTTTATTCCTTCTTCTGCCAAAGCTTCTCCGACGGTTTTTTCAAGAGACTTAAACTCACTGGTGCTCCCATCGACAGTGACTGAATAATTTGTAGCATGCACAAGCTGCAGTTTCATGTTGTCATGGACAAATGCTCCCGGAGTCTCCGAAAGATAGTCTTCGTCCCACAAAGGTATGCCTGCCTTTTTCAGTGCCTTGTCTACTGTATATGCGTCGGTGATTATCGTCTCATTGATGCCGTCTATCTCAGCATAAATGGTTCGGGGAATCATCGTTGTATATATTACTGTTACGATGATTAACGCCATCATTATCAGTGCATTCAGATATATTGCGCCATACTTGTTAATGTGCGATGCTTGTTCTGTTACGAGTTCCGGCTCTTCAATCAGCTCCGTTTCCTTTTTTTCATTTTCTTCAAAAATGCTTCTTATATCAAATTTCATAAAACTACATTTCGGCCAGTCGATACAATGCTTCCGCATATATTGTCGCCAGCTTCATCATATTATCAATGGAAATCAGCTCATTCTTCTGATGCTCCAGTTCAGGTTCTCCAGGGAAGTGCCCGCCGAATGCCACGATGTTATCCATTGCTCTGGCATAAGTTCCTCCGCCGATGACAACGGGTTTACTGTCATTATCACCTGTGTGCTTCCTGTAAATATCCATGAGAGTCGTTATAAGCGGATTATCCTTGGCAATGTATACCGGCATCTGGTGAGCATTCTTGACAATACCTATATTGTATTTGTCAACCACTTCCATTATTCCTGAATATACTTCATCCTCTCCGGAAGTCACAGGATATCTGATATTAACAGTCAGCTCCACAGACTTCCTGTCCAGCTGAATCTTGCCCACATTCCAAATCAGTTTGCCCGACGGTTCATCCTCCAGGCAGCATCCGATGCGTTCTCCGTGAATATCATAACCAATACAGTTGTTGTAGAATCCTATGAAATCGTTTGTCTCCTCACTTGCGAAATTCAGCCTGCCAAGAAACTCCATAAGCAGAGTAATGGCGTTTAATCCGCGCTGAGGGTTTGCTCCATGTGCGCCGACACCTTTGGCAGTTATCTCAAGACTCCTGCCGGTGCCTCTGCAGTTTATGGTGCATCCCTTCTCTTCTCTGAAATCAGCAACCATTTCTTTGATTGTACTGTAATCGCTGTTTTCTGTATTTCTGATTACTGCTCTGGCAGAATCCGCAACGGCGTTTGGCACCGAACCGCCCTTGATGGAACTGAGCTGCAGCCCCTTTTCTCCCGAAACTGTGAACCTTCTGGCAAGATCAAAAACAAGAATTCCTTTCTCCCCGTGAATTGCAGGGAAATCTGCATCCGGTGTGAATCCATAGTCGGGAAGCGCGTCAACATTATCAATATAATAATCCATGCCTTCCCAGTTGGTTTCCTCATCCAGGCCAAGAATAAGCCGTATGGAGCGCTTAGGCTCATAGCCGGCCATCTTGAGCGCTTTCATGGCAAACAGGACAGCAACTACCGGACCTTTGTCATCCACTGCACCGCGTCCGCAGATGCAGTCATCGATTATTTCACCTCCGTAGGGGGCAAAATCCCAGTTTTCTCCCTCAGGCACCACATCAAGATGTCCAAGCACTCCTACTATTTCTCCGTTTCCGTCAGACCTTGCAGGCAGTTCTATGTGACCGCCGTACCTGTCGGCATCATAGATGTTAAACCCTGCTTCTCTACCAATGCTAAGAACCGCTTCATAAGCCTTATCTACATTTTCTCCGAATGGCATAGCTCCCGCGGCATCACCAGCCACGCTCGGTATGGATAAAAGAGTAGACAGAGATGATATCATCTCTGTCTTATTGGATTCAATATTTTCATTTACTTTCGCAAGAAAATCCATCTGTAACTCCACTCTTACAATACTGCTTCAACCGCCTTGATTTCCGGGTAACTCTCTTTGATAATCTGCTCAATCACACCCTTGATAGTCATCTGTGCTCCCGGGCATCCGGCACAGTGACCCTGCAGTCTTACTTTTACAATGTTGTCCTCTGTAAGTTCAACAAACTCCAGATCTCCTCCGTCTCTCTGGAGGAAAGGTCTTATCTGATTTAAAGCTTCAATGATTTTTTCTTCCATGATTTTCTCCTTATATTATTCTGCTAATTAGCTGGATTAATTGTATAAATCAACGAATTACCGTTGTCTGATACCGTAGTGATGTACACCGTCTTGATAGGGTCGCCCACATCGTTAAACCTGATGTTGCCGGATGCGCCCTCGAAAGTAATGTCACCGTCAAGAACCTTCCTTATGTTCTCACCGTCAAGATTGTCTCCTGCTTCTGCCGCGGCCTTGATTGCAACCAGATACGCATCGTACCCCAGCATCATGTTTTCATCGGGAACGGCATCCTTGCCGTATTTCTCATAAAATGCGTCCAGGAATTTCTGAGTTTCTTTACCCACTTCCTGTGTATCTTTCTCGATTGAAGGATCAAGATAGGATACGAATGCAACATTGCTGCTGTCTGCATATTTTCCAGCCTTCTCGGCGAATTCATCGGATGACCATTCATTGCCGCCCAGGAATGTCACATCAAGCTTCATTGCCTTAGCTTCCTTGAGAACCTCTGCCACATCTATGATATCTCCCGGCAGCAGCACGTATTTAACACCGCTTTCCTTGATAACCTCAAGCTGCTTGGAGAAATCTCTCGAGCCGCTCTTATAGCTCTCATACACTTTGATGGCATCATTATTACCTGTCTGAGCTTCCACTCTGTCGGTGAAAGCAGATGCTCGCGCCAGTGCCACGTCGCTGTTCTCAGGGAGCAGGATTCCGGCAGTTTCTGCCTTAGCCGCCTTGGTTACATATAGTCCAAGCAGGTCACCCTGGTTGGAATCAGCATAGCAGACTCTGTAGTAATACGGATTGTTTTTGGTAACGAGCGGATTGGTATTGCTTATTGCAATGGCAGGAACCTGTCTTTCTTTGACCTGTTCAGAAATTGTCATTGAATAAACACTTCCGTAGCTTCCCAGAATTATGTGCGGATTGTATGAGAAAAGCGTCTGTATCGCAGACTCAGAGGCTCTTACATCTGATGAGTTGTCACTGTACACCAGTTTGATTATCTTACCGTTGATATTAGGATATACTTCGTTGGCAAGCTGTATTCCCCTTACTTCTGATACGGCAGCTTCACTCTCTCCGCCTGTTATGGGCTCAAACACGCCAATGGTAATGGTAACATCCTCTCCTGTGCTGTCGTTAATGAACGCAGCCTTGAAATGCTCATAAGTTGTGCATCCCGAAGCGGATATCATTACAAATGCAATTGTCATGGCTATTGCCAGGATTCTAAGCTTTTTCAAAACTGTTTCCTTTCGCGGTTCTCCACCCAAATTCGTAAGTTTTATTATACCTCATTTATCATCCTCGGTAAAGAAAAAGCATCCATAAAGGTCGCCGAACAATCGCATGCCGGCATATCAGCATTACATAAAATTTGCCACCTTGGCTTGACAATACTTTACCTTTTTGGTATAGTATTGTCAAGATATCAAAGAAAGATGTCAATTAACACAAAGTATGTTATAATACATAGGTAAAATTTTTCAATTAAAGGAGGAAGTTATTATGAAATGGTCATGTACAGTATGCGGATATACTTATGAAGGTTCAGAACCACCAGCAAAGTGCCCACAGTGTGGAGTTCCTGCTGACAAGTTCAAGGCAGTTGAAGAAGGCAAGATGGAATGGGCTGCTGAGCACGTTGTAGGCGTTGCTAAGGGCGTAGACCCAGAAATCATTCAGGGTCTCAGAGACAACTTCAACGGCGAATGCACAGAAGTCGGCATGTATCTGGCAATGGCAAGAGTTGCTCATAGAGAAGGCTATCCTGAAATCGGTCTCTACTGGGAGAAGGCTGCTTACGAAGAAGCAGAACATGCAGCTAAGTTTGCTGAACTTCTCGGTGAAGTAATCACTGACTCAACTAAGAAGAACCTGGAAATGAGAGTAGACGCTGAGAACGGCGCTACAGCAGGCAAGTTCGAACTGGCTAAGATGGCTAAGGAACAGGGACTGGATGCTATTCACGATACAGTTCACGAAATGGCTAGAGACGAAGCTAGACACGGCAAGGCATTCGCTGGTCTGCTGGCAAGATATTTCGGCTAATAGAATGAAGGGGGATAATTAAGATGAAGTACGGTTGTCCATGTGGATACGTTTATGATCCTGTTCTGGGAGATCCTGAGAATGGTATTGCACCTGGAACTGCCTGGGAAGATGTTCCTGCAGATTTCAAATGTCCTGAGTGCGGTATCGAGAAGGAAATGTTCGCTGAAGAAAGCGACGATTCAGTAGCTAAGCATGAAGAAGCTGCAGAAGTTCCTGCAGATGACGCTGCTAAGATGGTTAAGTACGGATGCCCTTGCGGATATGTGTACGATCCTGTTGTTGGCGATCCTGAGAACGGCATTGCTCCCGGAACTGCCTGGGCTGATGTCCCTGCAGATTTCAAATGTCCAGAATGCGGCATTGAGAAAGAAATGTTCGCTGAAGAATAAATTGATTAAGGAGAATATATCATGAAATACGTATGTCCATGTGGCTACGAATATGATCCTGTTGCTGGCGATCCTGATAACGGTATCGCTCCCGGAACTGCTTGGGAAGATATCCCTGCAGATTTCGAATGTCCTATCTGCGGACTCGGCAAGGATAAGTTTGAAGCTGAATAAACTAAACCAACTACAAAGGAGGAGCCCTATGACTCCTCCTTTTTTATTGCCAAATATATGTTGTCCTGATAGTGCTCAACGCATCCTGTTCCATCTTATTTTGTAGGGAGATGCGCACCTATCTGTGCTGCCACATTGCAGATAGGCATGCTCTGCAGCATTACCCTTCCCGGTCCTCTCACAACAGTATTGAACAGCCCTTCACCGCCCAGAAACATGTTCTTGGCTCCTTTGACAGTCACAATGTCCATTGAACATGTTGCATCCATTGCCGCCAGATATCCTGTATCAACAATTATTTCCTGTCCTGCCTGAAGATTGTATTCCTGAATGCTTCCGTCAATTTCTATGAAAGCAGTTCCGTTACCCGTCAGCTGCTGCATGATGAAACCTTCGCCACCGAAGAAGCCTGCACCCAGCTTTTTCTTGAAATATACGCTCAGCTGAACACCTTCAGTTGCCGCGAGGAAAGCACTCTTCTGTACAATCATCGGCTTATCAGGTGTAATTTCAACAGCCATGATTTCGCCCGGAAACGACGATGCGAAGGCAATCAGTCCCTGTCCTCCCATGGCAGTATATCGGTTCTGGAAGAGAGAATCACCGGATAATGCTCTTCCAAGCATCTTGCCCACTCCACCGCCTGAAGTAGTCTCCATGTTCATGTTAGGGCTCATCCAGCTCATTGCACCTGATTCGGTAATCATGGTCTCATTGGGATCCAGTGTGCATACTACGTATGGCAGATTGCCGCCTTTGATTTCGTAATTCATCTCAATCTCCTTTCGATGTCACTAACACTTCGAAATCATTATACATTAATTTCCTATGAAGTGGTTCAATTATTTTTTACGGGGTGTATAATTGATTTACTAAATCGTTTAAGGAGACGGAATAATGGCTATTAACCCTGAATTGCTGGATTTCGAAAAGTACGCACGCAGCAACCCTTTCATGCATCATAATCACATTGAGATTGTTAAGGTTACAGAAGAAAGCTGCCGTGTTAAAGTAACACTGGTTCACGAATCAAAGAATCTTTATGGCGCTGTCCACGGCGGACTCATGTACTCCATGGCCGACGTTGTTTGCGGCATAGCTGCTCGTGTTGACGGCAATGACTACGTCACTCAGAGCACTCACATGAACTATCTTCGCAACACCAAAGGCGACGAAATCTATTGTGATACTCAGATTGTCAAGAGGGGTCGCACCATGGTCATAATCCGCTTCCAGATAACTGATGATGCCGGCAGACTGCTGGCAGACGGTGTAATAGATATGATAAGGAGTAAATAATGGTAACATCAACATCCAGAGCCTTCGGCAGTCCCTTCAGATATGTTCAGGGGCCCGGAGAAATAAGCAATATCCCTGAGTACGTCTCCCTTTACGGTAATCGCATTTTTATGGTTATCGACGGATTTCTCTATAAAAAAATGTGCGCGCTTTTTGATGAAATTTTCAATGGAACCGGATGCACATACGAGACCGTTAAATTCGGCGGCGAATGTACTGAGGATGAAATCGACAGAATAACAGCGCTGGCATCGGAATCAGGCGCCCAGATAATTGCCGGTATCGGCGGCGGCAAAACTCTCGACACTGTCAAATTCGCAGGTGCACGAAACAGCATGACAACTTTTATCATCCCTACATCCGCATCCACAGATGCCCCTACAAGTTCATTGTCGGTTGTATATAACGAAAAGGGTGAACATCTGTACAGCAGCTCTCACAACACAGGTTCTGCTTTGATTCTGGTTGATTCACGCATAATAGCAGATGCTCC
>JALEUQ010000130.1 GCA_022780965.1 Clostridiales bacterium
GACAACATCAACGAATCTGAATCTCATAATTATCAAGTGGAAATTAATGCAGATATTCGCCACCTCACTGATTTTTGGGTTATAATAGACTATGTACGAATCAATCAGGTATTTTCAAATCTGCTGACAAATGTATATAAATATGCGGCAGATTCTGATAAAATGATATGGACGTTCGAGCTGGATCAGTCACTGGAACATCTGGTAATCTCCGTTCGAGATTTCGGGTACGGCATAAGCAGCAAGGATCTGCCTCATGTGTTCGACAAGTTCTACCGTTCAAGTCAAAAAAAGGATATTGTACAGGGACGTGGTCTGGGGCTTACACTTTGCAGGGAACTGATTAACGCTCACCATGGCGAGATGTACGTAGACAGCGTAGAGGGTGAAGGCAGTACGTTTACTTTCATAATCCCGTTATACAAGGAGGACTAGCATGGCTAAGGAAAAGATTTTGGTAGTAGATGATGAAGCGGCAATCAATAAACTGGTGTGTTCGTATCTTCAGCGAGAACAGTTTAATGCCATTCCTGCATACAATGGTGCCGACGCAATGGAGATAGTCAGAGAAGAGAATCCTGATCTGATTATCCTTGATATCATGCTTACTGATACTGAAGGAACTTCGCTTTCACTTGATATCCGCAAAATTTCAAATGCGCCGATTATTTTCCTGAGTGCAAGAACACAGGAAATAGATAAAATCATAGCCTTATCTGCAGGCGGAGATGACTACATGACCAAGCCGTTCATGCCGGGGGAACTGATAGCAAGAGTCAAGGCTCATCTGAGAAGGCAGAACTCGCTTTCACGTCAGGCCAAGCAGGAACAGATAGTATATGAAGTTGCAGGACTTAAGGTTGATGTTAATTCTCACGAGGTATATGTTGACGGCAAGGAAGTAAATCTTACTGTCAAAGAGTTTGAAATTCTCAAGCTTCTCATTGAGAATCCGCGCAAAGTATTCCCTGCTTCACAGATTTTTGAAACAGTGTGGAAGACCAACTGCATGGATAATGATACAAAGACTGTAATGGTATACATAAGTACCCTAAGAAAAAAGATTGAATACAAGTCCTCCACACCAAACAGCAATTATATAATAAGTGTCAGAGGAGTAGGATATAAATTCAATCATTCCCTTCTCAATGAATAAGATCTGACAAGCCGAATTAATACATGATAATGATTCCCTGTGCGCACAGCACAGGGTTTTTCTTTTTGTCCTATAGTCCCCTCTATAGGCTCTGTCGGCATACTATAAAGAGAGCTCCGCATCACAACTGCGGAGCTCAATGTATTTCTTACTCTATTTTGTTCATATCTCTATTCTCTATGCGTACCTGATAAGCATATAAACTGTACAGATAATAAGTGAGAGAATCATTGTAGGGAATCCTATCTTGAGGAATTCAATGTATGTAATAGGGTGTCCGTTCTTGGCACTGATGCCTGTGAGAACAACGTTAGCTGATGCACCGATGAGAGTACCGTTGCCTCCAAGACATGCGCCCAGTGAAAGTGCCCACCAGAGCGGAGTCGTATCCATACCGTCTGCACCCATTGCCTGAATAAGCGGAATCATGGTAGCAACAAATGGAATATTGTCCAGTGTTGATGAAAGCAGTGCTGATACCCAGAGGATAATCATCATTGTCATTACAGGCTTGCCGTGAGTGAACTTCATGATTTCATCAGCCATCAGATCGATAACTCCTGTATGCTCCATGCCGCCTACGCAGATAAACAAAGCAGTAAAGAATATGATTGTTGGCCATTCAACATCAAGCACTACATGTTCAACATCCTGCTTGCCGATAATGAGCATGATTACTGCTCCTGCAAGAGCAATCATTGATGATTCAAGATGAAGAACACCGTGAAGTGCGAATCCGGCTACGATAAGCAGAATCATTACAACAGCCTTCTTAAGAAGAACCGGATCCTTAATCATTGTCTTCTCATCCATATGCATTACACTCTCCATAGCCTCAGGAGTAGCGCACAGCTTTTTGCCGTAAATGAATTTAAAGAAGAATACTGTGGCAACCATGATAGGAACTACTATCACAAAGTCATTGAGGATAAAGTCCCCGAATGTATAGCCTGTAGCACTGCCGATCATGATGTTTGGCGGGTCTCCAATGAGAGTTGCTGTACCGCCGATATTGGATGCCATGATTGATGTCATGATGTATGGTACAGGATTCAGATTCATTTCCTTGCAGATAGCAAGCATCATTGGTCCTACCAGCAATACAGTAGTAACATTATCAAGAAGTGCTGAGAATACTGCAGTGATAATCATGAAGAGAATCATCATCTTCCATGGGTCGCCTTTGGCAACCTTGGCTGACTTAACTGCCAGATATTCAAACATTCCCGAATTTTTTACTACGCCGACGAAGAGCATCATGCCGACGAGCAGACCTATGGTATTGGCATCGATATAGCCTACACCTTCTTCAATGTTAAGGATACCGAGAATCAGCAGAAGAACGGCACCGCCTACAGCAACAACTGCACGGTGAACCTTTTCAGTAATGATTACTACCATTACCGCAACGAAGATTAACACGGATATCAAAGCTTCATGTGACAATTTAATCACCTCTCTCGTAATAACTTAATTAAATAATAGCTCTACTCGTTCCCCCTCTTAAAGAACGACTTTTGTCCCCAGGCGGTTCTATACGCATAGAACAGTATGCAGCAAACATATATCCAGCATAAAAACATGTATCCGTAAAGGAAGGGCATTCCAAATATAAAAGGTTTTATCATGCCGCGCACGAAGAAAATTCCCGGTATTTCCATAGCCATGAAAGCAATGACTATCAGCACCGCAAGGACTATCTTTCGCCTTGTTATAATATGTTGTTTTCTGTTCGCTGTTTCTTTCACCCTAAGCACCCTTACCAATTTAATACAAAGCAAATTTAAAAACAAGCAAAATATGTGAACTTTTAATTAAAATATAGCTAAAAATAATTAATTAAATATTCTGAATTACAGAGTAATTCCAAGGAACACAGCAGCTATCAGCATATAGAGTGTCGAAGACACCATATCCGAGATGGACTGTATCATAGGAGTTGCCATAAGTGCCGGGTCAATACCTATTCTCTTGGCACCGATAGGAAGCATGCTGCCGAGCAGTTTACCGAAAGATACAATGCACAGCATTGATACCGCCACTGTAAGCGCAATCATCACACTCTGTCCGTCAATTAGGATGATTTTGGTAAAATTGAATATGCTCAGTACAAGTCCGATAACAACACTTACTCGGAACTCTTTCCACAGAACCTTGAGAGCATCTCTTGTTTCCAGATCTCCGACAGACATTCCTCGAATTATCAGAGAAGCAGCCTGAGTACCTACGTTGCCGCCTGTTCCCATAAGCAGAGGCAGATATGAAACAAGAATTATTACCTGCGACAGCACCTCTTCGAAAGCAGTAAGAATGAAACCTGTAAGCATAAGAGTTACCGTCATGAACAGAAGCCACGGAAGTCTGTTTCTGGCATGACGAAATACACCCATGTCCAGATATTCAGTATCCGAATCGTCCATAACGCCGGCCATACGTTCGATATCCTCTGTCGCCTCTTCTTCGATTACGTCCATGATATCGTCGACGGTAATGATGCCCACCAGTTTATGCTCATTATCGACAACCGGAATAGCAAGAAAACCATACTTAAGGAATGTTTCTGCAACTTCCTCCTGGTCATCATACACATTCACATAGACATAATCGCTGTCGTTCATGATTTCAGTAATTGGCGTATTTTCATCGGAAACAATCAGCGAACGCAGGGAAACGATTCCCTCAAGTGTTCTGGTCTTGCCCTTAACGTAGCACGTATATACGGTTTCTGTATCATTTCCTATCTCTTTGATAAGATTAAGAGCTTCCCTGCAGGTCATGCCGCTCTTAAGACCTATATAGTCCGGAGTCATCAGGCTTCCCGCAGATGTTTCCGGATAATTGAGGTAAGTATTTATCAGCTTACGTTCTTCTTTTGGCGTCTTTTCCAGAATCTTGTCTACAATGTTTGCAGGCAGTTCTTCCAGTACGTCAATCATGTCATCGAAGTCCAGTTCCTTGATGATATAGGCAGTTTCCTTGTCAGTAATGCCGTCAATTATTGCCAGCTGGTCATCTGTCGGAAGATAAGAGAAAACTTCGACTGAAGTGTCCTTAGGCAGCATTCTGAAAATAATTATGGTTTTCTCTATGCCAAGCTGCTCAAGGACTTCTTCGAGAATTTCTGCTATATCAACCTCGTTGTGCTTGAGTATCTCTTCTTTGGCTTTGAAATATGATCTGTTATCCAGAAGTTCTATGATTCGTTCCGTATCTTCATTGAACTGCTGAAGCTTTTCTTCCATTTCCATGGATTCAATCATTTTTATCACCTTTCTACTAACGCGTCTGTAACGTCTGCCGCGAATGCCGCCGCCCTCTCCTCGATACCTCGCGATTCCAGTATCGCTCGAGGCGCGTTGGCTGTTTCCATTATAGCAAATCTTCTAGGCAGCGCAAAAGTTTTGTTCATGTTCATTCCGCTGATTATCTGCTCGGCAACAATGTCTCCCCCGCTGTATCCTGACACGATTACAGCGAATACTTTTTTATCGTAAAATCTGTGAGTTGTAAAAAGGGCCGTCAGTCTGTTGACAAAAGCCGTAAGATTGCCTCCCATCGAGTCATTATAGTTGGGACAGACAAGACATACTGCATCTGCCTCAAGAATGGCGGGATAAACTTCCTTTTCTATATTGCCGCCGTAGAAGCACTTGTTTTCTTCTCCAAAATGTCTGCACGTTTCGTATGCGCACCCGCGGCAGTCCCACACAGTCCCGTTTCGCAAAGAAATCTCGCGTATGTTTATACCTTCAAGCTTTGCCTTAATCATATCCCACAGAGCCAGACTGTTGCTGGTTCTTCTGTCACTGGCATGAATCATGAGAAGCTTAGGTGTCCTGCTTCTGCTAAACTGATAGTTCATGATATTTTCTACCAGTGTTCTGCCTTCCATCAGATAAGCCTGAAAATTATCGGTTTCATTGTTCATGGCAAGCACCTTGAAATTTTCAAGGGAACCTGTTCCTTCAACAAGCGGTCTTCCAGGGAAAGTGCACCCAGCCATATTGGCTGTGAACACAAGACTGCGCCCAGTTGATTTAGTGAACATTTCGCTGCTGCCGTCTATTATTACACCACCCACAGAACCTTCAAGAGCCTTCCTGTTAAGGCGAAGATATTTCAATATGCTGAACCAGCTTAGATTGATTCCCGACTCTCCCAGCGATACCGTGAAAAGTATCCTCCTGTTTTTCAAGTCTGCCTGTTCAACCTCTTCAACCGATGTCAATTCCCTGTAGTTATACCCCCTTGTACTGTATTCAACAATCTGTTTCAGTCTTTCTCTTTTGGCGTATTCCGGGCAAAAGGGATTAATCAGAATCAGTGTTTCCATATATTTTCTCCATAAATCTACACACAATTATAATTTATTTTAATTTAAATCAATCAAATGCCTGTAAGCATTGTCTATCCTGTCAAACAGCTTGTCGTCAAGAGGCAGATTCTCCACTTCAACGCCCTCTCCTGTCAGTCTGTTTCGACACCCCAGAAATGCTCCATCCTTATCATCTCCAAGATAAACCGAAGAATAATGCCATTCACCTGCAAGTGCGGCAATAAGAGACAATGCTCCCGAAGACATTGCAGGAGCGATGTATGGCTTGAATCCATCTGCTCTGGTGACAAGATTTGATGTGACAGCAAGCTCAGTCAATTCTTTTGACAGTTCATCATCGTAGTTACTAATACTGTTTGCTATGACCAGATCTTCCCCATGAGGACCGAAAGCCCTGCCTTCGTCAAGATACATTCCATACTTTGAATGGTGCTCCGCGAAGTATCTCGCTCTGCTGTTCATGACGCCGAGACCGTATCCTCTGACCATGCCCGGCTCAAGACCGCAATCCAGCGCCGCTCGGCACAAAGGGTCAACAGGGTCCGATACAACTGCGAAGATGCCGTCGAAGCCTGATGCTGCAGCTTTTGATGCAAACATTGATACAAGTTCTCTGTTTGCTTCAAGCTGAGCCATTCTCACGTCACCGCCGGCACCTACCGGCGGAACACCTTTAGACGCGCAGAACACAAACATGGTGCAGTCAAACAGCTGATCTTCTCTTATTATTTCAATTCTCGGAAGTTTCCTTCCATCCGGATAGCATATCTGATTGATTTCCCTCTCGTAGCGCCGCAGGACAGCCTGGTTTACATCATAAATTCCGATACTGTCTATCGTTTCCCCGCCAAGAAGCCTTAGCCCTGTAAGCACACTGCCGCCAACATCTCCCAGCGCAAGCAGATTAACCCTGCATCCTTTCACAGGTACGCCTCTCAGTGCTCTTGTTCTCCCGCTGTCAAAGGGAAGCAGAAACTTGTCACTGCCCAGCGCCATCTCCCTGTTTTCACTTACCAATTCGCTTATATATCTCATTTGAATGCACTCTCCAGACTGAGAAGTCTCTGCATGTAATCAGCAATGTAAACCGACGGAGCAAGGTTGAAGTTTACAGCAACCCGATTGGCTCCATTCGGCATTCTCGGACCGATTACCGCATCTGACAGTCTCTTGATTGTAAGTTTTCGCTCGAATTCCTCCTGATACTCGTCTTCAAGCACTCTGAATATTTTCATTGCATTGTCGATGCAGACATAAGACAATTCGTAGATGGCATCTCTCGGACAGTCATCAAGATATGACATTGCGGCGAACGGAAGCAGCTGATTAATTGACGGAATCAGGTTTGCAGCTGTTTTGTCTTCAGTTCTTATGCCATCGCCGCCGATAAACGGACATAATCCGGACTCAATGAACCAGGCCTTGAGATTCGGCACGAAATACGCACTCTCAACATCTCTTCCCTGTACGTCCATCAGATCTTTGCCGTTTCCGGACAGCAGCCCTGTAATTATTTTGACAATCTCAATGTCGTTTTCTTTAAAAAACGGGTCAAGCTTCTGAAGTCTGTATCCGTTGTGAAGCAGATCATCAACCAGGATTACCGGACGGTTAAATGATTTTATCGTCTTAATCTGGTTGTTCAGTGTGGCATACCTTGGATACTCTTCTATGCTGAAGCTGTCAAGAGTCGGTGAATACACTTTCTCTGTATGCAGCGTCTTGGTTACTGTATTCGGCACAGCGCTGTTTCTAAGCGTTTTACCGAAAGGAACGCACATGTATTCTCCCAGCACACGAGGTTTGAGCGGATAGTTTGGCACGCCGTTTGTACTGGTCACCATATCCACGATTTTTTCATTGAGAACACCTTCATTAAACGATAGAACCAGATTGCCCGGATTCAGCTTCGTTATTGCTTTCTGCAAAACACCGTGAGTGCTCTGAAGAACATCGAGAATTCTAGGATTACTGTTGAAAGGAGATTTAAGGGCGGTATCAAGATTCTGTATTACAGCCATCGGTTCCTTCATGTTAACTTCGAAGATTGGTTCAGGCTTGCCGTCAATTACAATCTCAGTGAATCCCATTCTCTCGATGATGGCTCTTATGTGCCTGTTGATTCCGCCGGTCACCGGATGATAAATGGCATAAGTAATGTCTTCTTTAAGTGCCTGAGAAATGACTTCCGTTGATATTATCTGAACCAGATTATCCATGTCAGGCCGCCTGTTGCAGTATATGCCTCTTATTACGAGCATTCTTCCGGTTACCTTCTGTCTCAGATAGCCTGAAATCCGCATATCTTTGAATTCCTTGTAAAGGTCGCTGGTCTCCATGGTATTGACAGCCGCCAGAGCTATGACGCTGCCATCCAGATCCTCAACAGTGGCAACCTTTACATAATCTTTATTTATGTAATCCCGTATTCTGTTTACATCAAGTCTGTTCTCGAGAAGTTCCGCCTCCAGATTCGCCAGAATGCTGCCGTTTTCATTGCGAAGAGGTTCAATTCTGATCTGACTCTTCTCCAGTATGTTCTTGTACTGAGGTTCCCGCAGATAAAGGCTGTTGTCGTATATGAAATTCTGTGCCACAGGGTCTATGAGATTCGATATGTCCCTGCCCTGGTCAATGTTGTCACGTATTCTTGTGGAGCTGATGTCCTCAAGGTGCATTGGCAGTTTCAGTTCTATTACCTTGCCTGTAATGGTCTTGTAGTTTTCTTCAAGTCTGTGACTTACTGAATCGCCCTGTTCCTGGGACTCCCTTCTGAATACAATGTGGTTCATAGAGTGAATGGAACCGTGAACCGGCTCTTTGTTATATGAAGATGCATTAGTTATTACATCACTTCCAACAACCATGTACACTTCTTTGCCCGGGAAAAGATTCCGCAGGTTTATAAGGTCTGCAGGGTTGGCAATGTTTACCGGGAAGTCATCCGGGAACATGAATACATCAGGTTCATCAGCTACGCTCATTGTAATAATATTCCTTCTGAGCTGTCTCGCCTGCGTCCTCTTGGACCAGGAGAATTCATCAAGAGCCAGATACACTTCGAAGCCTTCATCTCTGATTGCCTTTACTATACCTTTGTGACTGAGAGAGAAAGGATCGAATGTTCCCGGAAAGAATGCAATTCTGCTGTTAGCCGGCAGTTTCATCTCCCCGTAACTGAACTCGTACTCTGAAATGAATCTGTATATGTGGTTAAGGGCTGCAGCATTATTAAAAAAGTTCATGTCATACTCTTCAACTGCAGTTATCAGAGTCAGCATCTTTTTGTAGATGCTCTTGAAAATATAAAACTTCTCTTCTGCAGATATGCTTCTGTTGCCGAAGACGAATTTACCCAGAACCATGAATGCCTCCTGGCTGACTGCATCGTGATAATTAGCCAGTCCTTTGAGCAGCATTCCAAGCAGTATCTGACGCCTTCTCTCATAATTCTCGTCACTGCACATTTTCCTGTATCTGTAAGTTGAATACCTGGACAGAATCTCTCCCACCGTATCAAGAGCCACTGAACCCACCTTGTCATTATTGCTCTCGATGAGTGATCCCATGGATACGATGAACTCATCAAGCTCGCTTGGATAAAGGAACAGAGCCAGCTGACCCAGAAACTCAGGTATGTACTTAGAAAACTGATATTCTCCTATCTCAAGTCCCTTTGACAGCTCTATTACAATTTCATTTATCTGATCAATGTACAGATGCTCCGCTATACCAATGAGGCTTATTCCGGCACGTCGTCTGACGGTGACAATCTCACTGACTTTGATTAAGTTAGAAAAGTGTGTCGCCAGATGGTACATTCGCGAGTCGTCTTTGTGACTGTTGGCAAACTGCATGAGATAATCGATGTTTGCCGCTTTCACTACCCATGGAGTGCCCACCTTGAGATTTTCTCTGAGAACCGTAGAAACCTTGTCCTCACCATTATCGATGCCTGCATTCTCCCCTGCCTTCTCAAGGTACTCGTATGCCAGACGGCTTCTGCCCAGATTCCAGCATATCTCGTACTTTATGAAATTGATACTTGCATGAAATTCATCCGAGGACACTCTGTGCAGGAAATCTATGATTCTGTCAGAATCCATTTTATCCGCATCGTGCTTGGTAATGTGTTCAACTGTTCTGAGTGCTCCCACTTTTAGTGCTACAGAATCAAATTCCGCTGCTTTGAAAGCAAACTCTATAATTATATTTCTGTCATCAGCAGTAATGCTTCCGTTGCTTATGTTTGACACAGAATTGAGCATAGTAAACGCCGCACTCTCAGAGGACGGTTCCTGCCTGAAAAGATCAACATATTTTTCAATATAAGAAGGGATTTTGTCTTTGTCCAGATTCTCTATAAGTCCCGTCATTACAGCTTTGAACGCATAACCTATCCAGCTTTTGTGTCTGTCTGTTATCTTATAGTCAGGGAAAACTATCTTGTTCATGTAGTCTTCCCATACATCAAGGCTGTCGCTTCTCAGGAAAACCTCTGTATTTACTGCTGCAGGAATCTCCTTCCTGTACACATCATCATATGTGGCTATTATAGTGCCCAGCAGATTGCCCGCCTGTCTTCTAATGTCACCTTCTCTGTGTGCAAGCAGATCGTAGAGAAATGCCAGTGTCAATGTCTTCTCCTGCTTCGTCATGTATGAATGGTACTCGCTGAGAATATCGATATACGCACGCTGGTTCTTCCACTGACGCTCACTCCTGGCAGCTTCAATGAGACTTCCGAATGCCGACTCATTGTTAAATATGCTCATTATCCTGATATTATGCTCGATTGCCGTATACTTAAGAGCCTCGACAACCTCATTGCCTGACAGCAGCGAGTGATTCTTTCTTCCTTCGCCGGCATTTTCAGAAGGTTTTCTGTCTATGTCTGTCTCCACTCCAAGGCTGATAAGGTAACCTTCGAAGTCCTTGAGTTTGGCATACACCTTCTCATATCTCTGTCTCTTAGCACGGTCAACATTGTCCAGCTTGTCTAGAATCACCTGGAATGATTCATCCAGTGTGTAGAATCGCACATGCTCCACGCCCTGCTCCCGGACACTTTTCACACGAAAATCTGCGTATATCAGAATAAGAGATTCGATAGAAAGGTTCTCAAGTTCAAGATCCCATGTTGAATGATTGCTTGCAATATGAGCAATCATCGGCATGTATTCGCTTGTAAGAAATCTGTCTGTATAATAGTAATGAAGATATGGTACTCTGGATGCTTCCTCCGGTTTGCAGCCGAATTTGCCAAGATCGTGACATGCGGCAGCTCCGGATACCAGTGAAATGTCAATTGGAACATCTGTGCCCGCCAGCTGTCTGCCTATGTAAAGGGCCACATGATGCACTCCGCCGATGTGCCCTATTGTGTTGAAAGGAGTGATTTCCCTATTGATTCTCATGAACTCGAAGAGATAATGCTTCTTCCATATTTCCTTGAGATGTCTGTATTCATCCACATTAGCACATTCGCTGATTTCTCTTTCTTTGAGCAGATAAAGATTGTCTGTCGGAGAAAAGCTCTTGTTCTCAGCTTCGCTGCGAAGGAGCATTCTATAGCTCTCCATGAAGAATTTCATGGCTCGCATCTGTTCTTCACTGGCTGCGGAGGTGAAGTTTTCGGGAAACATGTATGCTACAGTC
>JALEUQ010000004.1 GCA_022780965.1 Clostridiales bacterium
GGCGCAGAGACAGGCAGCAGTGAAGACAATCAGGTGACCCCGCCGGATGATGGTGAAGATAATCCTCCTGCGCCTGTGGGATGGGTTACTGATAACGGCAAAACATATTACTATTACGAGGACGGCACCAAGGCAACAGGCATCGTTACAATAAACGGCAGGAAATACTGCTTCGACAGAAACGGTGTCAGACTTACAGATGCCAAAGCTGTGATGGATATCAAAGCAGACGGGCTCTCCAGCAAGACACGATACCTTTGTCTTGTTAATCTCAAAACTCATTATGTGGGAGTATACAAGGGCAGCAAAGGAAACTGGACCCGTGTTAAGTACATGAGATGCAGTGACGGCAAGAAGGGGCACAGAACACCTAAGGGAACCTTCAGCACAGGCAAGTACAAATACTGGAAGTACAAGGTAAAGTACTTCGACAGTCACGGTGTCAGATGCTGGTACGCAACTCGCATAACAGGCCATTACCTGTTCCATTCAGTGACATACAAAAGATCACTGACTCCTAAGCGCGTAGCTGACGGCAGACTGGGCAAGTGCGTGTCCAACGGATGCATCAGGCTCGCAGTAAAAGATGCCAAATGGATATATAATACCATTCCTTCAGGAACCAAGACAGTGATATATTCTAACTAAAAGTATTTCCTTAAATTGAGGTTATGAGATAGCATTGAATAATTAAGCCTGATAAACAAAAATCGCCTGCCGGGCAATAGCTCAGCAGGCGATTTAATAATGTGCGTTGTTTTGGGTCTTATAGGTCTTACTATTTTATTTCTTTCTGAAAAGCTGAACAGCATTCTTTATGCCTGTAAAAATAAATGTTAATACTGCTGCGAAGAAGAATGCATATGTTCCGTCTATGAACAGGTTTTCCTGAGTAACAGGGCCGAGCAGTGCGCAAAGGAATGATATGATTCCCAGTGCGAAAAGAATAAGACCCATTCGTACCAGTTTAACGTTGAGTGATGCACGTCTTGTTTCGCTTCCGTCCTGGATCAGTTTTTCTGTCATGTTGTTCATTTTATGTCCTCCCAATATCAATTCGTCCAATGAAACTTCAAATGTAAGAGCGATGTTAATGAGCATTTCGATGTCAGGCAGGTTTCTGTCGTTTTCCCAGTTTGACACTGCTTGTCTTGATACAAGCAGTTTGTCTGCCATTTGCTGCTGGGTAAGGTTCCTCTCTGTTCTGACTTTTTTGATGTTGTCTCCGAAATTCATTATATGCTCCTTTCTTATGGGTCAATGATACCGAAGGTCACAGAGTAAATAAAGAAAGCGGCGCTTGCATCGGTGTTTTACCGACGACAGTGCTGCTTGCGCTGTGAATTACGGCTATTTTACACAAGTTCAGCGGCATGGTCAACCCGAGCCCGGCAAGATGCCGGCAAAGAAAATGGGGAAATTCCCCCGCGCAAATGGGGGATTTACTGTTTGAAGAGCGACATACAGGATGATAAAATATAAGGAATTCATTGTGCGGCTTCTCATGGGAGAACGGTCGTAACTGCTCCGCGGCAGTGAAAACAGAATCGGGAGGAATGTAATGCCTATTCAGATAGTGAGAAATGATATAACAAAAATGAACGTCGACGCTGTTGTCAATGCGGCAAACAATGAACTTAGACCAGGCGGAGGCGTGTGCGGCGCCATTCACAGCGCGGCGGGACCTGAGCTTGCAAAAGAGTGCAGGAGCATCGGATTCTGCGATACTGGAGACGCCAAAGCAACGGGAGCATACAATCTTCGGGCTCAATATGTAATTCACACTGTCGGTCCTGTTTGGCACGGCGGTGACATGGGAGAAAGGGAAGCTCTTGCTTCATGCTATAAAAAATCGCTGGAACTGGCAAAGTCACTGGGATGCGAGACCATGGCCTTTCCTCTTATATCCTCCGGCATCTTCGGATATCCCAAGAAAGAGGCACTTCAGGTTGCAATGGAAACTATCTGCGATTTTCTTCTGAACAATGAAATGACAGTGTATCTGGCACTTTTCAACAAGGAGTGTCTTAATGTCAGCAAATCGCTGTTTAGCGATATTGAAGAGTACATCGATCAGAACTATGTTGATGAGCAGGAGCATCTTGAAGTCAATCGCAGCAGACTCGTGGAGTCTTTCAGCCTTAGGGAAATCACCGCACCATCAAAGAAAAATGCTGCCGATGAGAAGGCAATATGTGAATCGGCCTCCGCACTGCCCGCTGAACATTCAGCATGCGAATCATCGCTCGCTGAATATACGATGGACGGCAATCTTGATGACTGGCTGACAAAAATCGACGAGAGCTTTTCTGAAATGGTGCTGCGAAAAATCAAAGAGAAGGGTATGACCAATGCTCAGTGTTATAAAAAGGCAAACATTGATAAGAAGCTGTTCTCAAAAATCAAAAGCAGCAGGGACTACAAGCCCAAGAAGAACAATGCTCTCGCCCTTGCAATAGCTCTGGAACTTTCGATTGACGAGACTCGTGAACTTCTGCTTAAAGCCGGCATGGCACTTTCGCACAGCAGCAAGTTCGACATAATTGTGGAGTATTTCATTGTCCACGGCAAGTACGATATTTTCGAGATTAACGAGGTGCTGTTTAATTACGACCAGCCGCTTCTCGGCGGTGCGATTTATTAATGTGCTCCGCATGCACGGCTGGCAGGCGGGAGGTTCGGCACCGGCGTCTTTTGCGTTACATCCGGGAAGCATATCACCCGCGCCCTTTGCGGTTATGTCCGGGAAGCATATCACCCGCGTCTTTTGCAGTCAAAAAAATAATAAAAAATTTTCGAAGGTCGCAATTGTCGCGACCTTTTGTGCTTGTGCGCCTTCTATAATTGGTTTATCAGATGAAGATAAAACTAATGCTTTTAGCCCTTCGGGGGTTCAAGGAGGTACAACAATGAAAAAAGAATTAACAGAACTTGTATTCATTATCGATCGCAGCGGTTCCATGTACGGACTCACCAAAGATACTATCGGAGGTTTCAACTCAATGCTGGACAAGCAGCGCAGCGAGGAGGGCAGCGCATTCGTTTCGACTGTGCTTTTCAACAATGTCAGCAAGGTGGTTCACGACCGTGAAG
This sequence comes from Clostridiales bacterium, assembly GCA_022780965.1. GTDB lineage: Bacteria > Bacillota > Clostridia > Peptostreptococcales > Anaerovoracaceae > Lentihominibacter. The sequence goes on from JALEUQ010000004.1 coordinate 3,094, forward strand.
ACATCAAAAGCGTGGCGCACATGACAGATTCTGATTATGAGCCGTACGGTTCGACGGCGCTTCTTGACGCAGTGGGCGGTGCTGTTCGTCACATCAGTAACATTCACAAATATGCGAGAAAAGAAGACGTGCCGGAGAAAACGTTGTTCGTAATCATAACTGACGGCATGGAGAACAGCAGTCACACCTTTTCGGGAGCACATGTAAAAAGCATGATAAAGGAGAGGCAAGAAAAGTATGGCTGGGAATTCTTGTTCCTTGGTGCAAACATGGATGCGGCGACAGCTGCCGAAGAAATCGGGATTGGAAGCGACAGGGCGGTGAAATACTGCTGCGATGATGTGGGAACAGAGCTGAGCTATGATGAAATCAATAAGACTGTAAGCAGCTTCAGAATTTCCGGCAAAATATCTGATACGTGGAAGGATGCCATTGAAGAGGATGAAAAATGCAGGGGTTAATAATGAAAGAGGGGATGCCTGGCGGAACCCCACCTTTTCATTATATACGCAGCTGAATGTGTATACACATCTAAATTTACAAATATAGATGCAGCTGTGACAGCCCGTCATGCGAGAAGCTTGCAATGCTTGGTCAGATTACATCAAAATAGATTTTGGTAAATATATCCGAATGTATCCGAAAGAAACTGCTTATGTGGTATAATGCGGCTATATCAAATAAGGAGGACTAGTATGGGGTATGTGTATCTGATGGCAGCGATGGCGGCATGTGTTGCAGGTTCTTCGCTGCTTACTGCGAGCAATGGAATGAAGAAGCGATTTTATGCTGTATCAGGTGTAGTCGTATTTGTAATAAGTTATGTGCTTCTTTCAAGAGCCATTCTTACAATTAACATAAGTATTGCCTATGCCGTTTTCTGCGGTGTGGGAATAGTGCTCTCAGGGCTGATATCAGCGGTGGTTTTTAAACAGAAAATGACCAAAATCGGTGTTTTCTGCATGATTCTTATTCTGGTAGCCTGTGTGTACATTCATACTTTTGGAACGATGTAAGGGGGATATATGATGAAGAAGAAAAAGGCCAAGCTGATGTTTCTGGCAGCTGTTGTATTCGAACTTATCGGCAATTTTGTTATAAGTTATACTGAGGGTTTCACGGTACTCGCACCTTCAATAATATGTCTGATTATATATGGCATAAGTGCAGCGCTGTTTGGTTTCAGTCTTAAGGAGATAAATCTGGGAATAGCCTATGCAGTGTGGTCAGGCGTGGGTATTGTATTCCTTGCGATAGTATCGGTGTTCTGGTTTAAGCTTCCGCTGACTGTACCTGATATTATCGGGCTTGTCATGATTACTGCAGGAGTGATAGGAATGGATTTGTTCGGATCGGCAGAAGAACAGGAATGATTATTAGATTTGGCAAAAGATTTTGATTGACAAAAACGGCATTTTGACATATCATTAGCCCTATCAAAATGGTAGGTAATTAAAAGGGTGTCCGCAAGGACATCCATTTTTTATATGTGAGGCGCTTGCCCGGAAAGAATCTTTCTACAAAGAGCACTGAACAAAGCAAAACATTACTGTAAATCAAAGGAAGTCGGATATGAAACTTGCAATGTATCAGATGATAGGGGAGGACTGAATTTCACAGATAGAAAATTTGTTGTATTCTGTGAAGAAAAAGAATTTTCGGTTGCTTTCAATCTTTTCATCTGCCACGTCAAAGTGTCGCTGAAGTGGCAGAAAACCAGTATTTACAATGGTTTCAGCCATCTGAGCAGATGAATTTTCCACACTTTTCCTACAATAATAAGCCTCTGGCATAGCACGGATGATTTCCCACTTACTGCGGTAGGTGGGATTTTTCAGTTAGAAGTTGAAGGCGGTCAAACAAGTACATAACTAATAATATTTTTCAAATCGAGATAAAATATTATTTTTGAAATTGTTTCTGGTTATAATCGCAAAACTTATTGAAAGCGCAGGTGAATTGCGGTAATATAATGATATGGAGGTGGGAGATATGATTAACAGACCGCTTTATACAGAGAGAATCATGGCTTACACAGACACGCCATTTGTAAAAGTACTCACTGGTGTTCGTCGTAGTGGAAAATCCACAGTATTGAAAATGATTATGGAAAAGCTGCAGACTGAAAGAGGAATCTCGGCAGAC
>JALEUQ010000005.1 GCA_022780965.1 Clostridiales bacterium
TGATGTTAAAATCTTCTACATCATTTAAGCCCTGGTTTTTACCCTTTCTTACCTGGGCTGCCTTAACAATATTTCCTTTGGTCACTTCAATTTTGAACTTGTCATTATCATCATATGACCTGGATTTTACAGCAAACGCCAATCTGTTTCTGTCGTCTGAAGCATTACTGAGTTCAAGCACCTGAGAATAAGACAGTTCCCTCTTGGTCAGTCCGTCAAATGAAATCATTACTCTGCAGTTTCTCATTTCCGGAAGAGTAATATCAAATTCGGACACATCAGATGAAGTTCCGTTCACTGTGATAGTTTTATCACTTTCATTAAAATCGAGATTATTCGCTCCTGATATCTTGAATGGAACTTCCTTGATACAAGTTCTTATCTCATCAATTGAAGCGTGTTTAACTCCGTTCAGCTTATCAACGTCCTCATCCTTCACGACTGCTGCCTGAAGCAGAACCTGCTCCCTTTCTAACGGTGAATACTCCATCCATTCGCTCTCTGTAATATACTTGTCAAACGCCGTTCCAAGTCCGATATCATATTTGTTCTTAAGAACGTTGACTCCGTCAATTACTTTATAATCATCGAATCCATAGGCTGCATATTCAGAAGCGCCCGGTTTCTTGGTCGTGCTGTCTCCCAGAAAATACTTGACACCCATGAGCAAATCAAGACCTTCTCTGTTGTCGTTAGAATAACTGGTGGTTCTGTCGAAATAGCCGCAATTGTTTCCGACCAATTTGTTGAACTCAAGCCAGCTTCCCGAAATAGTCGAAGAATACAGGTATATCGATCTGTTGCCGAAATACATGTTTTCGTTTGCTCGAACACGTGAAATGCGCGCATCTGTATAACCGTCAACTTGATCAGTTCTGAAGAATGAACCGTCATCTTCCTGAATCTGTTTTGCAATGCGCTGGGTAGAATCAGACATCACCCTTTCAATCGAGCCTGCTATTCTGAATTCGTAGAATCTGTTGCCCAGATTAGGGAACAGTGCAATATTCACATAACATGCAATGCTGACAATAACAAGTATCGCCGCTGTTACCTTATATTTATTTCTGTTTTCACACTTGTAATAAGTATAACATATTCTGATTAGAATTAGTCCAATTAATGTGCCTGCCGCGTACGACACCATATCTGCAGTATCAGCATTTCTAAGAAGGATTCCATTGATTCCTATGCTGTATGTTCCGATAGCTGCAACCCATACAGTCATTATCTTCACATTTGGAAGTGAGAAATTCTCCCTTTTCAGCAAATCCATGCACATCCATATGAGGAAGAACATGAGGACATAAAACCATCTGCCGCTGGAATAACCCATCCCATTAAAAATCCTACCTGTAACTGGAATTAATGATGCAGCAAAAAAAAACGCAGTCATAATGGCGGCAGTGTTCTTCTGCCCGATTTTTTTAATACCTGCCGGAATTAGAATAATGCATATCGAACTTACTGTAAGCACACTATACAGTCCTGTCACACAATCAACTGCAAAGAATCCACCCGGAATGCTCAGATACTCCGAAATTGAATACAGTATTTCATTCTTGACAGTCGATGATGTTACTGCATTTCTCAGCTGCATCACATTAGGGATGAATACTGCCGCTGATATCATCATGCCGATGATGCCATATCCGCAAAACTGCAGAAATCTCATGCCCAGATCTTTAATAGAGAAAACACCATCATTGTATTCCGTCATATATCTTACAGCAAAATAAACGATAACCGTGATGCCGCCGATATATGACCACTGAACACTGTACAGCATGTGCATCGCAACTGCTGCAATAAATAATACAGGTGACTGTCTTTTCAATATCTTCTCAGCACCGAGGATAAGTAGCGGCAGCAGAGCCATTGCCGTGAGAAAAGTGGCCATATGGCAAATCGCCCATATTGCCCATCCGCAGAAAGCATATGACAATCCACCGATTGCGTTCTGAACAGCATTAAGTTTCACATGGCGACCGAATGCCATAAACGAAAGCCCGCACAAATACTGCGTTATTACAATCATTAACGTGAAACCGACATCGATATGCTTGTAAGGAAACGCTATCACTATGTATGTCAGAGGATTCAAGAGTTTTGCGCTGAAATTAACCAGGCTGTTATCTCCCAGCCCAATATCCCATGACCACACATCAAGCCCATTCCCGGACAATACATTCCCAATCATCCTTTTAATCTCAGTATAAGCAGGATAAAGCTGGGCTATGCCGTCAATGTTGCTCTCCGCATCTGTAAGAAATGTTCTT
>JALEUQ010000034.1 GCA_022780965.1 Clostridiales bacterium
ATGCAGTCATAACTGCGATTCCTGCGGTAGTGCCGGTTCATGCGGCAGCAACCCTGCGAACCTGCTGGCCGAAACTAATTCATTTAACGATATTAAGAAAGTAATCGGCGTTGTCAGCGGCAAGGGCGGTGTAGGTAAATCAATGGTTACGTCAATTATGGCGGTAAATATGAAAAGACTGGGCTACAAGGTAGGTATCATGGATGCGGATATTACTGGCCCATCAATTCCTAAGGCTTTCGGCATCACAGAGAAGGCTGCTGCAAGCGAACTTGGAATTTTCCCTTGCAGATCAACTACTGATATCGAAACAATGTCGGTAAACAACCTGCTTGAAGATGACACTGATCCTGTAGTATGGAGAGGTCCTGTTATCGGAGGTGCTGTTAAGCAGTTCTGGACAGACGTTCTCTGGGGAGAACTGGATTATCTTTTCGTTGACATGCCTCCGGGAACAGGCGATGTTGCACTGACAGTATTCCAGTCACTTCCTGTAGACGGAATCATCGTTGTAACTTCACCTCAGGATCTGGTTTCAATGATTGTTACCAAAGCTGTCAAGATGGCTGAGATGCTGGATGTTCCGGTACTGGGGCTGGTTGAAAACATGTCGTATCTGACTTGCCCTGACTGCGGCAAAAAGATCAACGTTTTTGGCGAAAGCAAGCTGGAAGCTGTTGCTGAGGAACAGGGTCTTGAGATTCTGGGAAGACTCCCAATCGATCCTAAACTCGCATCACTTTGTGATGAAGGAAGAATCGAACACTTCGAAGGAGAACTTCTCCTCGATGCAGTCGAGAAAGTCAAGAATCTGTAGTAATCAGTATTAATAATAAGTTTGAAATGCACGAAAACGAAGTGTTGTCCCGGGCTCTGGATGTGAGCTCGGGATTTTTTGAGTTATAGTCAGATTTTGATTACATAACAAAACCCCGCGAATAATGACGCGGGGATGCTTTTTTGTCCATCATCGTCTGCGGAAGACTCCCATTACATCAGAAGTTACCCGCACTGTTTTATGATATATTGCGTGAATAACGCTGGTGACGGCACCTTCAACAAGCAGCCCCAGTGCAATGGCAGCTGCGATTTTAAGGGTGTCAGGACCATATGAAGACACATCCGCCATGTTGTTTTCGATGAGAGCTTCCATGGTATAAAAAATGTATGCTCCCGGAACAAGAGGCAGAATGCCTGGTATGATAAAGATGGTTGCAGCTTCCCTGAGGGCACGTGCGAAAACATCTGCCAGAAAACCCACAAGAACAGCTGCTGCAAAGGTTGCTATTATCTGATTGTGCGAGCCGAAATTATAGATGAATTCATACAGTGACCATGCCAGTGCTCCCGCCAGAGCACAAACGGGAATCAGTCGTATAGGGACTCTGAAAATAATGCAGAAGCCTACAGTGGCAGCGAAAGCCAGAATGCCTTGAATCAGGATTTCATTCATTATATGCCACCTCCCATAAGATGCCAGAGAGTAATGGCTATACCGGATCCTGTGGCAAGTGACGCTGCCGTGAGCACGGCCTCTGTCATCCGCGCCAGACCCGAAAGCATGTCGCCTGTCAGGAAGTCTCTGATGGAATTGGTAATTGCAACTCCTGGAACGTATATCATCAGGGTGCCGATGATTATCGGCATGTAGCTGGTGCCGGGGACCACCTCGGTGGCAGCAAGGGCTATTGCAGACGCCACTGCGCAGCAGAGAAGTCCGTGAATGAAATAGTTGATGCCGTATCTGTCCAGAAGCAGACTGAGAACATAACTGGCTGAGCCTGCAATGAACGCAATGACCGCATCGAAGACACCGCCGTCAAAAATCAGGCAGAAGGCAGAGGCTACCAAAGCTGCTCCAAGAAGTCTTACAGGTTCCGGATAAGGACGTTTCTCGTCGATGGATTTGAGCACTTCCATGGCTTCGTCAACAGACATGTCGGTGGAAACGAATTCTCTGGAGAATCTGTTTATACGGCTGATTTTGCTTAAATCCGTAGTGACAGCACGAATTCTCTTGATGTAAGTTTTGGCGCTGATTTCAGTGCTGTCGGAGGCAATAGAAATAAACACACCTGTAGGCGTTGCGAAAACCTCCGTGTGACTGACTCCGCACACTGTGCATATGCGAACGATGGTATCTTCTACGCGATAAATCTCGGCACCGTTTCGCATCATTATTTCACCGGCATACACTGCCAGTTTGAGAACCTTGTTAGTATATGTGCTATCCATGGGCACATTATATCATCTTGACCGCAGCACAGGCAAATCGTATAATTGTATACAGAAATACAATTATACATTCTAGGAGGAATATCATGACATATACAGAGAAATTTGAAGCTATTGTCAGAGAACAGCTGGCAAGACTGGAAAAGCTTAAGAATTCAGAACCTGCTCCCGACTTCGCAGCTATGGACAAGATTATTATCGGTACCATTGACGGAGACGGCATAGGACCGATTATCATGGAATCAGCCAGAAAGGTGCTCGGAAAACTTCTTGAAGATGAAATTGCATCAGGCAAGATTGAACTTAGAAAAATCGAAGGTCTGACTATTGAGAACAGAGTGGCCAAGCTGGAGACAGTGCCTCAGGAAGTGCTGGCAGAAATCAAAGAGTGTGACCTGCTTCTCAAGGGACCTACAATGACACCCGGCAAGGGCGACAATCTGCCAAATCTTGAGAGTGCCAACGTTACTTTGAGAAAAGAGCTCGACCTTTTCGCCAACGTTAGACCTGTAGTAATACCGGAAAAGAACATTGACTGGATCTTTTACAGGGAGAACACGGAAGGGGAGTACGCACTGGGAAGCAAAGGAATCGACATTACAGACGAGATGTCAATTGATTTCAAGGTTACCACTGATCAGGGAACCAAGAGACTTGCGCGCGCTGCTTTTGAATATGCCAGAAACAATGGCGGCAAGAATGTAAGCATCGTCACCAAGGCAAACATAATGAAGAAAACAGACGGCAAGTTTCTGTCTCTGTGCTATGAAGTTGCCAAGGATTATCCTGAAATCAAGGTTGATGACTGGTACGTGGACATCACGGCAGCAAACCTGGTTAACGACCAGATTAACAGCAATTTCAACGTTTTCATTCTGCCTAATCTCTATGGAGACATTATCACAGACGAAGCGGCACAGCTTCAGGGCGGAGTAGGCACAGCAGGCAGCGCGAACATCGGCAACCGATATGCCATGTTTGAGGCTATTCACGGTTCGGCGCCAAGAATGGTGGAAGAGGGAATCGCAGAATACGCCAACCCTGCCAGCCTGCAGAGGGCGGCTGTAATGATGCTCCGACACATAGGATTCACTGAGAAAGCACAGATTCTTGATGATGTGCTTGATCTGGCACAGGCAAATCTGGATATGCCGGGAGACGGCACAGGCAATACAGCGGCTGACTTCACAGCATTCGTACTGGACAGACTGTAGGAGGCGACTATGGTCCTATACAAATATACTGAACTTGAGAACAACAATGCTCCCCTCAGCGAATCTCTGCTGGGGAAACTTCAGCGGGACATTCTGACCGGAGAGTTTAAGCCGGGCAAGAAACTGACTGAGCAGGAACTGTGCTCCAGGTACATGGTCAGCAGGACACCTGTCAGAGAAGCGCTCAAGCAGCTGGAAACCGACGGGCTGGTCGAGAACATATTGAACAGAGGCGCTTTCGTCGTTGGAATGAGCGATCAGGATTACGAAGACATGTTCGAACTGCGCAAAATCTATGAGATTCAGGCAGTCAAGTGGGCCATAGAGAGAATCAGCGAAGAGGAGATGGAGAAGCTGGAAGAGACTTTCGAATTCATGGAGTTTTATACTCTGCGAAACGATATCGACAAGATGCTTACCATCAACACTGGATTCCATCAGGTGATTTATGAGGCATCCCACAACAGACAGTTGAAGAAGCTGCTGTCTTCGTACCAGAATTTCGTTAAGTACAAGAATGCAGAATCTGTTTATGATGATGACTATCTCCAGTCGGTACTGGAGGAGCACCGTGCCATTTTCAAAGCTTTCGTCGACAAGGACGTGAAGGCGGGAGCACAGGCAATGGAAAGGCACATGAATAAAACTAAAGAGAGACGATGCGGCAACGTATAAAACGTATAACATGCTGCTTCACTTTGAGAAAAAGACCCCAGATGCTTCGGCAGATGGGGTCTGTACGTTTGCAGCTGCATTGACAAACACTTGTTCTTGAACGTAAGTTCGGGATGAGGTATAATGGGAGTACAAATAATTCCGGAAGGTCAGGAGGTTGCAATGGGTGCGTCAATGGAAGCAATAATGGGGAAACTTAAAGTGCTGGCTGAGAGCGCCAAGTACGATGTTTCCTGCTCAACAAGCGGTGTTCAGCGCAAGAATAACGGTGACAGAGATGCCATAGGAAGTTCAGCGGCTGCGGGAATCTGCCATACATGGTCGGCAGACGGCAGATGCGTTTCTCTTCTCAAAGTGCTGTTCACAAACAAATGCGAGTACAACTGCGAATACTGTGTCAACAGGCGTGATAACGATGTGCCGCGTGCGTCCTTTGAGCCTGAAGAACTGGCAAGACTGACAATAGAATTCTACAGGAGGAATTATATTGAAGGACTGTTCATCAGTTCGGCGGTAGAAGTATCACCTGACTATACAGCTGAGAGAATTCTCAAAGCGGTTCAGATACTTAGAAATGACTATAAATTCAATGGGTATATTCATGCCAAGATTATCCCGGGGGTTTCACCGGAGATTCTGCATGACATAGGGATGGCAGCCGACAGACTGAGCGTAAACATTGAGATGCCCGATTCACAGAGTCTAAGCCTCTTCGCGCCTCAGAAGAAACCGAAGCAGATATTCACTCCCATGAGGCAAATTACCAATACTCTCATAGAGAGAGGTTCGCTCGTAGGTCCCGGACTCATGTTCAAGGGGGTTAACGTGAACACTCCTTCCAACATGCTGGGGGTCGGCGCAATAACAGATTCTGCAGAAGCAAGCATTCCGATTAAGCGCAAGCGGGACGGCAAATCTTTCGCGCCTGCAGGTCAGACAACACAGATGATTATCGGCGCAGGAAGTGAAAGCGATGCAGGCATTCTGACAACAAGCGAGAATCTGTACAGGACTTTCAAGATGAAAAGGGTTTATTATTCTGCCTACGTTCCTGTTATTGAGTCTCCCATACTCCCGGGAATTTCCGGAGCACCGCCTCTCAAACGGGAGCACAGAATCTACCAGGCTGACTGGCTGCTTAGATTCTACGGTTTCACCGTGGATGAACTGTTTAAGTCAAAAGATGAAAATCTGGATCCTGACATGGATCCCAAGGTGGCATGGGCAATCAGGAATCTTGACAAGTTCCCCATTGAGATCAACCGTGCATCCTATGAAGAGCTCATGAGAATTCCGGGCATCGGAGACATTTCGGCACGCAGAATACTGAGAGCCAGAAGAGTGGGCAGAGTGAGTGTGGATGACATGAAAAAGATGGGCGTCGTCATGAAACGAGCCAAGTATTTCTTTGTATGCGGCGGCAAGTATTATGGGGACAGGAAGTTCCTGCCGGAGACCATCAAGGCGGCGATACTTGGCATGGAGAACGGGTTGCAGACCAGCATGTTTGACAGCAGCTGGAAGCTGCTTGAAGCGGGAGCTGCGCAGGAGAAACTGGCTGAAGCAGGGGTGATATGATGGACTATCTGTATGACGGAACTTTCGAAGGACTTCTCACATGCGTTCACATGCATTATTACAATGACAGAGCTGACGGCATATTCACAGAAGACAGCTATCAGATGAATCTTCTGGGCGGGTTCTGTCAGGTTGAGACTGATCGCGACAAGGCAGATACTGTGTACAGGGCTGTTGAAGAGAAAATCGGACACTTTGCCCTGCGCTGTGTGTACAAGGTGTTTCTGTCGTCTGCAGCTGATAAGGAAATGAGAATTCTCAAGTATCTTGTTATGGGTTTCAAGGTGGGACCAAAGATAAATCTGATGCACGGCAATGATGTTGTTATTGGAGTTCAGGAAATTGTTCACAAGATTGGCAGAGAAACCGAAAGGATGGTCCAGTTTGTGCGTTTCTCTGAGCTTGAAGGAGGTGTGCTGTACGCACAGATCGAGCCGGATCACGATGTTACTGAACTTCTGGCAGGACATTTCACAGACAGATACAAGAATGAAAGGATAATAATTCACGACGTTTCCAGGAACAAGGCACTTTTTGCCTTCCGGAAAGAATGGTACATTGCAGACATGCATATTGATGAGATTCCTGATTTCACCGATGATGAGCGAGAATACAGACGGCTTTGGAAGAATTATTTCGACAATATTGCAATCAAACAAAGAATCAATCCGAATTGCCAGCGTAACTTCGTCCCTATGCGATACCGCAAGCATCTTGTGGAGTTTGGCGGAGAAATGTGATATCTTAGTATTGCAGAAGCAGCGCACAGCCGGTGGTTTGGAGTGACCGGCATTAGATAAGGAGGCGGAGCATGGATCCAAGAGTAAAAGAAATACTGGATAAGAGCAGCAGAGTTGTATTTTTTGGGGGCGCCGGCGTTTCGACCGAAAGTAAAATTCCGGATTTCAGATCAGAAAGCGGTCTGTACAAAGCGATGAACGACTATGGCTATTCGCCGGAAACCATGCTGTCTCGCACCTTTTTTGATAATAAGACGGCACTTTTTTACGATTATTATAAGAAGAATCTGATATATAGAGATGCAGAGCCCAACAAGGCTCATATTGCACTGGCAAATCTGGAGAAGGAAGGCAAACTGACAGGCGTAGTAACTCAGAACATTGACGGGCTTCATCAGAAGGCCGGCAGCAAAAGGGTGTATGAACTTCACGGGTCAGTGCTTCGCAACAACTGTATGGACTGCGGTAAATTCTATGATCTCGATTTCATCATGGATGAGAGCAACTGCAGAGACGGGATTCCTGTGTGTCCTGACTGCGGCGGCATTATCAAGCCGGACGTTGTCCTCTATGAGGAGGCACTGGATGACCGGGTAATAAGAGGTGCGGTTGATGCCATTGCGTCGGCTGATACACTGATTGTAGGAGGAACTTCACTGGTGGTATATCCTGCAGCAGGGCTTATTCACTATTTTAATGGTGACAAGATTATTCTCATTAACAAATCCGAGACTGATGCTGACAGGAGTGCAGACTTGGTTATACACGATTCCATTGGCAAGGTGCTCGGCGATTAACCGGATAACAGCAGAGGAATGGAGAAATATGAACTGCTGATATTTGAATTGCTGAATGATTAATTTAACTGAAAGCTGAAATGAGTATCGAATTGTGGTATAATACACGTTCGAGGTGGATAATATATGACTAAAAAGAATGTTTTAATTACTAATGATGACGGAATAAATGCACGCGGAATCAGAGAACTGGTTAAGGCCATGTCGGAAGTGGCGGATGTTTATGTATGTGCGCCCGATGGACAGAGGAGCGCTTTCAGCCATGCCATTACCACGAACGGAAGCATCCACATTAAGGAAGTTGAATTTGACAACGCTGTAATGGCTTTTGAGACAAGCGGTACGCCTGTGGACTGCGTCAAGCTGGGAGTTCGTCTTCTTAGAGCAAGAGGCATAGATATAGATATGGTTTATTCGGGTATCAACCAGGGAAGCAATCTTGGAACGGATACGCTGTATTCCGGGACTGTCGGTGCGGCAATTGAAGGCAATGTCTGCGGCGTGCCCGCTGTGGCAGTGTCGGTGGGAAGCCATGAGGCTGTGCACTTTGACTATGCCGGCAAACTGGCAGTGAATGCTTTTCGTGCAGCAGCCGACAAAATTCCGGCCAACATGGTGCTGAACATTAATGTTCCTGATCTGCCGGAAAATCAAGTGGCAGGAGTCAAGTACACTGTGCTTGGCGACAGGGAATACGATGAATCATTTTCGGCGGAGGATGCAGCAAAATCAGAATTTGATTACAAATACAGCGGCGTTCCACTCATGTACAGTGAACTGCCGGACACACTTGATGTGATAGCCGCGCAGAAGGGATATGCGACCATCACACCTTTGCAGAGAGATTTGACATATTACGGCAAGGTGGAAGAAATCAAAAACTGGGGGATTGACGAATAACCCATGGGAATATTTAAGAACAAAATCAAACTGGAAGACAAGGAGACTCTCAGAGATTATTTCGACAGCTACGATTACGAGTGCTCCGGAGCTTCATTCTCTTCATTATATATGTGGCGAAACATTAATGAGTTCACATGGCAGATAATCGGCGATTATCTTTGCATTGAGGGACTCAGCCACCTGGAACTGGAGGACGGAGATGAAGTGCATTTCATGATGCCGCCGATGACGGCGACAGGAACGTACGACCCTGAAAAGCTGCGGCTGACAATTGAAGAAGCACGAAGTATTTTCGAGGACGCCGGTGTGAACTTTACCATAAGGCTTGTTCCGGGACATATGCTGGAGCTGATCAGGAGCGCTGCGCCGTTCATGGAATACTCTGAAGACAGACCGAATTTCGATTATGTATACGAAACAATGAAGTTTACCGAATTCAGAGGCAGAGCACTCCACAGCAAAAGAAATCATCTCAATTATTTCAGGAAGACTTATCGTTATGAATGTGTGGATCTGAAGCCTGAAATGACAGAGGATATTATGGAGTTCATACGCAGGTTCAATAGTCATAAGGACATTCCTGAATCTGAAATGAAGTTTCTTAGAATGGAAGAAGACGCTATGGAAGATGTGTTTAGAAACATCGACCTGCTTGGCTGCGAGGGATGTGCTGTTCTAATAGAAGGCAGGATTGAAGCCATCGCGCTGGGAGGATGGCTGGGAAGCAATACGATTGTGGAGCACATTGAGAAGGCAAACACAGAGTACAGAGGCCTGTATCAGCAGGTGCTCAGCGAGTTCTGCAGCAGGCTGTCCGGCAGGGCTGAATACATCAACAGAGAAGAGGATATGGATTTAGACAATCTCAGGCAGATGAAACTGTCATATAAGCCGGTAAAACTGCTTGACAAATATATAGGCGAAACTACTGCTTAAGGAGGACCAATATGGCCGAAGTATACGAAACCAATAACTTTATCCACAATGCAATTGACAAGGACCTTGAAGAGGGGAAATGCCATGAGGACATTCTGACCAGATTCCCGCCTGAACCAAACGGCTATCTTCATATAGGTCACGCCAAGTCAATATGTCTTAATTTCACTACGGCCGCCAAATACAATGGCAAGTGCAATCTGAGATATGATGACACAAATCCTGTCAAAGAGGACATGGAATACGTTCGCTCAATCGAGGAGGACGTTAAGTGGCTTGGATTCAAGTGGGACAAAAGATTGTGGGCGTCGGACTATTTTGATGAAATGTACGAGTGCGCTGTTCAGCTGATCAAAGAGGGCAAAGCATATGTGTGCGATCTTACTGCTGACCAGATTAGAGAATACAGAGGAACTCTCAAAGAACCGGGTAAGGAGAGCCCGTACAGGAACAGAACTGTTGAAGAGAATCTTCAGCTGTTCGAAGAAATGCGAGAAGGCAAGTATGCGGACGGAGAGAAAGTGCTCCGTGCCAGAATTGACATGGCATCACCTAACATTAACATGCGAGACCCTGTCATCTATAGAATAGCTCATGCTTCTCACCACAACACAGGTGACAAGTGGTGCATATATCCTATGTATGACTTCGCTCATCCAATTGAAGATGCAATTGAAGGAATCACACATTCCATCTGCACACTTGAGTTCGAAGATCACAGACCTCTTTATGACTGGGTGCTGCAGGCAATCGGCAAATGGGAGAAACCGCCTCGTCAGATTGAATTTGCGAGATTGAATCTGACAAATACAGTCATGAGTAAGAGATACCTTAAGGCGATGGTGGACGACGGCAGAGTCGACGGATGGGATGATCCTAGAATGCCGACCATTGCAGGAATAAGAAGACGTGGATATACACCTGAAGCAGTAAGAGATTTCTGCGAAAGAATTGGTGTGGCTAAAGCTAACAGCACTGTTGAAGCGGATCTTCTTGATGCGTGCGTCAGAGATGACCTGAAGACTAAGGTTGAGAACAGAAATGTAGTCGAAAATCCGATTAAGGTTGTGATTACGAACTATCCGGAAGATAAGACTGAAATGATGGAGATTGAGAACAGCCGTGAAGTTCCTGAAATGGGAAGCAGAATGGTGCCGTTCAGCAGAGAACTCTGGGTAGACGGTGAGGACTTCATGGAAGTGCCTGCCAAGAAGTATTTCAGACTGTTCCCGGGTAACGAAGTCAGGTTCAAGGGTGCATACTTCCTCACATGTAATGAGGTTATCAAGAACGAAGACGGTACAATCAGGGAACTGCTCTGCACGTACGACCCTGAAACGAGAAGCGGATCTGAGGGAGCGAACCGTAAGGTTAAGGGAACGATTCACTGGGTTGATGCAGCAACAGCAGTCAAAATCAAAATTAGAAACTATGACTATCTTATGATTGACGACGAAGAAGGAAACAGTATAATGAATCCGGATTCGCTGGTTGAGACTTATGGTTATGCCGAACCGTCTCTGGGAGAAGCTAAGCCAGGCGAAAGGTTCCAGTTCTTCCGTAAGGGATTCTACATTGCAGACAGCGAACTGACTACAGATGATGAGAAGGTGTTCAACAAGATAGTTGGTCTTAAGAGTTCATGGAAAAAGAAATAAAGACAAGCTTCATATTATAGGAAGATTATATCCCGCGGATGGTTCTATCTGCGGGATTTCTTGTTGCATCAGTTTGGCGATAGGATTGTGCATGAGCAGCACTCATGATGCTTTGTGTATATTGTGGAGATGAAGCTGTTGAAACCCAACATGATGTGTCGCAAAATAATGGAGAAATTGCACGAAAAATTGAAGCAAAAAATGAGCAAAAAACTTCAAAAAAGCTGTTGACTTATATTTGACGCGATGATAATATAAACAGGCTGTCAGGTGAACAGCAAACAACTTAAGAGTTCAGAATTACTTCTGAAAAAACTTTTAAAAAAAGTAAAAAAGTTGTTGACAAAGAGTTCGCCTCGCAGTATACTAAAATAGTTCGCTACGGACGAGAGCTGAAGCGAACACAGCAAATTGAAAACTTCATAGTGTAGAAATTTGAGTCAAAATATAATTTTGAACAAATGAAACCAATAAGCACAACCTTGTATGGAAGAGCTTAGAGGTTTCCGACAATTTCTAAAACCAGACAATAATTCGGATTAAGAATTAGCGAAGACGCGAAGGCGTAAGAGAGTTAGAAATTCAAACGATTAATAAAGGCTACGGCCTTATTGATACCATTTTATTAAGAGTTTGATCCT
>JALEUQ010000070.1 GCA_022780965.1 Clostridiales bacterium
CTTATCTTTGAGGAAATCGAATTTACCCTCCCAGTCATCGCCAATCACGAATGTATCTACCTTGTATTCATCTACGTCACTAACCTTCTGTTCCCAGTTTTCCTCCGGTATTACAAGATCGACATATCTAATGGCTTCAACAAGCCTCTTGCGCTCCTCATATGTAAAATAGCATTTCTTACCCTTCATGTTCCAGTTGAATTCATCTGTCGAAATGGCAACAATAAGATAGTCTCCAAGAGCCTTAGCCCTCTGAAGCAGATTAACATGCCCATAATGAAGCAGGTCAAATGTCCCGTATGTTATTACTTTTTTCATCGCGCCCTCCTACCGTTTCTTGCCTTCATATATATCAATAGCTTCTCCTATATCACCATCGAAAGTCATCTTGCCGCTTTTCATGACAATCCCTCTGTCACAGAACTGCCTTGCTGTTCCTGTGGAGTGTGTCACGAAAAGAAGAGTAACGCCATCTTCATCAATGATGGATCTAACCTTCTTAAGGCATTTCTCCCTGAAAGCCTGGTCTCCAACGCTTAATGCCTCATCAACAATGAGAATCTCCGGCCTGATATTAACCGACACTGCGAATCCCAGCCTTGCTTTCATTCCGCTGGAATACGATCTGACAGGCTGGTCAATATATTCGTCAACTTCAGCGAAGTCTACGATTTCCTGCTCTATCTGGCTTATCTCACTGTTTGTAAGACCGCACAGCTGCCCCTTAAGATATATGTTCTCCCTGCCGGTAAGCTCCGGGTCGAAACCTGAGGTTAGCTCAAGCAGTGCGCTTACTCTTCCACAGACGTCAATACTCCCCGATGTGGGATATGTTACTCCTGTAATCATCTTCAGAATAGTCGACTTGCCCGCACCGTTTTTACCGAAGATTGCAACGGATTCACCTTTCCTGATCTGGAAACTTACATTGTTAACCGCCAGCTTATCCTTGTACGGAACCTTCTTGGAAAAAATCGCAAGAAACCGTTTCTTGTCGTTCTTGTACAATTTATATCGCTTAACAACACTCTGAAAATTTATTACTACCGGATTGTCGCTCATACATTTCTCCTCAAATAAAACGTGTACTAAAGTACATCTGGTATTTCCTTGATCAGTTTTTTGTAACTCCAGATTGCCATGCCTATCATTACTGCCATAAGTCCCAGGAAGATTACAAGCTGCAGAGGCTCTTCCCAGAACCATACTTTGTAGATAAAGCAGTTTCTGTATCCTGTGGCCAGATATGTTACAGGATTAAAGTACAGCAGTTTCTGCAGCCATGGAATGCCTATAGTGTTAACATCCCACATTATACCGCTAAGCCAGAAAATAGGCGTGCCCAGTGACTTGACAAGATTTATGAAGTCTCTGCTCATGGCACCGAGCATTGATGCGAACAGGCCCCAGGCAGTCCAGAATATCAGCATCATCAGCATATAAAAGAATGTCTGCAGCCAGTAGATATCCGGCATATGACCTGTCGCCATGAAGATAAGGCATACGATAATCATCAGGCATATATGTATTGCCAGCTTGGCTAATGCTGTAAACGTCGGAATTGTCGATACCGGAAATTTCATCTTGGTTACAAGGTATTTGTATTTACGTACTGCATTGGCTCCCTGCTGAAGCATATCAGACATATAGAACCATGCCATAAATCCCGGAATCATCCAGAGTGCAAACCCGTATCCATTGACACCTCCGCCGGCTCTGAGGCCGTAAGTAAATGCAAAGTAGAACACGGCTATAGTCATAACAGGCTTGATAAGCGCCCACGCCCATCCCAGAGCGGCACCGCTGTAAGTTTTGATGATATCTGCTTTGGCCAGCAGCAGTATCTGGCTTCTCCAATCCAGATGCTCTCTGACAATATATTTTAATGTACCCACTTATTTCTCCTTAACTCTGAAGAACTGCTTAACTGTGTCAATTACCTTAGTCTGATCGTCTTCTGCCATATTGTAGTACATAGGCAGACGAACAAGTCTCTCACTCTCCTTCGTAGTGAACCTGTCTTCACCGCTGAAAACACCGAACCTGCGGCCTGCCGCCGATGAATGAAGCGGCACATAGTGAAACACCGACATCACACCGTTTTCTTTGAGAAATGAAATGAAATCCGTTCTTTCTTCCAGATTCTTCAATTTCAGATAAAACATGTGTGCGTTATGCTTGCATTCTGCAGGAATATACGGAATTCCAAGACCTTCTGACTCTGCCAGAGGCTTGAACTCCTCATAATACCTGTCCCATACTGCCAGTCTGCTGTCATTGATCTCATCTGCCGCCTCCAGCTGTGCCAGTAGATAAGCCGCATTCAGTTCGCTTGGCAGATATGATGATCCCATCTCCACCCACGAGTACTTGTCCACCTGTCCCCGCAGGAATCTGCTCCTGTCTGTTCCCTTTTCTCTAATTATTTCTGCCCTTTCAACAAGAACATCGTCTCTCAGAAGTGTCGCTCCGCCTTCTCCCATGCTGTAGTTCTTGGTCTCGTGAAAACTGTAGCATCCTACATCCCCAATGCTGCCAAGTGCCTTGCCTTTGTAATACGCATTTACTCCCTGTGCTGCGTCTTCCACAACTTTAAGATTATAGGCTTCAGCAATCGCCATTATCCTATCCATTTCGCAGCCGACTCCGGCATAATGAACAGGTACGATAACCCTGGTTCTCGGCGTAATGGCCGCTTCAATGAGTTTCTCATCTATATTGTTTGTATCGGGCCTTATGTCTACGAAAACCAGCCTGGCTCCTCTTAAAGCAAATGCATTAGCAGTAGACACAAATGTATATGACGGCAGAATGACTTCATCCCCCTCCTGAATATCAACAAGAAGTGCTGCCATTTCAAGAGAGTGGGAACATGAAGTTGTCAGAAGTGCTCTGTTAACCCCGGTACGTTCTTCTATCCATCTGCTGCACCGTTTCGTAAATTCTCCATCGCCGCATATTTTCCTGGCTGCAATTGCCTGATTTATGTAATTTAGTTCTCCACCCACAAATGGAGGAACGTTAAATTTTATCATTGTAAACCTTTCAATTTCGTTTCTAAACACAAAATGGGCACACACATACGTGTATATATGATACCAAATATGCAGTTCGAATTCAATAGATAGGATGGTTCTCCCCTTGCATTTTTGTCACCGGTTATTTATAATGTTAATGTTAATCTCAATTAGTGGGGCATTAGCTCAATGGATAGAGTCGCAGACTTCGAATCTGTCGGTTGGGGGTTCGAGTCCCTCATGCCTCGCCATTTAAAAACGTTGGAAATTCAATGTTTCCAGCGTCTTTTTTTACAAAATGTGGCTCATATTGTGGCTTATGTTGTGGCCTTATATCAAAAGCCGGACACAATATGCATCCGGCCTGTTATCTAGTTGTTTTTATTGACGTGTCTTATTGTTATTACACCGCCACGGATACTGCTGACTTTGGTTCCTTTTTTTCTGGTGGCTTCTGCCATCTTGCCGTTGCCAAGATAAATCGCCACGTGCTTCTTGTAGCAGATAATATCTCCAGGCTGGGCTCCGGATAGAGATACACCGGATCCCAGCTTCCTTATTTTTGAATGACTGTTCGGTATCGAGACTCCATACATCCTGTATATGTTCCGAACGTACTGAACACAGTCAATACCCTTTGTGAAGCTTGAACCCCCGTATTTATACGGGCATCCAAGATACTGCAGAGCGGTATTGGCAATATCACTGCCGTCATTAAACACCGGATTTCCTTCATAAGTCTTCCAATCCTTGCCTTCGGGCACTCCCAGTGTACCCTTGTATATGATTGCGCTCTCGCCCTTTTCCAGTATTTCCTGATCAACAATTTCAGATGCAGTTTCTACACCATTGACAGTAGTGACCTGGTAAGTAGCCTTCCTGCGGCCGTCTTTGCCTTCCTTCTCTACGCGCTTGGTTCCGGCAAGAGCCTTGTCGTCAGCCCTGTAGTCAATTTCAGGAGTGTAGGTCTCCTCTTTGACATACTGGCTCGTTATGGTAGCATCGAAGAGAGCTTCCTCCTTGCTGTTGGCATCCATAAGATATGACACTGCCTCTTTTTTTGTTTTAATCTGAGCTTTGGCACTGAAATATCGCTTTATGCCTACAGCCTTAATCTGAAGATTCTTGTCCAATGATACAGTCTTCAGTTCTGTATCCTCCGGCACGTAACCTTCCAGTACTTTTCTGACAGCCTCTTTTCCCGCTGCTTTGTTCTTGACAACTACCAGAGTCTGCCCGTCTGCCGTAACTTCATATGGCATGGTACAGGCGAAAACTCCTGCAGCAGCCCCAGCCAGTGCAGCAGCAGCGACCGCAGCTATTATAATTTTCTTCGTTGACTTTTTCATTTGCAGACCTCGTCAGTGGCAGATTACATCAGCACAATAAACTATATTGCCTTGGTTCTTATTTCCTCAAGAAGCTGTTCCTGAAGCTGGTCAGGAGTCATTACTACTTCTTCACCTGTCTTGGTGTTTCTTACCGTAAGGGTTCCTGCGTTAACTTCGTTTTCGCCTATTACACACAGATATGGATTTCGCTCGTTTCTTGCTTCTCTGATTTTGTAGCCGATTTTCTCGTTTCGAATATCTGTTTCAACTCTGAGACCTGCTTCTTCAAACTGTTCAGCAACCTTGAGAGCATAGTCTGAGAATTTCTCTGTTACTGTCATCAGTTTAACCTGAACCGGAGCCAGCCAGAGCGGGAATTTACCTGCGAAATGCTCAATGAGGATTCCGATAAATCTTTCGATTGATCCGAAGATAACTCTGTGAATCATTACAGGTCTGTGTTTCTCACCGTCAGATCCTACATAAGTAATGTCGAATCTCTGAGGCAGCTGCATGTCAAGCTGAATAGTTCCGCACTGCCATGTTCTGCCGATTGAATCCTCCAGATGGAAGTCAAGTTTAGGTCCGTAGAATGCTCCGTCTCCCTCGTTTATGACGAAAGGAACTCCGATGCTCTCCATGGCTTCTCTCAGTGCAGTTTCTGCTGCTTCCCATTCTTCGTCTGTACCCATTGAGTCTTCAGGTCTTGTGCTCAGTTCAATGTGGTATGTGAAACCGAACATTCTGTAAACATCGTCAATGAACTTTACAACTCCGATTACTTCATCTTTGATCTGTTCAGGGAGCATAAAGATATGCGCATCGTCCTGAGTAAATGTTCTTACTCTCATCAGACCGTGAAGTGCTCCCGACAGTTCATGTCTGTGCACCTGTCCCAGCTCGCCCATTCTTACCGGAAATTCTCTGTATGACCACATCTTTCTCTTGTAGGCAAGAAGTGATCCCGGGCAGTTCATTGGTTTAATAGCATAGTCTTCACCATCGATTTTGGTAAAGTACATGTTGCCTTTATAGTGATCCCAGTGTCCGGATGTCCGCCAGAGCTGCTCGTTCATGATGAGAGGTGTCTTGATTTCTTCATATCCTCTCTTGCGGTGCTCAGTCTTCCAGAAGTTTTCCAGTTCATTTCTTATTACCATTCCCTTAGGCATGAAGAACGGGAATCCCGGACCTTCCTCATACAGCGCGAACAGGTCCATTTCTTTGCCGATTTTGCGATGGTCTCTCTTCTTGGCTTCTTCCAGTTTATTCAGGTAATCGTCCAGTTCTGCCTGCGAAGGGAAGCATGTTCCGTATATTCTCTGGAGCATCTTGCGGTTTGAATCCCCTCTCCAGTATGCTCCGGCAATGCTCTGCAGCTTGACAGCCTTGATCTGACCGGTACTTGCCATATGAGGTCCCGCACAAAGGTCAACGAAATCTCCCTGCTGATAGAATGAAATTACAGCATCTTCAGGGAGGTCGTTAATCAGTTCAACCTTATAGTCTTCGCCCTTATCAGCCATGAACTTCACAGCTTCCTCCCGCGGAAGTTCGAATCTCTCCAGCGGGTAGTTAGCCCCTATTATTTTTTTGATTTCCTTCTGAATCTTGAGCAAATCCTGATCTGTCAGCTTATGCTCCATATCAAAGTCATAGTAGAAACCATTGTCTATGGCAGGTCCGATGGCAAGCTTGGCATCCGGCCAAAGCTTCTTGACCGCCTGTGCCATGATATGTGCCGTAGTATGTCTGTAATTCCATCTTACCTGACTGTCGTCCCAGTTGATTTTTTCTTTTGCCATTTTTCTTCACCTCTAATCTATGTTTACATGCATGGTTTGTTTTCCAAAGCCAGTTCTATTAGTCTGTCAATCAGCTTCTCATAGGATATGCCGGATTCTCCCCACAGCTGAGGGTACATGCTGATACTGGTAAATCCCGGCAGCGTATTAAGCTCGTTCAGGATCACAGTACCGTCATCTTTCAGGAAGAAGTCAATTCTAGACATTCCTTTGCATCCCATGACATTAAAAACTGTTACCGCAGCATCCCTTACTCTCTGCTCGGTTTCTGCAGGCAGATCTCTTACAAATTCAGTTCTGGATGCCTCATTTATATACTTGGCATCGTAGTCGTAGAATTCATTTGCCGCAAAAATCTCTCCGATGCATGACGCCTGAGGATCATCATTTCCCAGAACCGCAACTTCTATTTCGCGACCGATGATGGTCTCCTCAACCAGCAGCTTATTGTCCACAAGGAAAGCGTCATCAAGGCCCTTCTCCAGTTCTTCGGCACTCTTTACCTTGCTTATGCCGACAGATGAACCCGCATTGGCAGGTTTAACAAACAGCGGATACCTGCCATTGAAATAATCATTGATTGCCTTGATTTCCGATGCTTTATCCCTTTCGTAAGCAATTTTGTGAGATACATAGCAGTCGGCCTGTTCCACATTGCCGTCCTGTCTTACCATGGCCTTGGTAATCGCCTTATCCATGCTTGCAGCTGATGCTGTGGTGCCGGGTCCCACGAAAGGCAGTCCGGCTATTGTGAGAAGCCCCTGCATTGTTCCGTCTTCTGCGTTCTGTCCATGCATAACGGGGAAAACAACGTCAATGTGTTTTCTTGAAAATGATCCGTTCCCATCTTCAATCAGTATTCCGTGAACCGTCCTGTCGGGAGATACCAGTGCATTCTTGTTGTCTTCTCTTTTTTCCCACGAGCCGTCACTTATTTCCCCGGGTGATGCTTCTGTCATCATCCAGTGACCGCTTCGGGTGATTCCTATTTTAGTTACATTATACTTGTCTTTGTTTATGTTATTCAGAACAGCAGCGGTACTCAGCCTTGAAATTTCATGTTCTGATGATACACCGCCGAAAAGAATAAGCAATTCCATCTTGTCACTCATATCAATAATATCCTGTCTTCGCTGAAATTCTCGAACTTACTTCCTGAACGTGAGCCGTCGGTTCGTAATTCTGCTGATCGAAGAATTCTTCATGCAGCTTCACTACGTTGGATGTTAATGTAACCGGAGGGCCGTACCAGCCTCCTGATGACCAGCCTCTTACTACATATGGCCATCCCACTGTTGAAGACGTCATGTCATAACTGTTGATTTTGAACATCATGCCCAGCATATCTGCAGATGACATGTTAGTCTTGATCTCAGGAAGAACTTCCTTGGTAATCTTTTTTAACTGGCTGTAATCCATTGTCTTGGCCTTCTCGAAAGCTGCCTTGACAACAATTTTCATTCTCTCGTTTCGTCTGTAGTCTCCCGTTGCCGCATCCTTTCGAATTCTGGCATATGTTACTGCCTGAACACCGTTCAGTGTCTGCTTGCCGGGAGCTTCAATCTGCTTTTTGCTGCCGCCTATATTATTGGCAGTGTCGATAATGTACTTGTTCATCTGCTGAATTTCAGACTGCTGTATTTCGATTTCCAGTCCGCCCAGAGCGTCTACGGCATCTGCTACAGCCTTCCAATTAACAACAATTACTTCCTTGATATTCAAATCCAGATTGCGGTTAAGTGCATATAATGTCTTGGTAGGGCCTCCGTAGTAATAAGCATGTGTAACCTTGTCAAGCCCTGGAGTTCCTTCGCCTATATCAAGCAGAGTATCACGATATACAGAGAACATCTTTATTTCATTAGTCTCTTTATTGATGCTGACAACAATCATGGAGTCACTTCTGCAGTTCTGATCGTTGCTCATGTTCCTGGCATCGATTCCCAGAAGCGCTATGTTCCTGTAATTGCTCAACTGTTCATCTACCCTTGGATCGATGCCGATGAGTTCTTCGTCAAGTTCAACTCTGCCCACATTATCCAGTGTATTTTTGACAACAGTCAGTCCAGCTGCAATCACTCCTCCAAGGAGCAGCACAACTATGCCGACTACAAGGACAGCTGCTCTGAGGCCTCTGCCTTTTTTCTTTCTTCTTTTTTTCTTTCCGCCGTTACTGCC
>JALEUQ010000075.1 GCA_022780965.1 Clostridiales bacterium
ATTTTATGTCGGCTTTATGTCTGAATTCTTATGCCGGCGCATTATCATGCTTCGATTATATGGTTACGCACAGCATATCGAACCAGTTCTGTTATGTTCTTGAAATTCTGCTTTTTCATGATGTTTGAACGATGAACTTCGACAGTTTTGACTGCGATGCCCAGCATGTCGGCAATCTCCCTGTTATTGTAGCCTTCAGCCAGAAGCTTCATGATTTCAAGCTCCCTGTCGCTGAGATCGTGACCTGACCGTTCATCTGCCAGAAATCCGTTGAGCATCATCGGAGTGAGAACATCCGACACATATATTTCCCCGTTCATTACTTTGCGAATGGCTGCAGCCAGTTCTTCGAATGCGTTCTCTTTGAGGACGTATCCATCGCAGCCGCTGTTGAATGCCTTAGAAAGGGTTTCTTCAGTCTTGTGCATGGTAAGAAAAATGATTTTAAGCTTAGGGTACTGCTTCTTCAGGGCTTTGGCCGTTTCGTACCCGTCGCGCATCGGCATTGTAATGTCCATCAAAACAACGTCCGGCACTTCCTGAAGGAAAATGTCCTCAAGGTTCATTCCGTTGTCCGACTGGCCGATTACCTGGAAGTCATCGGTTCTCGCCAGAAGGAGCTGCAGTGATTCCCGCAGAAGCTTATGGTCATCAACTAAATATATTTTGATTGTTCTGTCTTGTGAAAATTTCATTTGCAGGGCACCTCCATTGTAATCTGTGTTCCTTTGCCGACGATACTGTCAATTCTGAATCTGCCTCCCAGCATGCTGATTCTGTCCTCCATTGACGACAGACCGAGCCCTTTGCTCTCAATGGTGTCAGGTCTGAAACCTTTGCCGTTGTCGCTGATGACAAATCGATACATGTCTTTGCGGTGGTTGCGGCTGAGTGTGATAGTGCATTCATGGGCACCTGAGTGCTTGAGCACATTGTTGATGCATTCCTGTATGGCACGGTACAGGTTAAGCTGGACAGTATTGTCGAATTCAGGCATTTCATCGAGTATATCGAGGCTGCATTCTACTATTCCGGTAGCATTGGCAGTGTCAACAAGGTATTTGATTCCCCCCGTCAGCCCGCCTTTCTCTAGAGATTCCGGCTTCAGATTGTTCAAAATGTTGCGCATCTCTTTGATAGAGGTTCTGGCCAGTTCTTCGGTTTTGGCTGCAGTGACTGCGGCGCCTTCCAGATCCCCTGATTCAATCTGAAGTTTCTCAAGTCCGGCGACTACTTTGAGAGCTGACAGGCTCTGACCAACACCATCATGGATATCGTGAGCCAGTCGCTCCTTCTCCTGTTCTTCTGTTACTGCCAGAAGTCTGGCCTGCTTGCGGAGCAGCTTGTTCTTGTCGTATATTTCGCTTTCGTATGAAGCTGTAATCTGCTGGTTTTCCCAGGTGTATATGTCGTTAAACTCTACGATGTTAAGACCCTTGCGTTCTTCTTCGGCGCTGACTCTGAGAGATGCAGTTGCCGCAAGTATGCGGAACATTATGTATGAAACTGTAAATACCCATGCGAAATTCACTGCAATGCCCAGGAACTGAATTCCCAGCTGTTCAAGCCTGGTGTCACACTGAAGGTATGTTGAATGGGCGAAGACTGCAGTGCAGAGGCATCCTGTAATTCCTCCTGATAAATGTGTCTGAATAACGTGGACAGCATCATCAATGCTGAATCTTTTCATTATTCGAGTTGTGATATATGCCGCGAAGCCGGCAATGAATCCGACGGCAGCTGATGCTGCAGGCGATGTGTATGCGGAGAGTGCAGTAATTGCAACCAGCGCACTTAGAACACCATCGAAGGATGATAACAGGAAGTGACCGCTTCGTTTAATCAGAAAGTTGCCGCAAAGTGCTCCGAGAACGCCGCTTGAACCTGCAGCAATAACGTTGATTATTGTGACAGGAAGCCTTGGATCATCAGGATTAAGCATTGCACCATTGAATCCGAACCAGCCGAACCAGAGAATGAATACACCGAGGACAGCCAGTGGAATGTTAGAGAAGCCACGTTTGGTCTCGGCACGTCTGCCTACAACAATTACACCTGCCAGGGCTATGAATCCTGCAGTCATGTGAACTACACTTGCACCGGCGAAATCCATGTACCCCATGGCCTCCAGCAGACCTTTTGATGAATTGAAGTGGCCAAACCATGCGAGCCTTCCGAAAACAGGATATATGATAAGAGCACTTACACCGGCTGCTATTATCAGGGAGGTAAATTTGGTTCTCTCTGACATGGCACCGGCGAATATGGTAACAGATGTTACGGCGAACATTATCTGCGACAGGAAAAACGCCCATTCATCAGGTTCTGCAGGCATGCGCCCGTACATGATATAGAATCCGCATGAGGAGAAGATAAGCACTCCGACCGAAAGTGAAATCAGATTCTCGATTGCTACAGATATGACATTTTTGCTCTGTACAAGACCTCCTTCATAGCAGGCGAAGCCCGACTGAAGGAAAAATATTATTATTGAACATAAAGTAACCCAAACAACACTAGACATGATAACCATCCTTTCAACCTTAACATTGCTATTTTACACCTTTTGTTGCAAAATAGAAACAAGCTGCATGAATATTGGTGATTGACAATGACAAGGTTCGAGAGAAGCAGCGCAGATAAGGAGAAAAAGTTGAAAAAAGAAACGTATTTAAAAATGCTTGAATATGTGAGGAGCAGAGCATGGCTTGCCGGCTTCGTGACAAAGGGCGGGCGTGCTCTGTCACTGGTGTCATACGTGTTTTATCCATTGTTCCTGGTGTGGGTTTTCGCAGCGGGGCAGCCGGATGCGTGGAAGGCGGCTGTTGTACCGGGAGCGGGATTCGTGCTCTTGAGTGCCGCAAGAGCGAAGATTAATGCTCCCAGACCGTATGAGGTTTTTGAAGCGGCTCCGGTAATTGAGAAAGATACAAAGGGTAAATCATTCCCAAGCAGACATGTTTTTTCTGCATTTATAATTGCTTTTACAGCCGGATGCTATAATCCTGCGGCAGGAGGAGCACTGGCTGTCTGCGGGACTCTGCTTGCGGTGACACGAGTTCTGGGAGGCGTTCATTTCATAAGAGATGTGGCTGCAGGAGCTGCAGCAGGAATCGGACTCGGTCTGGCAGGTTTCATACTGCTGTAATTTTGTGGTATAATACTTAGAAGTAATAAATCAGAGGAGTTGAATATGAGTTCAATAATAGTAGCGGCAACACAGAACAAGGGCAAAATAAGAGAAATAGAAGCAATTACAAGTCAGTTCGGCATGAATATTGTTCCTCGTGATGAGGCGGGAATTCCGGATATTGACATTGTTGAGGATGGTGAGACTTTCGAAGAAAATTCATACAAGAAGGCCAGCGAAATCATGAAACTGTGCGGCAAGCCTACAATTGCTGATGATTCGGGACTCATGATAGACTTCCTCGATGGTGCTCCGGGAGTGTATTCAGCCAGATTCGCAGGACCTGAGTGTGATGATGCTGCAAACAATGCCAAGATGGTGGAACTTCTCAAGGATGTTCCCTATGAGAAGAGAACTGCCAGATATGTGGCAGTAATCACCATGATTTTTCCTGATGGGGATACTCTCGTAGCAAGAGGTGAGATAGAGGGGCACATTATGCTGGAACCTGAAGGCTCTAACGGGTTTGGATACGACCCGTACTTCCGTCCTGTCGGATACGACCATACTTTCGGCGTAATAGATCCGGAAATCAAGAACAGGATAAGTCACAGAGCCAATGCTCTGGTTAAATTAAAGGAACTTCTGACGGAGAAGGGTTATGAAGTTAATAGCTAAAATCAGAAGACGTTTATTCAGAATGATCATACTCGGCATCAAGCAGATGAAGGATCCATATTATCAGGGCTTCGCGGCTCAGGTGGCATTCTATCTGCTTCTTAGCATTGTGCCGATAATCATTCTGGTGACGCAGATACTTGGTATTTTTAATATATCGGTAAGTACGGCTTTCGCGCTTATTGAAGAGTACACAGGTCGTCAGCTGTCAAGCCTGGTTTCAAGCCTCTTTGAGTTTGAATCAGTTGGTTTCGGTAACTTGATATTCGCGGTAATTGCACTGTGGGCAGGATCACGTGCCTCTTTCAGCATCATGCGAATTACCAATTATACAATGACTGACGGAACATCTACAGGCAAGAACTATCTCCTGGACAGGCTCAGGGCCATCAGAACCATGATATTCACCGTTTTTACGGCGGTGTTTGCGATACTGATTCTAGTGTACGGTCAGCTTATTCTGAACATTGTTCTGGACATTCTCAATGTGGATGACAGTATATTCTATGAGAGCATCTGGATGAGTCTCAGATGGGTTCTGGGCGGCGTGCTTTATTTCCTCATGGTGAGCTACAACTACTGGATCATGCCGACTGTGAGGGTTACATTCAGGAGTATACTGCCGGGCAGCATTTTCGCTTCGGTGGGAATGCTGGTTGTTACACTGGTTTATTCCAGGTATGCCACATCACTTGCCAACTACGACGTGCTGTATGGAACTCTGTCTTCGGTAATCGCGCTGATGATCTGGTTCTTTCTCATGTCATGGGTATTGTTCCTGGGGGTGCTGTGCAACAAGGTCTGGGCAGAGAGTGACGATATGGTTTAATTATTGCAAGATACGTAAAAAGTCCGGTGGACCGTGGATGAGTTCCGCCGGTTTTTTATTGCGTGCGTGCTCAAGGCGGCAGATATACAGCTGAAACCGGGGTCTGCAATTACACTAAAAGAGCGCCGCATTTGCGGCGCTCATGTAAGCTGAGTATTCAATCGCGTATCAATCACGCATTAGATAACGCGTACTCTGATGATTCCTTCGCCCTCAACAGGTGCTGTACCTTCAGCAACATCTGCCAGGACTACAGTGTAGTCACCGCGAGTATTTGAAGCAACTGCGCCCGTAGCCACTGCTGACACCTTAGTCAGAGCATCTGCATCATTTTTGGCGATAACAACCATTCTTGCGCCGTTCTTGGCACCAAGTGATACTGCAGGAAGGTTTACTGAGTTAACGATATTTCCGTTCTCTATGTAATCCATTACCTGGTTAACTGCCATTACTGCACAGTTATCTTCAGCTTCTGCTGATGATGCACCCAGATGAGGATAAACTGTAATCTGAGGCTTGTCAGCATTGAGAATGGCATCATCTGTAAAGTCTGTCACATATTTCTTAACTTTGCCGGCATCGATGGCAGCAAGCAGAGCATCGTCATCGATAAGCTTGTCTCTCGAGAAGTTCAGGAATACTACTCCATCCTTCATCTGAGCCAGTGCTTCTGCATTGATCATCTTGGCTGTTGCTGCGTTGGCAGGAACGTGGATTGAAATGTAGTCGCATTCAGGATAGAGCTTACCGAGATCATCAACTACCTTTACGGCAGGATCTAGGCTGAGAGCAGCTTTGGTAGTAAGGAAAGCGTCATATCCGATTACGTCCATTCCAAGAGCTGCTGCTGCGTTGGCAACCTTGGCACCGATGGCGCCGAGTCCGATTACGCCGAGAGTCTTGCCCATGATTTCTGTTCCTGCGAACTGGCCCTTGCCTTTCTCAACCATTTTGCCTACGCCTTCATTGCCGATGAGAGTCTTTGCCCATGCAGCACCTTCAACAACATTTCTTGCTGAATTGATCATGGCTGCCAGAACCATTTCCTTAACAGCATTTGCGTTAGCACCGGGAGCATTGAATACTACGATTCCCTGCTCAGCACATTTCTCAACAGGAATATTGTTGGTGCCGGCACCTGCTCTGCCGATTGCAAGCAGGTTATCTGACAGTTCCATCTCGTGCATGTCAGCACTTCTCAGGATAATACCGTTTGCTTCATTGATGTCTTCTACGATTTCGAAGTCTGCTGTAAGTCTGTTAAGACCTACTGGTGAAATCTTGTTCAGGGTTCCGATTTTGTACATTTGATACACCTCTTTTGTTAAATTTTAGCTACTGTTCCTGGGTATAAAATATAATAATGCAAGGTTGATTATAACATTTTACCAGTATTCAGTAAAGTGATATAATCGACCTATGGATAGGATAAAAAGAGTAAAATACATAATAATAGCGATGATGCTGGCTGCAGCGGTCATGCCTTCATTTATCTGGGCTGATGCAAAGGTGCCGGAAGTTGAAGGGACCTCTGTAATCATGATTGACAGGGCCAGCGGACAGATTCTGTACGAAAAGAATGCAGTAGAGAAGCGGGACCCTGCAAGTATTACCAAGATTCTGACATGTCTTGTCGTACTGGAAAATCTTGAACTTGACAGGGTGGTCACGGTTCCTGAGGATTCGTCGCCGATTGGCGTTAATATTGACATGCACAAAGGAGAAAAGCTTACTGTTGAGCAGCTTCTTTATGCCATGATGCTCCCGTCAGCCAACGATGCTGCACGGGTGCTTGCAATTGAGACAGCCGGTGATATCGACAGCTTCTGTGACATGATGAATGAACGTGCGAAGGAGTGCGGTGCGAAGAATACTCACTTCACTAATACCAACGGACTTAATACTGCAGGTCAGGAGCATCACAGGACAACTGCGGAAGATCTGGCACTGATAGCAGGAGAAGCACTGGATAACAAAACTTTCAGGAAGCTGGTTACAACTGTCAGGTATACAATTCCACCTACCAACAAGTCTGAGGCAAGGAAGCTTAAAACAACCAACCCTCTCCTCAAGTCAGGCAAAAAGGTGGAAGTTGACGGTGTCAAAATACCGCTTGAATATGAGAGAGCGACGGGAATAAAAACGGGAACCACATCAACGGCAGGCAATTGTTTTGCGGCATCGGCAAAGGACGGTGACACAGAATTTATCGTAATAATCCTCGACTCAGGAGAGTACACAAGATTTACAGATGCGGTGCAGCTCTTCGAATACGGATTCGAGAATTTCGGCACGCAGATTCTTGCCAGAGAAAAGAAAGAAATCCAGAGCCTTAAGGTAAGACGAGGAGCATCAGGTCATGTGCCGGCGGGAGCTGCCGACACTTTGGCTGTTACATGCAGTCGAAACTCCGACGGAAGTATTGAAGAGGCGGACATGGAAGTGAAGCTGATTCCTGCAGAAGATAAAGTCGATGCTCCCGTTTGCAAAGGCGATGTGGTTGGGACGGTGCAGCTGGTGGACGGTTCCGGGAAGGTACACAAAAGCTGTGATGCCATTGCGCTGGTGAATGTTGACCGGGGAGGTCCTCTGTCGGCAATAGGCATTCCTGATGATATGGTTCCACTGTTTGCGGCTGCCGTTGTTACCGCAGCTCTTATTGTACTGATAACACTGATCCTGATTCGCCAAAGAAAAGCAGTCAGAGAAACTGAAACAAAAAGGAGTGAAACTGCACCTAAAGATGTTTGATATTCAGGAAAACCTTAAAAATCTCCCGGATTCGCCGGGTGTATACATGCATAAGGATAAGCTGGGAAATATCATATACGTGGGCAAGGCGATTTCGCTCAGGAACAGGGTACGTCAGTATTTCCAGTCCTCAAGGAACCTGGAGCCGAGAATCCGCAGCATGGTAAGCCAGATTGCAGAGTTTGAGTACATAACAGCTGCAAGCGAGACGGAGGCGCTGATACTTGAGTGCAACCTGATCAAGAAGCACAGGCCCAAGTACAATATACTTCTCCGTGATGACAAGACTTATCCGTATATCAAGATTACCAATGAAAAGTATCCGCGGGTAATCAAGACACGTATCGTCAAGAAGGACGGAGCACGCTATTTCGGACCATATAGTGATGTGGGCGCTGTAAACAGGATAATAGATCTGGTTAACGGCAGCTTCAGCCTCAAAAAATGCTCTGCAGTATCATTCCCGGACGACTTCAAACCGTGCCTCAATTATCATATCAATCAGTGCAGAGGAATATGCTCCGGCAAAGTGAGCCGTGAGGAATATGCGAAGGTAATAGGTGATGTGAAGGCGTTTCTGTCGGGTCACAACAAACCCATGATGAATAGCCTGAGAGAGAAGATGATGGCCGCTTCAGATGCCATGGATTACGAGAGTGCGGCAGTTTACAGAGACTACATGGAGGCAACGGCTGCACTGTCTGAAACACAGCGGGTAGTACTGCATCATGACACTGATATGGATATTGTGCTTCCGGCCCTGGGCGCAGAGACTGTGAACATGGTGGTGTTCTTCGTGAGAGAATCCAAGCTTGTGGGGAGAGAAGTCCATGAGATGGAGAATTCTCAGGATGTCCAACGAAAAGATCTAGTTGCGGCCTTTATCAATCAGCATTATGGAAGCATGCCGAACATACCGAGAGAGATTCTGGTTCACGACGTGCCGGAAGACAAGGAGGCACTCGAAAGAATGCTTTCACTCAGTGCAGGCCACAATGTTTCAATTATGAGACCGCAAAAGGGTGAAAAACGTGCACTTGCCGATCTGGCGCGCAGAGACGTTCTGGAAATGGTCAAGACCATCGACCAGCGGGCTGCCAATGCCAGAGAACGAAGGAATGCACTTGGTCAGGAAATTTTTGATGTGCTCCGTGAAATGGGTGCTGCAGATGGCGTGTATGAC
Source organism: Clostridiales bacterium (assembly GCA_022780965.1). Lineage (GTDB taxonomy): Bacteria > Bacillota > Clostridia > Peptostreptococcales > Anaerovoracaceae > Lentihominibacter. Next base: position 8,572 of record JALEUQ010000075.1, read on the forward strand.
GGCAGGGAGTTCAGAGCTGAAGCTTATGATATATCCAACACTAACGGGGTTGACACTGTAGGTGCAATGGTAGTGTATGAAGGAATACGTCCGGACAAGAGCAGCTACAGGAAGTTCAGGATAAGAACGGTTGAGGGGCAGGATGACTACTCTTCAATGACTGAGGTGCTCAGCCGCCGTTTCAGAAGAGTATTTGACGGTGATGAAGGCTTCAGCGTGCTTCCTGACATTATATTCATGGACGGAGGAAGGGGTCATGTGACAACTGCATGTGCCGTAATTGATGCAACGGGATTCGATATTCCTGTAGTGGGAATGGTCAAGGATGATAATCACAGAACCAGAGCACTGGTGTACCGGGATAAATGGGGAGGCGGATTCAGAGAAATACCGCTTAAGGAGAAGAGCATTCTTTTTAAGTACATCGGCACAATTCAGGAAGAAGTCCACCGTTTTGCAATCGAGTACCACAGGAGTGTAAGAGATAAGAAAGCTTTCGTATCGGTGCTTGATGAGATTAAAGGAATAGGACAGGTGAGAAGGCGCGCCCTGCTCCAGCACTTCGGAAGTGTGGAACGCATTAAGGCAGCGAGTGCAGACGAACTTATGGAGGTTCCCGGAATGAACAGGACTTCTGCAGAGAGCGTATGGAAATATTTCCATCCTGACAGTGCGAAATAATGGTGAAATAATCTGTTGCCAATTATTAGGCATAATGATATAGTAGTCTAAGAATTCAATGTCAAAAGAACATTCATGGAGGAAAAAATGGCTGAAAACAAGGAATTATATGGTTATGAGGAAGACGAAATCATCACTTTGGAATTTGATGATGGTGTTGAAGAAGAATGCGGTATCCTGGGAGTGTTCGACGCACTGGATAAGGAGTACATCGCACTGAATCCACTGGGAACAGAGGATGTTTATATCTATGGATATAAAGAATTCGGCGAAGATTATGAACTGATCGATATCGAAGACGAAGAGGAATTCAACAAGGTGGTTGAGATTTTCGAACAGCTTGCTGTAGAAGAAGCTTAATCAAGTAACGAA
>JALEUQ010000077.1 GCA_022780965.1 Clostridiales bacterium
TGCGCTGGTTCGCAATATTGACCATATTGCGGAGAATGCAGTGTTTACTCTTCAGGAAACTGCCTATGGACTTGCGCTGGGCATTCTTCTGTCATTTGTCACTGCAACGGTGATGGACAGATTCGCTATTATTGACAGGGCGTTTTCCCCTCTAATAATAATAACCCAGACAATTCCGACCATTGCCATCGCGCCAATTCTGGTGCTCTGGCTGGGATACGGCATTGCCCCCAAGATTGCGCTTGTTGTAATAACGACATATTTTCCTATTACAATAGGTCTGCTCAGCGGCTACAAAAGCGTGGACAGAGATTCAGTTGACCTGATGAGGGCGCTTGGAGCAGGAAGAATGGATATTTTCATTCATCTTAAGTTCCCCCAGGCGCTGCCTCAGTTTTTCGCAGGGCTCAAGATAGCCGCTTCATATGCGGTTGTGGGTGCGGTTGTTGCCGAATGGCTTGGCGGTTTCAACGGTCTTGGTGTAATGATGACAAGAATGCAGAAGGCATATGCATTCGACGCCATGTTCGCAATAATACTGGTTATTGTAGTGATCAGCTTGCTGCTTCTGGCGCTGGTGGAGTTTGCCGGCAAGGCGACGATGCCATGGAAGCAGCTTGTAGATAATGAGAAGGAGATACGGTGAAATGAATAAGAGAATAATCAGCATTGCAGCGGCAATTGTATTGACTGCTGTGACAGCATTTGGAATGACAGGATGCGGAAGCTCGGACAGCGGGGACAAAACTCCGGTTACTTTCTGCCTGGACTGGACACCTAATACCAACCACACAGGAGTATATGTTGCCAAAGCACTGGGATACTACGATGAAGCAGGTCTTGATGTGACAATCGTTCAGCCTGCAGAGAATACAGCAGAACAGATGACTTCAGCAGGAGAAGCACAGTTTGCAATAGGCTATCAGGATACAATGGCCTCAATTCTGGAAGATGAAGAAAACTGCAATTTCACAACTGTTGCCGCAGTACTCCAGCACAATACTTCGGGAATAATGTCAAGAAAGGGTGACGGCATTACTAGCCCTAAGGGTCTTACAGGCAAGACTTATTCAGCATGGGATATTCCGATTGAGCAGGCAATGCTCAAGAAGCTGATCAATGATGACGGCGGCAATTTCGATGAGCTGAAGCAGATTCCAAACAACATCACAGACGAGCCTGCAGCTCTTGATGCCAACCAGACTGATGCCATCTGGGTTTACGAAGGATGGGGTGTGGTAAATGCAGAGGTTGAAGGTGTTGACGTGGACTATTTTGGATTCGCAGACTATGATGAAACCTTCGATTACTATTCACCGGTAATTATCGCCAACAACGATTTCCTCAGCAATCAGACGGATGCAGCCAAAGCATTCATTGCAGCAACAGCGAAGGGATATGAGTATGCGGCAAAGAACCCTGAGGAGGCAGCAGACATCTTAATTGAAGGTGACGAAACAGGTTCGCTTGAGAACTCAGAAGAACTGGTTAAGAAGAGCCAGAAGGTTCTCGCAGACAAATATATAGCTGATGCAGAGCAGTGGGGCGTTATAGACGCAGATAGATGGAACAGATTCTACAAGTGGCTCCACGACAACGGACTTACTGAAACTGATCTGACAGATAAGGGATTCACCAACGAATATCTGCCGGAAAAATAGGAGACAACATGTCACTGATTAGAACAGAAAGCATTAACAAGTCATATTCCGGACGGAAGATAATAGAGGACATAAATATCCACGTGGAAAAGGGTGAAATTGTATCGCTTCTCGGTGTGAGCGGTGCGGGCAAGACAACGCTCTTTCACATTATTGCAGGACTCACAGAACCGGACAGCGGGCGGGTTTTCCTCGAGGATGAAGATATTACTTCAAGACCGGGCAAAATTGCATATATGCTGCAGAAGGATCTGCTGATGGATCACAAGAAGGTAATTGACAATGTGGCGCTTCCCCTTGTTCTCAGAGGAATGAAGAAGGAAGATGCAAGAAATCATGTGAATCCGCTGTTTGAGCAATTCGGACTGGAAGGTTATCAGTACAAGTATCCGGCGCAGCTGAGCGGAGGCATGAAACAGAGAGCGGCTCTTCTCAGGACATATATGGCATCAAGCGGAACCGCGCTTCTCGATGAACCCTTCAGCGCTCTTGACACCATAACCAAAGAAGGCATTCACAGATGGTATCTGGGAATAATGGAGGAAATACAGCTGGCCACTCTGCTTGTGACTCATGATATTGATGAAGCGATTCTTCTTTCAGACAGGGTATATATACTCAAGGGCAATCCGGGAAGGATTGTGGCAGAGATAGAAATAGAAGAGGAGAAACCGCGAAGCAGCGACTTCCAGCTTTCTGAGAAATTTCTCAAGTACAAAAGACATATACTTAGTATGCTGTAAAATGAGAGAGGGTATATCTTGTGAGATATTGCAGGATATACCCTTTGTTTGTGATTGAGATTGCAAAATTATGTTTATTTATGCAATTTTTTATGGATATTGGCGTGCAAGTGGTGTATAATCATTCAATGTAGTAACGGATTATAATCTCAGGAAAGAAGGAGAAAACAATGAAAAAGAAGATTTTAGCATTAATTATGGTTCTTGCATTCGCATTTGCAATGACCGGCTGCGGCGGCAGCGGTTCAGGCGGAACACTGGTAATGGCAACTAATGCAACATTCCCTCCATATGAGTATGTTGACGGCGAAGACTACGCAGGTATCGATGTTGAAGTGGCTCAGGCAATTGCTGACGAGCTTGGCATGGAACTTGAAATTCAGGATATTGACTTCAATTCAATTATTCCTGCTATCGAATCAGGCAAAGCTGATGTAGGTATTGCAGGCATGACCAAGACTCCTGAAAGAGAAAAGAACGTTAACTTCTCAGAATCATATGCTACAGGCATTCAGAGTATTATTGTAAAAGAAGATTCTGATATTGCAAGTCCTGACGATCTGGAAGGCGTAAAGATCGGTGTTCAGGAATCAACTACAGGACACATCTACTGCGAGGATGACTACGGTGCTGACAATGTTATTGCATACACAGCAGGAGCAAATGCTATCGAAGCTCTCAAGACAGGCAAAGTTGATGCAGTAGTAATCGACAATCAGCCAGCCAAGGAATTCGTAAAAGCAAACGAAGGTCTCAAGGTGCTTGATACAGACTATGTCGAAGAAGAATATGCCATTGCAATTGCAAAGGACAACGAAGAACTGCTTGAAAAGGTTAACGGAGTAATTAAGCAGATGAAGGAAGACGGAAGTCTTCAGGCAATCCTTGACAAATACATCAAGGCAGAGTAAATATATATAGGTTGGGTATTAACAAACAGGATTATTTTAAGGAGAAGTTACAGTTATGCAGGAATGGATTTCCCACATGTCCAATGCCATAGAACAGTCATTTATCATAGATGACAGATGGGTGCTCTATCTCAAGGGCCTTACAGTGACGCTGAGAGTGGCTCTGCTTGCTCTGGTGCTGGGCATAGCTATAGGAGTCATCATTGCGGTAATACGAACTGCCCATGACTCTCAGAGCAGGAATGCCCATGGAATGGGACATGTATTGCTGAATATCGGCGACAAGATATGCCGCATATATTTGACGGTTATCAGAGGAACACCAATGATGGTTCAGCTGCTGATTATGTATTTTGTCATTTTCGCATCCAGCAGACACCCTATTATGGTGGCAACACTGGCTTTCGGCATCAACTCCGGAGCTTATGTGGCAGAGATTGTCAGAAGCGGCATACAGTCTGTAGATTCAGGTCAGATGGAGGCAGGTCGTTCTCTTGGTCTTAATTACAGACAGACTATGACCAAAATCATCATCCCGCAGGCAATCAGGAATATTCTGCCTGCTCTGGGCAATGAGATGATTACACTCCTTAAGGATACGTCACTGGTAACTGTAATCGGAGTCAAAGATATTACCAAGGTTGCTCTGAATATTCAGGGACTGACTTATCAGGCATTCGTGCCGCTCGTAAGTGTGGCGCTGGTATATCTGTTCCTGGTGCTTCTGTTGAGCAAGCTGCTCGAAAAGCTGGAAAGGAGGATGAGAGCAAGTGATAGACGTTAAAAATCTGCACAAAAGTTTTGGCGACCATCATGTCCTCAAAGGCGTGGACGAGCACATTTTTCCCGGAGAAAAGGTTGTAGTCATCGGACCTTCAGGTTCAGGCAAGTCGACATTTTTGAGATGTCTCAACATGCTTGAGGAACCAACAGAGGGTTCAATCAAGGTTGACGGAATTGAAATGACCGACCCCAAGACTGACATCGACAAGATGAGACAGCGCATGGGTATGGTTTTCCAGCAGTTCAATCTTTTTGACAATCTGACTGTTAAGGATAATATCAAGCTTGCGCCGGTAACACTTAAGATTATGAGTGATGCTGACGCAGAGGCCAAAGCATTAAGTCTGCTGGAGAGGGTAGGTCTTCCTGACAAGGCTGATGCCTATCCTAAGCAGCTTTCCGGCGGGCAGAAACAGAGAATAGCAATTGCAAGAGCTCTGGCTATGAATCCTGAAGTGATGCTCTTCGATGAGCCGACTTCCGCTCTTGACCCGGAAATGGTAGGTGAAGTTCTTGAACTGATGAAAGAACTTGCCGATGAAGGAATGACTATGGTAGTTGTTACCCACGAAATGGGATTTGCCAGAGAGGTGGCTACCAGAGTTCTGTTCATGGATGAAGGCATTATTGCAGAGCAGAACAATCCTAAGGATTTCTTCGAGAATCCTCAGCATCCGAGACTTAAGGAATTCCTGTCAAAGGTGCTGTAAATCTGAATAACGATATGAAAGAGGCTGAATTCGGTTCGGTCTCTTTTTGTCTTCAAAGTATCTTGGTGTTTTGATAATTATGCCTGCTGCGTGATTAGAGCAGGTATGGTTTTTTGTGGATTTGTGGTAACATATACCCTATGAAAGAATTATTGAGACTGTACTGGGCGTTTTTCAGGATAGGCGGACTTACATTCGGTGGAGGTCTGACGATGCTGCCCATGCTGAAATACGAACTGGTGGAAAAGAAAAAATGGATAGATGAAGAGACTTTGCTTGAATGCTACGCAATCGGGCAGTGCACTCCGGGAATCATTGCAGTAAACACGGCGACTTTTGTCGGCTTTAGAAGGAAAGGGTTCTGGGGAGGCATTTTCGCAACACTTGGCATGGTGACACCGTCACTTGTGATAATAACTGTCATCGCAATGATACTGCAGAATTTCATGGATTACCCGGTGGTTCAGCATGGTCTTGTGGGCATAAGAGGAGCTGTATGTGCACTCATGCTCAATACAGTCATCAACCTGGGACGCAAAAGCCTGAACAAGCCTGTCACATGGGCTCTTTGCGCGGGCATGTTTCTATTGGCGGTATTTACACCGGTGCCGACGATCATCATGGTTGTGGCAGCTGCCCTTCTAGGCATAATATACAATAAACTTCCGGGAGGTATGCTCTGATGATGAAACTGGCATGTACTCTCTGGTTTGAGTTTTTTAAGATAGGACTTTTCGCCGTGGGAGGCGGACCGGCAACACTTCCGTTCCTCATGGATCTTACCAAAACCCATGACTGGTTTACGATGACACAGCTGACAAATATGATAGCTATAAGTGAGAGCACTCCCGGCCCCCTGGGACTTAACATGGCCACATATGCAGGGGTGGAGACCATGGGAATCTGGGGAGGGCTTATCGCTTCTCTGGGACTGGTAACTCCAAGTGTCATAATTATAATGCTGATTGCGGTGTTCCTTAAGAATTTCAACGATAATCCGATTGTAAAGAGTGCCATGTTCGGCATCAAGCCGGCAGTGTGCGGGATTATTGCGGCGGCGGTGCTTGATCTGTTTGTGGCATCGCTGTACATAGACAACCAGCTGATTATTCCTTCAGTAATAATTGCTGTAATAATATTCATAATGCTGCAGGTGAAAGTATTCAACAAGGTGCATCCGTTCTTCTGGTTTGCAGCTTCTGCTGCAGCTGCAATAGTGTTTAAGCTGTAGGTGGCACGATGTTAAAAAATAAAGTACTGAAGACAATTCGCAGATACAATCTTATAAACAAAGGAGAGCACGTCGTTCTGGGCCTTTCGGGAGGTCCTGATTCGGTGTGCCTTTTTCACATTCTGAGAGAACTTGCCGGTGAAATTGGATTTTCTCTTGCTGCTGCGCATGTGAACCACATGATGCGAAGCGAAACCAATTACAGGGATGAGAAGTTCGTGGAAAAATTATGCGGGGAATACGATATTCCGCTGCACGTTTTTCGCAAAGACTGCAGAGAAATCGTGCGAGCATGCGGGATCAGCGCAGAAGAGGCAGGTCGTAATGCCAGATATGATGCCTTCGCCAGAACTGCCGATATAGTGGTATCTGAAGGAGAAGGTGCTGCAATTGCGGTGGCGCATAATGGGGATGATCAGGCTGAAACTCTGATATACAGAATTTTGAGGGGAACGGGCACTGATGGACTTGCAGGCATGGAGCATGCGAGGGAGCACGGGAGACATCGGGTGATACGACCTTTGCTGGATGCTTCGCGTGAGGAAATAGAGCAGTACTGCAGGGAGCATAATCTGGAATATGTGATTGACGAAACCAATGAGCAGCCCATTTACACCAGAAACAGAATTCGTCTGGAACTGCTTCCGTATTTGAGGGAAAACTACAACGAAAACATTGCAGGAGCACTGAGAAGGCTTGCTGATATTGCTGCATGTGACAGGGATTACATGTGGGAGCAGGCGGAAAGCGCATACGAGTCTGTCATATTGCAGAGTTCGGATGATACTGCAGTATTTGACCGTCAGGGCCTTGCTGGGCTTCATGAAGCTCTGAGACACAGAGTGATTCTCAAGGGACTTGGGGATATAGGACTGGTTTCGGATGTTTCTCATGAACGGCTGAAGGCTGCAGATGAAATCATTGCCGGCAGCAGTGAAACCAAGGTCGTTGAGCTGCCTCACGGGTACAGGGTAACCGCTGCATATGACAGAGTGTATCTGCGAAAAGAAAAAGATATTAGCGCCAATGACAGGGAAATCCAAGTGACCATTGCAGACATTTCTCACGAATCTGACAATAAAGAGAACGGCATTGGTGAAAAAGATGTCAGGCGGCCGAATGACATGGATGGAGACATTGTGCTGGACGCAGACAAAGCGGCAGCTGAAGCAGGCATTGACATTGCAGACCTAAGCAGCCGGGTGGCGATCAGAAACAGAAGACCGGGAGATTATATCCCTCTCAATGGCGGCAGCAAATCCGTCAGGAAACTGATGGGTGAAATGAAAATCCCGGCAGACCTTCGGGATACACTGCCTCTTGTGGCAGCAGGCAGCTGCATTCTTTTCATAGAAGCGCACGACGGCAGGAGAAGATATGCGGAAACTTTGAGGGCAACTGTGGACAGCAAACATCTTTTGATTGTGAAATTTGTGTGAAATACATCAAACAGACGGCTGCAATGTTGAAAAAACAGTTGCACCGTGCTAAAATTAGATGTTAATTAGACTATTAATAAACTGGAGGAACTGATTTGAAAAAACTCAGTAAGAACTTAAGCATTTACATTGTTATATTCGTTCTGGTGGCAGGTATGGCCTGGTTCTTTACCAGCTCCAAGCCTGCAGATGAATCGGAGCAGATTAATACCAGCAAGATGGTTGAGTATCTGCAGAAGGAGGATGTCAAGAGCATCAACATTTCTGAGACGAAGATTACTGCAACCCTCAAGAACGGTGATGTTGTATACGCATATGTCAACAGCGTAGTCGACTACCAGTTCATTTACGATGAATATATTATTCCGCAGGTTAAGGAGAAGACTCTGGAACTTGAGAGCGACAAGCCTAAGAAGGAATCCATATGGTCCAGCCTGCTTCCTACCCTTCTCATGATAGGTGTCATGATAGTCTTCTTCGTGCTGATCATGAATCAGAGCGGAGGCGGCGGCAAGGCAATGCAGTTCGGCAAGAGCAGAGCAAGACTTCAGAAGGACGGCGGACAGAAAAAAATCACATTCAAGGATGTTGCAGGTCTTAAGGAAGAGAAGGAAGAACTGGAAGAGATTGTTGATTTCCTTAAGAATCCGCTTAAGTACAGTCACCTTGGAGCTAGAATTCCTAAGGGTATTCTGCTTGTAGGCCCTCCGGGAACAGGTAAGACGTATATTTCCAGAGCGACAGCAGGAGAAGCGGGAGTGCCTTTCTTCACCATAAGCGGTTCTGACTTCGTTGAAATGTTCGTAGGCGTGGGAGCATCCAGAGTTCGTGACCTTTTTGAACAGGCCAAGAAAAATGCTCCGTGCATTGTTTTCATAGACGAAATCGATGCTGTAGGCCGTAAGAGAGGTGCAGGACTTGGCGGCGGACATGATGAGAGAGAACAGACTCTCAACCAGCTGCTTGTTGAAATGGACGGATTTGCGGAGAATACAGGCATAATAATCCTTGCTGCTACAAACAGACCGGATGTACTTGACCCTGCACTGCTTAGACCGGGCAGATTCGACAGACAGATAGTAATAGGCAATCCGGATATTGTGGGAAGAGAAGAAATCTTCAGGATTCACTCAAGGAACAAGCCGCTTGACCCTGAGGTAGACCCTAAGGTTCTGGCAAGAAGAACACCGGGATTCTCACCTGCTGATATTGAGAACATGCTCAATGAAGCTGCGCTGCTTACTGCCAGAAGAGACGGTGTAAAGATTAGAATGGAAGAAATCGAGGAAGCGATTACCAAGGTGATTGCAGGTCCTGAGAAGAAGAGCAGGGTTATCAGTCCTGAAGAGAACAAACTGACTGCATACCATGAAGCGGGGCACGCAGTTGTTGCTCATTCACTGCCTAAGTCTGACCCTGTACACCAGATTACAATCATTCCGAGAGGAAGAGCCGGCGGATTTACGATGACTCTTCCTAAGGAGGATAAATATTACGGAACTAAGCAGGGAATGTTTGAAACCATTATTCATCTGCTGGGCGGACGTGTTGCAGAGCAGCTTACACTGGACGATATCAGTACAGGTGCCAGCAACGATATTGAAAGAGCTACAGATGTTGCAAAGGAAATGGTAACAAGGTACGGCTTCAGCGAGAAACTGGGTCCTGTGAACTACAGCGACTCAGAAGAAGTGTTCCTGGGAAATTCCCTGACGAGCACCAAGTCATTCTCCGAATCTACAGCTACTGAAATAGACGCTGAAGTAAGAAGGATTGTTCATGAAGCTTATGAAGAAGCTACAAGAATCCTTACAGAGAAACATGATGAACTGGTACGAGTTGCAGAGGCACTGCTTCTGGTTGAAACTCTCGATCAGCAGCAGTTCGTAGACCTTTATGACGGAACCAAGACTCCTGAAGGACTGGCAGAAGAACTTAAGGTTGCACAGGAAATCAGGAAGCAGAAGGACGCTGAGGAAGCTGAAGAATCCATGAAACTTCGCAAGCTGGCAGAAGCTGAAGAAGAGAAGAGACGTCTTGAGGAGGCACAGAAGGAGCTTGAAGAGAATACATCACAGGGGTTCGGAGATGATAGATTCAAACCTGTGATAATGACATACGATGACATAAGCAAGAAGGCCAGACCTTTCAGCAGGGACGATGAAGAAGCTGCAGCAGAAGATTCAGATAAAGATAATTCCCAGGCTGAAGAAGATGATGACCTTTCAGTTTACGATACTGATTATTTCAACACACCGGATGATGACGAAGAAGTGTCAGGGGATGAATCATCAGATAAGGAAAGGAATGATAACTGATGAGAGTCACTGTTGCAGACTGTCTTGAACTGGATGCATTCAAGGGCGCGCATGTTGCTGCAGGCAAATTGAATATGAGCAATGATGTGAAGTCCATATCCGTTATGGATGCCAGGTCGATTGAGGATTTGGAAAATTTTGAGGGATGCCAGACGGAGATTCTGCTCACAGGATTTGTAGGCTTCAGGGATAATGCTGCTCTTCAGTGCGAAATGATTCGCCGCATTGCTGCCGGAGGCTGCGCGGCGCTGGCTGTTTACGGCTGCAGTGACAGTCAGACAGTATCAGAACTTGCGGCAGCGGCTGACAAGGAACTGCTGCCTCTTATTGTCATGGCGGAGGGAAATACATACTCGCAGGCGATAACAGAGGTAATGGACAAGGTGCTTTACGGAGACAAGTTCAGTAACAGTCTTATCAGCAACACCGTATTTCACCTGCTTAATTTCGAAAAGCACAGCAACTTCCAGTCAGCAGTAAGAGAAGCCGCAATCAACAACGACTTCCAGCTGATCATTCTAAGCGAGGAATTCAATCCGATATTAACCATAGAGACAAGGCACAGAGCAACCATTGCCGACGCAATCAAGCTTGGTAAGGAACGCAATGTGGACAGCACAGGGATGGCTTACACCATGATTGACGTTAATGGTGTGCTCACATATTGGGGTCCTGTGGTAATCAATAATGAGAAATACTACATGTTCATTGTAGACAACGAGGATTCGTATACAGCCGGAGAGATTACCAAACTTGCAGAAATAATCGAGCTGGCAATGGGCATGTGGAAATATACGCCGGAGCGCGATACAAAGGCCGAATTCATAAAAGCACTTATGAGAGGAAACAAGTCGCTGGCATACACGCTCAAAGATGAGGCGCGCATAAGCGGTGACGATATTCTGAGCGTATTTTTCTGCAAAGGCATCGAAAAGGATGTAGAGAATCAGGCGTTTGCTGATTTTGAGAAAGAGGAAGACCTCAACGTCATGAGAATAACCGAGGGTGATGAAACCTACGGCATGATTCTAACTTATGAAGAGGATGGAAACCTTGTGGACAAGAACAGATGCTTTAAACTGTTTGACCGTCTCAAAGGAGATAACGCCTCGCGAATTTTTCATGTTACAGGCCTTAACGGCATAGAGGGCGCAGGAGATGCTTATCGCCTTATCAGCGAAAGCTGGTCCTTCGTTCAAAGCGTTTTCCCATATAAACGTGTATTCACCAAGTACGAACTGACTCTGGTCAGCAACTGTATCAACATACAGATTCAGGGCGGATTCGTCAAAAAGAATTATACCGAACTGCTGGAACCGTTCAAGAGAGCTGGCGAGCACAAAGGCAGGCAGCTTCTTGAGACTCTTGAAACATTCGTACTTGACGCAGGCATGAACAGCGGCAAGACGGCAGAACTGATGGGAATACATGCTAACACCGTTCAGTACAGGCTCAAGAAGATTAACGAACTTCTTGGAGTTGAGATTACAGGTAATCGGGTAATACCTGGCCTCACAATGGCCCTCGCACTCAAGCGGCTTGAACGTGTAGTTAGCTGATAGACATTATTTATTTGAAAGCTAAAGGAGATAAGCGATGTATTACAATTATTTAGCAAAGGCTGATCCTGAAGTAACTGCAGCAATCAAAAGAGAAGTAGAACGTCAGGAATCCAAAATCGAAATGATAGCTTCTGAGAACTTCGTAAACTATGAGGTAATGGAAGCATGCGGAAGTGCGCTTACCAATAAATATGCAGAAGGGTATCCGGGCAAAAGATACTATGGCGGCTGTGAGCACGTTGACGAAGTTGAAGAACTGGCAATAGAAAGAGTAAAGGAACTCTTCGGTGCTGAATATGCCAACGTTCAGCCTCATTCAGGAGCTAATGCAAATACAGCTGTATATCTTGCACTGCTTCAGCCAGGCGATACAGTTCTCGGAATGGATCTGTCAAACGGCGGACACCTTTCACACGGATCCCCTGCAAACATTTCAGGTAAACTGTATAATTTCGTTCAGTACGGTCTGGATCCTGAAACTGAAAGAATTGACTACGACAATGTTAGAGAAATGGCTCTCAAGCATCAGCCAAAGCTGATTGTAGCAGGAGCTTCAGCATATCCAAGAGAAATTGATTTCGCCAAGTTCAGAGAAATCGCTGATGAAGTAGGCGCAATCCTAATGGTTGATATGGCTCACATTGCAGGTCTTGTTGCAACAGGTTTGCATCAGAATCCTACAGAATATGCTGATATCGTTACAAGTACTACTCACAAAACTCTCAGAGGTCCAAGAGGCGGTCTGATTCTGGCAAAGGAAGAATACGGCAAGAAGCTGAATTCAGCAGTATTCCCTGGTCTTCAGGGCGGACCTCTCATGCACATCATTGCAGGTAAGGCAGTGTGCTTCAAGGAAGCCATGGAGCCTGAGTTCAAAGAATATCAGGAACAGGTTATCAAGAATGCCAAGGCCCTCGCAGAAGGTCTCATCAGTCACGGATTCGAACTGGTTTCAGGCGGAACAGACAACCATCTTGTTCTCGTTAAACTGGTAAACAAGAATCTTACAGGAAAGGTTGCAGAGAAGCTTCTTGACGATGCAAACATTACAACAAACAAGAATACAATTCCTAACGATCCGCAGAGTCCGTTCGTTACAAGCGGCCTTAGAATGGGAACTCCTGCGATGACAAGCAGAGGATTCAAGGAAGAAGATGTACTCAAGGTTACTGATGCCATTGCGCTGGTTCTGGACAATCCTGAAGATCCTGCCAAGATGGAAGAGGCTAAGGCAATCGTTAAGGAACTTACAGACAAGTATCCGCTCCACAAAAATTTTGCATACTAAAGCGGAGACGTCAGTGAACTTGAATGCGGAGGTGGAAGAGTTTCACGGGATCTGCAGACAAAACTGAATAAAGCATAAGAACAGGGAATTCGAATTAAATCAAAATCGAATTCCCTGTTTTGACAAGTGCAGGGTCTGCCCGGTGCCGGATTATTATAAGACCATAATGCAGAAACCGCATAAACATTCCCCTAAAGGGGAATTGTCGAAAAATTAGAAATAATGTATACTCAAAAAAAGTTCATTGCAAATAGGCAACTGTTAAGTTATAGTAAATATGGTATTTTATATACTTATGCAAGTAAGAGAACCAAAATACTTTTAAGGGAGGAAGCAAATAATGAACAAGCTTGAACAACTCCGCGAAAAAAAGGCACTTTTAGCACAGGGCGGAGGAGAAAAAAGAATTGAAGCACAGCATGCGAAGGGCAAGCTGACAGCAAGAGAAAGGCTTGAAATTCTTTTTGACGAAAATAGCTTTGTTGAACTGGACGTCTTCGTTAAGCACAGATGCGTTAACTTTGACATGGCAGGAAAAGATCTGCCTGGAGACGGTGTTGTAACAGGCTATGGTCAGATTGACGGAAGACTGGTATTCGCATTCGCACAGGACTTCACAGTAAGCGGCGGTTCACTGGGTGAATACCATGCTGAGAAAATAGTTAAAGTTCAGAACATGGCACTTAAGATGGGTGCACCTATTGTAGGCCTGCAGGATTCAGGCGGAGCAAGAGTTGAGGAAGGCGTAGCTGCACTTTCGGGATTCGGCAAGATTTTCCACAACAATACAATTGCTTCAGGTGTAATTCCTCAGATTTCAGTAATCATGGGACCTTGCGCAGGCGGAGCTGTATACTCACCTGCAATCACTGACTTCGTATTCATGGTTGACAAGACCAGCCAGATGTTTATCACAGGTCCGGCTGTTATCAAGACAGTAACAGGCGAAGAAATTACTGCAGAAACTCTGGGTGGAGCAAGAACACACAATACAGTAAGCGGTGTTGCACATTTCATGGGCTCAGATGACAGAGACACTCTGCTTCAGGTTAGAGAACTCTTAAGCTATCTGCCTTCAAACAACATGGAATCAGCTCCTGTTTACGCAACAGCAGATGATGTTAACAGAATGAGTCCTGAACTCAACGAGATCATTCCTGATAACCCTAACAAGGCATACGACATGTATGAAGTTATCAGAGCCATCGCTGACGACGGCAAGATTCTTGACGTAATGCCAATGTATGCCAAGAATATCATCACTTGCTTCATAAGAATGGACGGCCAGACTGTAGGCGTTATCGCTAACCAGCCTAAGTTCGGCGCAGGATGCCTGGACATCGATGCATCAGACAAGGCTGCCAGATTCATCAGAAGATGTGACTGCTTCAACATTCCGCTTCTTACAATCGAAGATGTACCTGGATTCCTTCCTGGATCAGGTCAGGAATACGGCGGCATCATCAGACACGGCGCCAAGATGCTTTATGCATACTGCGAAGCTACAGTTCCTAAGATTACACTGATTCTCAGAAAGGCATACGGCGGTGCTTACATCGGCATGTGCAACAAGGAACTGGGTGCAGACATAGTTATGGCATGGCCATCAGCACAGATTGCTGTAATGGGCGCTTCAGGTGCCGTAAACATCATTTCTTCAGTTAAGAAAGAAATCAAAGCGGCTGATGATCCTGTTGCAGTTAGACAGGCTAAGATTGATGAATACGAAGATGCATTCAACAATCCTTACGTTGCAGCAGGACTTGGATATGTAGAAGACGTTATTGAACCTGCAACTACTAGACAGAGAGTAATCGGAGCTCTGGATATGTTAGCAACCAAGAGAGAATCATTACCAGCTAAGAAGCACGGTAATATTCCACTTTAGGGGGTGGCATAATGAGTTTAATGGAACAGTTCTCAGATCCGAACACTATGCATTCGCTTAGCTTCGGTGACAAGATGCTTGCTTCGACAATAACGATGCTTATGGGTATTGGAATCACATTCCTGGTACTCTGCATTCTTTGGGCATTTATTTCAATCATGGGCAGAGTAATGAAAGCAGCGTCCGGCAACAAGACAGAAACTGCACCGGCAGCGGCAGCTGCACAGGCAGCTCCTGCAGCAGCACCGGCGGCAGCCGCCGCATCAGAAGATGCAGACGTAATAGCAGCAGTAATAGCAGCTGCAATCGCTGCATACGAAGGTGACGGTGTTCAATCGAACCTTGTTGTGAGAAGGATTGTCAGAATACCAAGCGGCACTACACTCTGGACAGAGGCTGCAAGAAACGAGCATATCGACAGCAGAAGATTTTAGTAAATAAACCTTATTAATATCGAAAGGAATTGATAGAAATGAAAAAGTATAACATTACTGTAAATGGAACAACATACGCAGTAGAAGTAGAAGAAGCAGGCGGTTCAGCAACTCCAGCAGCAGCACCGGCACCTGCTCCAGCAGCACCTGCACCAGCACCTACAGCAGCTCCAGCACCTGCACCTGCTCCTAAGGCAGCACCAGCACCTGCTCCAGCAGCAGGCGCAACAACAGTAACAGCACCAATGCCTGGTACAGTTCTCGACATTAAGGTAACTCCTGGTCAGGCAGTAAATGCAGGCGACGTTCTCGTAATCCTCGAAGCAATGAAGATGGAAAACGAAATTCAGGCACCTGCAGCAGGTACAGTTGACACTATTCCGGCTGCTAAGGGTTCATCAGTTAACTCAGGCGATGTACTGGTAACACTCGTATAGCAAGCGGCTGCGATACTGAATATTTGCATTTTAAATGGGCGGTTTCATACCGCCCATTTATAGAGAAATCATACAAGTTCATATTACTTAATCAGACAAATCAGAGCAAAAGGAGAACACCATGCTACTGGCATTTGATGTAGGAAACTCAAATATCGTTCTCGGAGTATTCGAGGACGGCAAGATGATTACCAACTGGAGACTGGAGACTGACAACAACAAGAGTGCAGACGAATACGGAATGATAATAGGCCAGCTCTTTAGGTATGAGAACCTTGATATTACCAAGGTGGAAGATGTAATAATCTCGACAGTTGTGCCATCAGTGCTATATACACTTCAGCATCTGAGCATGAAATACTTTCACAGAAAGGCAATAGTAATAGGCCCGGGAATCAAGACAGGGCTGGTTGTTAAATACGACAATCCCAAGCAGGTAGGCGCCGACAGAATTGTTAATGCAGTAGCGGCCCATGCCAAGTACGGCGGCAATATTATTGTCATCGACCTTGGAACAGCCACAACTTTCTGTGCAGTAACAGATAAGGCAGAGTATATCGGAGGAACCATTGCTCCGGGACTCAAAATTTCATCAGAAGCTCTTTTCGAGAAAACGTCCAAGCTTCCTAAGGTAGAACTGGAAGAACCCGGTCATGTAATATGCAGGAACACCATCACCAGCATGCAGTCAGGGCTGGTGTACGGACATATGGGAATGGTGGAATTCATTGTCAAGAAGATGAAAGCGGAACTTAGAGAGTTTTGCGGGGATCCGGACGCAGAAGTCAAGGTTATTGCAACAGGCGGTCTGGCAGCAATGATTGCCAACGGTGCTCACTGCATTGACTATGTAGACAAGCTTCTGACACTGGAAGGTCTGGAAATCATCTACAATAAGAACAAAAAAACCAGGAAACAGGATTCAACGCCATGCAGGAGAACAACAGATGTTAATTAACAAGAAGCCTTTGATAATAGGCAGTCTGCAGTTTGAAAGACCATTTATTATGGCGCCTCTGGCAGGAATTAGTGATAAAAGTATGAGAAGTCTCTGCTCACAGCATGGGGCTTCTTTGACGTTTACAGAAATGGTCAGTGCCAAAGGACTTTGGTACGGAGATCGCAAAAGCCGCAAGCTTCTTGAACTTGCCGACGGTGAGACATCAGCAGGCTATCAGCTTTTTGGACGAGATCCGGAGATAGTGGGCAGTGCGGTGGCAGAACTGAAGGATTGTGGCAACCTGCTGTTTGACTTAAACTGCGGCTGTCCCGTTCCAAAGGTCGTCAAAAACGGTGAGGGTTCAGCGCTTCTGAGAGAGCCGGATGTGCTGGGCGACGTGGTTAGCGCCATGGTAAAGAATACTGACAAACCTGTAACCGTCAAAATCAGACGAGGATTCACGCGAGATGAAGACATTGCTGTGGAAATAGCCAAGGCGGCAGAGGCAGCCGGTGCGGCGGCTATAACAGTACATGGCAGAACCAGAGAGCAGTTTTATGAAGGCAGAGCGGACTGGGAAGCGATAGCCAGGGTCAAAAGGAGCGTAAGAATACCTGTCATAGGAAACGGTGACGTCATGAGCGGAGCTGATGCAATGAGAATGCTTGAGCAGACAGGAGCAGACGGAGTCATGATTGCCAGAGGAGCGCTGGGGAATCCTTGGATTTTTGAAGAGTGCACAGCTTTATGGGAAGGAAATGACGAGTATAGCGCCCCATCCAATAATGAAAAAATTGCCGGACTGATTATTCATTTTCAAATGATTAGAGAAGACAAAGGTGACAGAATTGCTGTGCGCGAAATCCGAAAGCATGTGGGATGGTACGTCAAGGGAATGCATGGTGCATCAGCGGTTAAACGCGAAATAAACGGCATGGACGATGCTGATGAAATAGTCAAAAAATTAACTAGTTTGTTAAATTATTAATTATAATGTAACTACTTTCATAAATCGAAACATTAATGTATAATAAGGAGCATCAGTTGGTAATACTGATGCCTTTTTGTTTGTGAGGCAAAGAGTTATTTGGAGATACGGTCGACAGACTGTATCATGCGGTTGATAGTGATAGAAAGGTGAATTAGTATGAGTAGACTAGAGTTTCGTAGTAAAGACACCATCCAGAAAGTGGTTGATGGACTTTACGATGACCTGGAAAGACGTATTACTGCCAATCCGCCGGGACAGTGCCCTGTGGATATGACAGAGTCATTTCTGAAATTGTGCCATGCACAGTCCTGCGGCAAGTGTGTGCCATGCAGACTTGGAATTGCACAGATGCTTAATATCCATGATGATATTCTCGATCTCAACACCAAGAGTTCAATGAGCCAGCTGGATCTTCTCGACAAGGTAGCAAGAACTATCAGAGATTCAGCAGACTGCGCAATCGGCAAGGAAGCTGCCAACATGGTCCTTAAGAGCCTTAAGGGCTGCAAAGACGACTACGTTGAACATATCAAGTACAACAGATGCACACCAAGCCTGAGCAAGGCTAAGCAGCCTGTTCCATGTGTTGCAGACTGCCCTGCAGGAGTAGACATTCCAGGATACACTTCACTGGTTCTTGAAGGCAGATATGATGATGCAGTAAAGCTCATCCGCAAGGATAATCCGTTCCCTACAGTATGTGCTCACATATGCGAACATCCATGTGAACACAGATGCAGAAGACAGCTTATCGATGCACCTATCAATATCAGAGGAATGAAGAAGTACGCTGTGGATAACTGCTCGGAAGTTGTTGAAATCCCTGCAAGAATGGACGATACAGGCAAGACTGTAGCAATTATCGGGGGCGGTCCTTCAGGACTGACAGCTGCATACTTCCTGGCATTAATGGGCCATAAGCCAACAATATTTGAGAAGAGAAGCCAGCTGGGCGGCATGCTCAGATACGGCATTCCTAACTACAGACTGCCAAGAGAAAGACTGCAGTGGGACATTGATGCTATTCTCAGTGCAGGTGTAGAAGTTAAGACTGAATACGATGCTGCAAACGAAGAAAGCATGGAAGAAATCATGGCCAAGTACGATGCAACGTACATTTCCATCGGTGCTCACACTCACAAGGCAATCAACATCGACGGCGAATATCTCCACGGAGTAGTGCCTGCAGTTGAAATGCTCAGAGGAATCGGCGATGATGCAATGCCTGATTTCGAAGGCAAAACAGTAGCAGTAATCGGCGGCGGCAACGTTGCAATGGACGTAGCAAGAACAGCCAAGAGACTGGGAGCAGCAGAAGTTAACATTGTATATAGAAGACGCCGTGCAGACATGACAGCTCTCGATGAAGAAATCGATGGAGCAATCGCTGAAGGATGTACTCTGGTTGAACTGAAGGCTCCTGTAAGAATAGAAGGGGATAACGATAACAACGTAACTGCTCTGGTAGTACAGCAGCAGATTGCAGGAGAAGCTGATTCGTCAGGAAGACCAAGACCTGTCAAAGCCAATGCGCCTGAGGAACGCATTCCTTGCCAGATAATCATCTCGGCTATCGGACAGGGCATCGATTACAACGACTTCAAGGATACAGGAGTTCTTGTAAACGAAAGAAGAGGTCTCTTCGTTACTAACCCTGCCAACGAAGCTGAAGGAAACCCTGGCGTATATGCAGGCGGAGACTGCGTAACAGGTCCTTCAACAGTAATTAATGCTATCGCAGCAGGTAAGGTTGCAGCAGCCAATATAGATGAGTATCTTGGCTACAACCACGAAATAACTGTAGATGTAGATATTCCTCTCCCAAGAATCGAAGACAAGAAGCCGTGCGGCAGATCTGAACTGAGACTCAGATATGCTAAGGACAGAGGCAATGACTTCCGCGGAATAGAAGGCGGCATGTCACTTGAAGAAGCTCTTCAGGAAGCAAGCAGATGTCTGAGATGCGATTACAACGGATTTGGATTATTTAGAGGAGGGAGGAACGATAGATGGTAAACTTAAGAATTAACAACGTTGATGTATCAGTTCCTGAAAACACTACGATTCTCGAAGCGGCTCGCCTTGCGGGCATTGAGATTCCGCACCTTTGCTACCTTAAAGACATCAACGAAATCGGTGCATGCCGAGTGTGTGTAGTTGAGATTGAAGGCATGGATGAACTGGTATCATCATGCAACACACTTTGCAGAGACGGCATGCATGTTCTGACAAACAGCCCTAAGGCAAGAGCATGCAGAAGATACAACATTGAATTCATTCTGGCTAACCACAAGAGCCACTGTACAACATGTACCAGAAGCGGCAACTGCGTGCTCCAGAAGATTTCTAACGACCTGGGAATTGTCGACACTCCTTTTGAAAACACATACGAAGAGTCAGCATGGAACATGGAAAGTCCGCTCATCAGAGATGCTTCCAAGTGCGTTAAGTGCATGAGGTGCATCCAGACATGCGACAAGATTCAGAGCATGGGTATCTGGGATATTACAGGTACAGGTTACAGAACAACTGTAGGTGTTAAAGACAATCAGGACATTAAAGATACTCACTGTGTATACTGCGGTCAGTGCATAACTCACTGTCCTGTAGGCGCACTGAGAGAAAGAAACGACCTGTCCAAGCTTTACAGAGCACTGGCTGATCCAGAAATTACAACTGTTGTTCAGGTTGCTCCTGCAGTAAGAGTAGCATGGGGCGAAGGCGTTGGACTTCACAGCTCCATGAGCACAACAGGCAAGATGGTAAGTGCTCTCAAGCAGATTGGATTTGACTATGTTTACGATACAGTATATTCGGCAGACCTTACAATCATGGAAGAGGGAAGCGAATTCGTAGAAAGATTTACTCACAAGGATGAATACAGCTGGCCGATGTTCACATCATGCTGTCCGGGCTGGGTAAGATTCACCAAGCACGAATATCCTGATTATGTTAAGAATCTTTCAACTGCCAAGTCACCTCAGCAGATGTTCGGTGCAGTAATCAAATCATACGTTGCCAAGAAGAATGATATTGACCCTGACAAGATTTTCTCCGTATCAGTAATGCCTTGCGTTGCAAAGAAGTACGAGTGCGGTGTTGAACAGGTCAACGATGCAGGTCATGGCCGCGACGTGGATATGGTTCTCACAACAAGAGAACTGGACAGACTTATCAGAGCTGACAGAATTCAGGTTGAACATCTCAATGAGTCACGCTTCGACGAGGTATTCGGAGAAGGAACAGGTGCCGGTGTCATCTTCGGTGCTACAGGCGGCGTAATGGAAGCTGCTTTAAGATCCGCATACTTCCTGATTACAGGTTCAAATCCGCCGGTTGAAGCATTCAAGCAGGTTAGAGGAATGAATGGCTGGAAAGAAGCTGTATTTGAAATCGAAGGTATGGATGTAAGAGTAGCTGTTGCCAGCGGTCTTGCCAATACAAGAAGACTTATGGAGGCTATTGACAAGGGCGAAGTGGAATATGACTTCGTAGAAATCATGGCATGTCCTGGCGGATGCGCAGGCGGAGGCGGACAGCCGATACATGAAGGAGAAGAACTTGCAGAGTCAAGAGGCAAGAGCCTTTACGGAATTGACAAGAACTCCAAGCTGAGATTCTCCCACGAGAATCCATCAGTTATTCTCACATACGAGGAGTATCTGGAGAAACCAAATTCACATTTGGCACATGAACTTCTTCACACTGATCTCGAGTCATGGGAATTATAGTCGCAATGCGCAGCATATAACAAAGAAAGAAGACGCGCCCGTCGAAAAGACGGGTGCGTCTTCTTTCTTTGAGAACGGTGAAATGAAGGCTGTGGGAAAGGGCTATAAAGCGCTAAGTTCGTTGCAAAATGCTGTATGAAATGGTACTATATAAGTTGACTAATACTGCGAACAAGTAAGGAGTAATAGAACAATGAATAAGGAATTGGAATTCATCCCGGTTATTCTGGGAGGGGATATAACAACATACAGTCTGGCAAGAAGCTTCCACGAAGAGTACGGCATTAAATCCATTGCCATCAGCATTAAGAAGAACTGGCTCAACTCATATTCAAGCATCATCGACAACATCATCGAGCCTGACATGAACAACGAGGAGACTTTCGTACCTGTACTCGTTAAGCTGGGAAAGAAATATGAGGGCAGGAAGAAACTGCTGCTTCTCGCCTGCGGAGACTGGTATGTGAGAATGATAATTGAGAACAGAGCAGAACTGGAGAAGTATTATGTAGTACCGTACATTCAGGAAGAACTGCTTAACAGACTGGTTCTCAAGGACAGCTTTTACAATATCTGTGACGAGACGGGAGTTCATTACCCTAAAACTTTCGTTTATGACGTCAAGGAGAAGACACCGCTGGACCTGCCTTTTGATTTCCCTGTGATTGCCAAGCCTGCAAGCAGTGCGGAATACCACTACGCAGAATTCGAAGGCAAGAAGAAGGTGTTCAAGTTCGATACTATGGATCAGCTTAAGGAAATGCTGAGCAATCTTGAGAAAAGCTCATACGGATACAAATTCCTCATACAGGATTTCATCCCGGGCGATGACAACAACATGCATATTCTCACATGCTATGTTGACAGGAACCACAAGGTAAGATTCATGGCATTCGGCAAGACTATAGTGGAAGACCACGGAAAGAACGCCATCGGCAACCCTGTGGCAATAATCAATCAGGTGAACAGGGACGTTATGGATCAGTCCATCAGATTCCTCGAGAGCACCGGATATACAGGCTTCGCCAATTTTGATATCAAATACGATTCGAGAGACGGCAGCTACAACTATTTCGAGATTAACACCCGACTGGGCAGAAGCAACTACTACATTACAGGAAGCGGTTTCAATGCAGTCAAGTGGATTGTCGATGATCTGATTTACGACAGAGAACCTGAAGAAGAGATGGTGATTGCCGACAACGAGAATCTCTATACAGTAATACCTAAGAACATTGTGCTTTCATACGCCGGCAGCGAAGAAATCAGGGCGCAGGTAAGGCGCCTTTACGATGAGGGCAAGGTATCTAACCCTATCGAATACTCCGGCGAGAAGAACATAATCCACAAGCTTTATGCTAAATATTTCATGTACAAGCAGGGCAAACGTTTCGAGGAGTTTATGAGAAACGAGGGTGTAACGAAAGTAAGAGGTTAATATGAAAGATGCCGTTGGGATTATAGGTGGCGTAGGACCTATGGCAACAGTCTACTTCATGGACATGATAATCGAGATGACTGATGCCGTGAAAGACCAGGACCACATCAACATGCTGGTTTCAAATCACGCAACCATTCCGGACAGAACGGAGTTCATCATGGGAAGAAGCGATGAATCCCCTCTGGATGTAATGGTGGAAGATGCCAGAATGCTGGCCAGGTCCGGATGTGAATTTCTGCTCATTCCATGCAATACCGCACATTACTTTTACAAAGAAATAGAAAGATGTGCAGGTGCACCGGTCCTGAACATTATCGAGGAGACGGTGAAGCTGGCGCAGGAGAGAATGGCCGCTCAGGGCAAAACACTTCGCAGGCTGGGAATAATGGCTACTGAAGGAACAATAACATCAGGAACCTACAGCTATTATGCAGGTGCCATGGGAATCGAGTGCGAAGCTCCGGACGAAGAATTTCAGAAGAAAGTCAACTATATAATATATGACCGCATTAAGGCAGGACTGGATGTTACAGAGGCGGAAATGATGGAAGTTATCGATCATCTGCGCGGCAAAGGATGCGACGTGGTGGTTATGGGGTGCACAGAACTGAGCATTGCATATAAGGATATGTCAATCGGAATCAACAATCCTGATGTTGTCGATTCGCTTGAAGCACTGGCGCGAGCAACGGTAATCAAATGCGGCAAGCAGCTGAGGGTGAATGACAAGTGAGCATGGGAACGGCCATAATCATCGGCAAAGTGGCGGCGGCTGTGGTTTTCGGACTTCTGGCAGGTTTTGGAGCCGTATACATTTTTAACAAAATGCCTGCAGGATGGCTTTGTGACTATGGTGAGAAACCTGATCCGATTCTTGCAGATCCATATGTGCAGCGCGTCAAAGGATATCCGTGGAGGTGGATATATGCGGCGGGATTCACATGCCTGCTTATAAGGCTGCTGCTTGTGAATGTGCAGCTGGGTGCGGCAGGGCTTTTCGCATGCTGGGCGCTGCTTATCATAGGTCTGGCAGATCTGAAGTACATGATTATTCCCGATCAGTTCGTAATAATGCTTGCTCTGACAGGAATAGGATTCATCCCGTTTCATGCAAGCTATCTGGATCTGATTCTGGGTGCGGCTGCCGGAGGAGGAATCATGCTTCTTGTGGCAGTTATCGGAGGCATTTCATACAAAAAAGATGTTATGGGCTTCGGCGATGTGAAACTGTTTGCATCTCTGGGACTGGTGCTGGGGCTCAAGGGAATAATAGTTGTTCTTGCGGGCTCATCCATTACTGCTGGGATTGCAGCGGCGGCAGCACTGGCTTCAGGCAGAGCGTCAAAGGGCGACGCCAGACCGCTTGGACCGCACATCTGCGGATGGGGAATTTTCGTAATATTTGTACTGTGGCCCTTTTATCTGCAGGGAAACATGTAGCTGCGCGGGATATTTTGGACATGAGAAAGAATGTACTACTTACAATTGCATACGACGGTTCTGGGTTTCACGGATGGCAGAGACAGCCGTCAGAGATTACAGTGCAGGGGCATCTTGAAACTGTAATGTCGAGGCTGTTTAAGACGGATATCATACTGAACGGTACGAGCAGAACTGATGCAGGCGTCCACGCATACGGTCAGAGAGCATCTTTTAAGGCGGATCTTGGGATACCGACCGAAAGAATTCCCATGGCTGTAAACAATGCGCTGGCGGGAGCACAGAAGGGAGCATTTGCAATATCGCCGGTGAGAATTCTCAAGGCCGAAGACATGCCTGATGAGTTCCATGCCAGGTTTGATTCCAAAGGAAAGCAGTATATTTACCGCATAAGGAACTCAGAACATATAAATGTATTTGACAGAAATTACGTGTATCACGTGCGAGAACGTCTGGATGTAGATGCCATGATTGCGGGAGCACGTGCGCTGACAGGCACTCATGACTTCAAATCATTTGAGGCATCCGGCGGTAATCCGAGAGAAACCACAGTAAGAACCATATACGGAGCAGAGATAAAAGTGGACGAATCGGTTGACCCTATAGGGCATGGGGGAAGAGATGTGAAGCTTTACATTAAAGGGGATGGTTTCCTGTACAACATGGTAAGGATAATTACAGGGACTCTTGTGGATATGGGACTGGGCAGAATATCGCCCGATGAGATGACAGACATAATAACTGCCGCAGACAGGAGGTGTGCAGGACATACAGCACCTCCGTACGGTCTGTACCTGGCGGAAGTGTTTTACGATATTTCAAAGTTGCAAGTATGAGGAGAAGCAAATGGATAAAAGACCTAGCTGGGACGAGTATTTCATGGATATGGCTGAGCTCGTCGCCAAAAGATCAACGTGCCTGAGAAGGAATGTGGGAGCTGTAGTTGTTCAGGACAGAAGGATTGTCGCTACAGGATATAACGGAGCACCAAAGGGCATTCCGCACTGCAATGAAATTGAAGGAGGCTGTCTGAGAGAACAGCTGGGAATTCCGTCTGGAGAAAGGCACGAAATGTGCAGAGCTCTTCATGCTGAACAGAATGCAATCATTCAGGCTGCAACATCGGGACAGAGCGTTGAAGGGGCAACGATTTACATCACGCATCAGCCATGTGTGATCTGTGCCAAAATGATAATAAATGCGGGTATTGAGAGAATTGTTGTTAAAGAGGGATATCCTGATGAGCTTTCAAGAGAAATTCTCAGAGAAGCGGGACGCAGGATTATTATGTTAGGAGAAAAATAGTGACAGCAACAAGTTTTGATTTGTGGGCGCCCCTTTGCGTTGCCTTCGCAGTAGCTTTCGCGGCAACCCCTCTGTCCATTAAGATTGCTCACCGCATCGGAGCCATAGATGTTCCCAAGGATGACAGACGCATGCATTCCAAAGCAATGCCCAGGTTCGGCGGTTTCGCCATATTCCTGGGAATGATGGTGTCTCTTGCAATTTTTGCGAGAGGACATGAGGACATGATGAGCGCAATGCTGGGATGCTGCCTCATTTTCATATTTGCGGTCGTAGACGATTTGAAGACTCTGACTCCGCTCATGAAGTTAATAGGGCAGATTGCGGCAGCCGGAGCAGTGTATGCGACAGGACTCAAAATCGAGTTCATTACCAACTGGTTCGCAGGTGACGGCACCAACATGGTGCTGGGCAATGTGGCCTGCTGCATAATGACGGTAGTGTGGATTGTTGCCATTACCAATGCGGTAAATCTCATAGACGGACTTGACGGCCTGGCTGCAGGAATATGCATCATCTCAACACTTTGCATTGGATATGTATCATACATTCACGGACAGTATGTGCCGACAGTGGCAATGATGATAATTGCAGGCGCGGCCATGGGCTTCCTGCCGTTTAATTTTCATCCGGCCAAAACGTTTATGGGTGACTGCGGCTCGCAGCTTCTGGGATTCGCAATTGCTGCCTTCAGCATTATGGGAAGCGTTAAAGGCGCAACGGTGGTAGTTGTTGTGATTCCGGCTCTGGTGCTGGGCCTGCCGATAGTGGATACGATTTTTGCCATCTGCAGGAGAGTCATCAATCATCAGCCGATAAGCATGGGCGACAAGGAACATCTTCATCACAGAATCATGCGTGCAGGATACGGACAGCGCAGATCTGTAATGCTCATGTACTGTGTCAGCGGAATTCTCGGTATAGTAGCAGTTCTGTACAGCAGAAACCTTTTCGTGGAAAGCGTGGGTCTGATTGCAGTTGCCATCATGCTTCTCTATGTGATATTGTCTGAAACTTCCAATCGGAATGTTAATATCCGCGGCGTGAAAATCAAAGAAAAAAATTCGCGTGAAAATGCCGATGATAAAGCGGCAAATAAATAGAGCAATACTGTACGTTCATAGCAAAAAAGTTAAAATTTTGACAAATTGAAAAAAGACAAATATTTCACAAACTGCATTAAATCAACGACTTTAGCCGTTTTTGAGACTTTTGTTAAGAAAATTTAAGTATTGCATACACCACAAAACTGTGTATAATCGTATTATCAAATTATCATAGGCTAACATGGGGCAGAAGTTGGATTATTATGACTAACCTTAAAGAATTTAAGAGAGAAATAGTTAAATATGCAATGTTTGCAGCTTTGTTGGCCCTGGTGATTTCAATTCCGCTTGCAGGACTCAGAATTGATTTTGCATGCGGGCTGTTGGCAGGTACTGCGGTAACTGTACTGAACTTCAACCTTCTTGTTATGGCAGGTGAGAAGGTAATGAGTGAAGGCAGAGCCATGCCGATGGTTGGAGGATACTTTGCAAGGTTGGTAATATACGGTGCGGCTTTCGTGCTCTGTGCCAAGCTTGGAGAGATGTTCGCAGCTATTGGCTGCGTTACCGGCTTCATAACAATTCATGTATCCATATTGTTCACGTATCTTGTGGTCTACGGTCTTATCAAGAAGAAAAAGAATCCTCTTAATGACTGGACAGAGCCGAAGGAATGGAATGATCTGAGTGTATATGACGATGAAGATGATGACTGGCCAAAATAAGTTAAAGGAGGAAAGGATATGGAATTAGGCCCTAAAATAATATGGCAGATTGGTCCGGTTCCTATTACCGAGAGCGTAGTCTGGGGATGGATATTCAGCATTCTGATTCTCATCTTTGCATTTGCTTCCACCAGGAAGATGCAGCGGATACCGAAGGGTATTCAGGGTGTGGCAGAGTTCCTCGTTGAATTCGTCTACAAAATGGTGCGCGATGTAATGGGCGAAGCCGGAGAAAAATTTGCACCTTATATGGGTACATTGCTGATATTCCTTATTCCGGGAAGTATGCTTGGACTTCTGGACTGCAGACCGCTGGCAGCTGACCTGAACGTTACTGCGCCGCTGGCAATTGTGTCGTTCGTAATGATTCACTACAATGCAGTCAGAGCCAAGACGGCTAAGGGATATATCAAGGAGATGTCATCTCCGTACGCATTTATGCTGCCTATGAACATCATCAGTGAATCGATGTTCCCTGTTACTCTTGCAATGCGACTCTTTGGCAACCTGCTGGCAGGAGTAATCGTAATGACGCTGGTATATAATGCGTTGGAAGTATTGTCTGAGATGTGCGGTACGGGAATACCGTTCTTCCAGCTGATACTGCCGTTACCTCTCAATGCGTTCTTCGATTTGTTTGAACCGGTATTACAGGGGTATATATTCGTTATGTTAACTATGGTCTTCACATCAAACGCTAGACAGGTTGAAGATTAAATAATTAAGGAGGAAGAATAATGGGAACTATTACAGCAGCAGCTTTCATTAAAGGTATGTCAGCTATCGGAGCAGGTGCAGCAATGATCGCAATGGCAGGTGTAGGTATTGGTATTGGATTCAACGCAGGTAAAACTGTAGAAGGTACAGCAAGACAGCCTGAAGCACAGGGTACACTGCTTAAGCTCATGCTCATCGGCGTAGCTCTTACAGAAACTGCAGGTATCTTCGCACTGATCGTAGCAATCATGCTTCTCTTTGCTAATCCGTTTATCTAGATTGAAGGAATTGTTAAGCAATAATTCAAGACATCTATTACTAGTAAGGAGGAGATGCTATGCATGCAGGAATAATTGAACTTAACTGGTCCTTCCTGATGATACTCATAAACGTAGCAATCCTGTACTTCATATTGAAGCGCTTCTTCTGGGAGAAAGTAAGAACATTCATGCTTGACAGACAGGCAGCTGTTCAGGACGCTTTTGACAGTGCAGAGGCTATTAACAGAAGAGCTGATGAGAAGATGCAGAACTATTCTAGACGAATTGCCAATGTTGAAGAGGAAAGCAGAGAAATCATCAGAAATGCCAAGGCAAGGGCGGAAGCTCAGGCCAAGGACATTGTGGAGAATGCACATAAGGAAGCCAGTGACATCATAGCAAAGGCTGAGCGCACCATCGAGATTGAGCGTGAGAAGGCTACGGCCGAGATGAGGCAGGAAATTGCAGCACTTGCAATTATGGCAGCCGAGCAGATAGTAGAAAAAGAAATTTCATCAACAGGCCAAGAAGCTATTGTTGATGAGGTAATTAATAAGGCAAGGAGTACAGGATGGCAGAATTAACCGTTGATAGAACCTATGGAACTGCCCTCTTTGAAGCGGCAGCAGACCTTGGCAAAAAGGAACAGATCCTTGAGGAATCAAACGGGCTTCTGGAACTGCTTGAGAGCGATCCTGAACTTGGCAGATTTATTAGCCATCCTTCAATTGCGAACAAAGACAAAAAGGAAGTTCTGGCAAACATTTTTGAAGGCAGGCTTAGCGAAGAACTTCTAAACTTCCTGTACGTAATCGTAGACAAGGGAAGAACAGTGCATCTTGAAGGAATTCTGAAGATGTACAAGAAGCTCATTAATGAAGAAGCGGGATTCGCAAGCGGTACCGTTTATTCAGTTGTTCCTCTCGGAGAGGAAAGAATTTCACAGCTTGAGAGCGAAGTAGGAGCTCTCTTGAAGACAAAAGTTAAGTTAGTAAATGAATTGGATCCCAAGCTGATTGGCGGTGTGAAGATTCTTGCTGAAGGCAAGATGATCGACCTTTCAATCAGAAAGAAGTTTGACGATCTGGAAAGTCAAATGAACTTAGTTTAGGGAGGTAAATGATGAATCTTAGACCAGAAGAAATAAGTGCAGTCATCAAAGAACAAATCAAGAATTACAAGAGCCAGATGGAAGTATCCGATTTCGGTACTGTAATTGAAGTAGGCGACGGTATTTCAAGAGTATACGGACTTGATAACTGCATGGCCGGTGAACTCCTGGAGTTCCCTGGCAATACTTATGGCATGGCTCTCAACCTTGAACAGGACAATGTAGGTGCCGTAATCTTAGGCTCCGACAGAGAAATCAAGGAAGGGGACATTGTTAAACCTACAGGAAGAGTAGTAGAAGTGCCTGTAGGTGAGAACATGCTCGGCCGTGTTGTAAACGCACTGGGTCAGCCTGTAGACGGCAAAGGCCCTATCGTGACAGAAGAAACAAGACCAATTGAATGTCCATCATCCGGCGTACTGGCAAGAAAGTCAGTTCACGAGCCGCTGCAGACAGGTATCAAGGCTATCGACGCAATGATCCCTATCGGCAAGGGACAGAGAGAACTGATTATCGGTGACAGACAGACCGGTAAGACAGCAATCGCAATAGACACAATAATCAACCAGAAGGGCAAGGATGTTATCTGCATCTACGTTGCCATCGGTCAGAAAAACTCAACTGTAGCACAGCTGGTTCAGACTCTTGAGGACAAGGGCGCAATGGAATACACAATCGTAGTAGAGGCTACTGCATCAGAATCAGCTCCGCTTCAGTACATTGCACCATATGCAGGTGTAAGTATGGGTGAACATTTCATGTACCAGGGCAAGCATGTGCTTATCGTTTATGACGATCTTTCCAAGCATGCCGTTGCTTACAGAGCAATGTCACTGCTTCTCAGAAGACCACCTGGACGTGAAGCATATCCTGGAGACGTTTTCTATCTGCACTCAAGACTCCTTGAGAGAGCAGCCAAGCTTTCTGATGAACTGGGCGGCGGTTCAATTACTGCACTTCCAATCATCGAGACTCAGGCAGGAGACGTATCCGCATACATTCCGACAAACGTAATTTCAATTACTGACGGTCAGATTTACCTTGAATCAGAACTCTTCTTCTCAGGACAGAGACCGGCTGTAAACGCAGGTATCTCAGTATCACGAGTAGGCGGCAGCGCGCAGATCAAGGCAATGAAGAAGGTTGCAAGTTCAGTTAAGCTGGAACTGGCTCAGTACAGAGAACTGGCTAACTTCTCACAGTTCGGTTCAGACGTTGACCAGGATACCAAGGACAGACTTGACCACGGCAGACTTCTCATGGAAATCCTGAAGCAGCCTCAGTACAATCCTATTCCTGTAGAGAATCAGGTTATGCTGATTTACGCTGCAATCAATCACCATCTCAAGGAGATTCCTGTTGAGAGCATTAAGGAATTCGAGAAGGGATTCTATGAGTTCATGGATACTCAGCATCCTGAAGTGGGCAGAATCATCAGAGAGACCGGCGAAATGAGCAAGGAAGCTGAAGAAGAACTCATCAAGGGTATCGAAGAGTTCAAGAAGGAATTCTAATAACCGCAGTTAATTTTTTAGATAATTAAGCAAGGAGGTGTGAGAATGGCAGCTGAGAGCATGCAGGATATTAAGCGACGTATCAAGAGCATTACAAGTACGGAGCATATTACAAGTGCAATGAAGCTGGTATCAGCAGGCAAGCTGAGGAAAGCCAGAGCCATTTTCGAGAAGACAAACGAAAACTCACACTACATAACTCATGCAATAGAAGATCTGTTTACAAACAGTAAGGAAATCCCTGAGAAATACCTTGAGGGCGGCAACGACGCAGATGGCGTTTGCTACATTGTAATTACAAGTAACAAAGGTCTCTGCGGCGGTTTCAACAGTAACGTAATCAAGGAAGCCGAGGCGCATATTCGCATGAACAGCGGACGAACGGTAATTGTTCCAATCGGTTCGAGGGGAAGGGACTACTTCGCGAAACGAGGCTATGAAATCTACAATGAATACACTGCACCACCTGAAGAAATAACTTCTCATGAAGCAAGAGAGTTATGCGCGCCTATCCTCGATATGTACGAGAAGGGTGAAATCGGAAGTGTGGTTCTGGTGTCGACTTCCTTCGTCAGCGCAATGGAGCAGCGTGTTATCGTCAAGAAGATGCTGCCGTTTGACGTGGAAAGCAACCCAGAAGTAGGGACATCAAAATTTGTTGAATACGAGCCTTCACCTGAAGCAGTATTTAATTATCTGGTTCCGAAGTATGTTGAAATGGTGACATATGCAGCAGTAGTTGAATCTGCAACCTGCGAGCACGCAGCCAGAAGGACAGCGATGGAGAACGCTACTGACAATGCCAGAGAAATGCTGGCTGACCTGTCTCTCTTCTATAACAGAGCAAGACAGGCTGCTATCACAGATGAAATCATAGAAATTGTTGCCGGTTCAGAGGCACAAGGTTAGGAGGCATACATATGAACAAGGGAAGAATACATCAGATTGTAGGACCCGTAATCGACATAAAGTTCAGTGAAGACAACATGCCCGAACTGCTTAATGCTATCCATATTGAGTACGAAGGCAAGACAATTGTAGCAGAAGTAGCTCAGCACATTGGCGATGATGTAGCAAGATGCATTTCGCTTTCATCAACAGACGGACTGAGCAGAGGCATGGAAGTTGTAGATACGGGTGCTCCAATCACTATCCCGGTAGGTAAAGAAGTGCTGGGAAGAATGTTTAACGTTATTGGAGAAACAATTGATGACGGTGATCAGATTGTTACTGACATGAAGGCATCAATTCACAGAGCTGCACCTAAGTTTGAAGAACAGGATACTTCAGCTCAGATTTTTGAAACAGGTATCAAAGTTATCGACCTGATTGCGCCATATACAAGAGGTGGTAAAGTTGGTCTCTTCGGCGGTGCAGGCGTTGGTAAAACAGTACTTATTCAGGAACTGATCAACAATATCGCCAAGGAACACGGCGGTATCTCAGTATTCACAGGTGTAGGTGAAAGAACAAGAGAAGGTAACGACCTGTACTATGAAATGACAGAATCAGGTGTTATTAACAATACAGCCATGGTATTCGGACAGATGAACGAACCGCCTGGAGCAAGAATGAGAGTAGCTCTGACAGGTCTTACAATGGCTGAATACTTCAGAGATCAGGAGAACCAGGACGTGCTCCTGTTCATCGACAACATCTTTAGATTCACTCAGGCAGGTTCAGAAGTATCGGCTCTGCTGGGACGAGTACCGTCAGCCGTAGGTTATCAGCCTACACTGGCAACAGAGATGGGTGCTCTCCAGGAGAGAATCACTTCAACCAAGAAGGGTTCAATCACATCAGTACAGGCAGTATATGTACCTGCTGATGACCTTACTGACCCTGCGCCTGCTACAACATTCGCACATCTGGATGCAACGACAGTACTTTCCAGAGCAATATCAGAACTGGGTATCTATCCGGCAGTTGACCCTCTTGAATCAACATCAAGAATCATGGATCCATTAATTCTGGGTCAGGAACACTACGAAACTGCCAGAGCGGTACAGGAAGTACTTCAGAGATACAATGAACTGCAGGATATCATTGCAATTCTCGGTATGGACGAACTGTCAGACGAAGATAAGCTTACTGTTAACAGAGCACGTAAGATTCAGAGATTCCTCGGTCAGCCGTTCAGCGTAGCATCACAGTTTACCGGCATGGAAGGTAAATACGTTCCAATCAAGGAAACAATCAGATCATTCAAGGAAATCCTGGAAGGAAAGCATGATGAGATTCCTGAGCAGATGTTCCTGTTCTGCGGCGGAATTGATGATGTAGTTGCTAAATACGAGGCAAGCAAGAAGTAGAAGCGAGGTTCATTATGGCTAATACAGTAAAATTAGAAATAGTGACTCCCGAGAAGCACTTTTACAGAGGCGAGGTCGAACTTGTCATAGCCAGAACACTTAACGGTGATGAAGGTTTCATGGCAGGACACACCTGGGGATGTAAGCTTCTCGATATAGGAGAACTCTGGATTAGAGAGCCTGAAGCTGAAGCCAATACTTACAAGCTGGCCGCTGTAGGCGGCGGATTCATCGATATTAAGGAGAGTATCATCATATTCGCTGACTCCATTGAATGGAAGAAGGATATCGATGTTGACAGGGCCAATCGCGAGAAGGAAGCTGCTGAGGACTGGCTCAGGAAAAACGAAGAGTCAGCCCCAGAGTATGAAGTCAAGCGAGTTAGAAATGAAATGAAAAAGTGCGAGATGCGCTTGCAGGTAGCTGAAGGCGGCAGAATGGCAGCCAAGCATTAAGAGGCTTATAGGATATGACGGACAACAGTAGAACGGCACTCATAGGAATCATTGTAGAAGATGAACTTTCGGTTGCCAGACTGAACGAGATTCTTCATGAGTACAGAAGGTACATAATAGGACGTATGGGAGTGCCTTACAGAGAAAAGGACATATCTATCATCAGCATAGCTATTGATGCAGAACAAAGCGTAATAAGCGCCTTGTCAGGCAAGCTGGGAGCACTTGAAGGTGTAAGTACCAAGACAATCTATTCCAAGAAATGAGAATAAAGTATAATTAATGAGAAAGGGCGTCGCGTATGCGAGCCCTTTTTTCAGTTATGTTATTTATTTGAAAGAACTTCTGCTTTTATTTTGTGGAATCCCGAATTAATGTCACGGTATATGTTGTACATGGATATGAGCACCATGACAATTTCAAGTCTTCCCATGATCATGGCTGCCATCTCGGTGCCAAGGGTGACCATTGATGCATCAGGATTGGTGATTCCGTTGCTGAGTCCCACAGTGCCGAGTGCTGAACCGAATTCGAAGGCGCAGTCTCCCGGGCTCCTGCCTGTGCTGGCGCACAGAATAAGAGTTCCTGCCGTATAGACAAGCAGATAGCAGACCAGAAATCCTCCTGCATTAAGCGTCAGTTTAGAATCCATCTCTTTGCTTATGTGATTTCGCTTGTAGGATGATGTGGTAACACGAATAGGGGACTGAATCTGGTCTTTCAGGTAACGTATCATGGTAATGAGCAGATAATAAGTTCTGTTCATTTTGATACCACCTGCCGTGGAACCTGCACAGCCGCCTATAATCATCAAAAACATGAGTGCGGCAACATTGACTGACGGCCAGAGGGTGTAGTCTTCTATGGAATAACCCGAAGTAGTAAAGGTGGTTATTACACCGAAGAAGCCATGAACCAGCGCGCTTCCGGCAGAATATCCCCTTGAAATGAAGAGAACACATGATGTCAGAAGACCGAAGCACACAGTGACCTTAACCATGAATGCGAACTCTGTATCGCGGAAACTTTCTATGAAATGCCCTTTCATGAGCGAAAGAATTATCACGAAATTTGTAGCTCCGATAAACATGAGCACCATGGTGACAATATCAATGGCAATGCTGTTATAAGCTTCGATGGAGAGGGTCTGCGTTGAGAAACCAGCTGTTGATATGGCTGACATTGTGTGACATACAGCGTCGAATACAGGCATGCCGCAAAGTGTGTAGGCAGCAGTGCCCAGACATAGCCAGATGATATAAATACGTGCGATGATCTTGGCTGTTCCCTTGAGGCTTGGCGTAATCATGTCCATATGACCTTCAGCATTGTAAAGACTCGCTACTCTCCTGTTTCGAATTATCATCGTAATCATGATGATAAATCCCAGACCGCCGCAGTACTGAGTGAAACTTCTGTAAAAAAGGAAAATGTGCGGCAGAGCATCGATATCGGCAACAGACAGTCCCGTGGTAGTCCATCCGCTGATTGATTCAAAAAGCGAAAGATGGAATGGCAGCTGTCCGCCGATGAAAAAAGGCAGAGACCCCAGCAGGAAAGCATAGCACCATACGAAAAGCACAGGTGTGCTGCCGCTTCGCATATGGGACATGAATTCAGGTCTTGCAGGTTGGCCGCCTTTGTCTCTGAATCCGAAAAAAATCATAAGTCCAAGTGCCGCAGAAAAAAATGCCGGAATCAGGAATGCGTATGCGTATTCAGTTTCTTCGGGATAGAATGGCAGTACAATCAGGGGAGTCAGAAGCAGAAGGCTTATAAGGAGTATAAGCTCACCGTAGTTGTTGCCGTCTTTAAACAAAGTACTCTTAGCCATCCAGCCCCAGTCCTTCCGTTATTTCGTTTATGTCCTTGTTGAGCGCCACCGACTCCTGAATGATGCCGGAGATTATTGAAACGGCACAAACGACCGAATCAACACCAAGATCCTTGAACAGTTTCTTGTTGGACGGGTCGGTGATAATAGCAACAGTCTTTTTGACGTTGTACTTCTTTTTGCAAAGCTGGCATATTACCAGATTTGCATCGTCATAAGGCGACATGGCAATCGCCAGATCAGCACCGTAAACCGACGCGTCCTCAAGAACGAAAGGCTTGGAGCCGTCTCCGCAGAAAACCTGCAGACCTTTGATTGTGCTCAGCTTCTGACAGTTCTGAGGACATTCATTAATTGCAGTAACTTTGTATCCCTTGTGAATTAGAGATTTGGCAAGGAGCCTGGTCTCATCATATCCATTAATAAGTACAATTCTGTAATCCATCTTTAGCACCTTTTCATCATATTTAATCGGCATCAGTGCTGGCAAGCATGCTGCATACTGCATCTGTGGACATGATTACCGGGCAGATTGTCTTGATGCCGAATTCCTGGTATACACATTCGCGATCCGGATCGTAGAGCCGTGCGATTACATTTTTGATGCTGTACATTTCTTTTGCTATCTGTGCAGCCATAATGTTGGTATTATCCATATTGGTAACGGCAATGACTGCAGTGGCCTTGCTGATATTGCATTCACCGCGAATGAACATTTCGCATGCATCTCCCACCATCGTCATGCCGCTGAAAGCATTGGAAAGTTTCTTAAATGATTTCTCTTCCTTGTCGATAATAAGCACATCTTTGCCATCATCAGAAAGAGTGTCAGCAAGATGGGCGCCCAGACGTCCGCAGCCAACGATAATAATGTATTCAGATTTGTTAGCATGTTTTGCAAAGATTCCCATTTATCTTACCTCCGCGATATCACTGGTGATATCATTTCAAACATAGGAATTATATAACTTTGCGTTCAAAAGTCAAC
The DNA here is from genome assembly GCA_022780965.1 of Clostridiales bacterium. GTDB lineage: Bacteria > Bacillota > Clostridia > Peptostreptococcales > Anaerovoracaceae > Lentihominibacter. Next base: position 36,216 of record JALEUQ010000077.1, read on the forward strand.
CCGAATGAAGATTTCGTTAATATGTTTGCTCGGCATGATGATAAATTTGCTTTGAAAGTCATGAGGATGATAATTGCAGTATTTTAAGTTATAATAAATTGAAAAAGACGGATTAGAGTTAATTAAGGAGGACAAAGAAAATGGAAGAAAGAAAAGATATAAGCTTCAGAATAGGGCCAATCAGACCGCCAAGTGAAGCGGACAGTCTTCTGATACAGGTGACTAGAGGATGTACATGGAACCGCTGCAAGTTCTGTCAGCTTTACAGACATACACAGTTCAAGGCATACAGCGCCGACAGTGTCAAGGCAGATATAGATAACATGGTGATACTGGCCGACAGAATAAACAAGTACAAAAATTCCGACGGCAGCTGGGACATTGACGGGATCAATCTGGAACTGGGTATGATTGAGTCATATGATGAGAGACAGAGCTACTACATGATGGCCAACTGGCTGGTGCGTGACGGCAGGAATGTTTTCCTTCAGGACGGCAACACCACTGTTCTCAAGGGCGGCAGACTAAGTGACGTAATAAGATATCTCAAGCAGGCATTCCCTCAGATTGAGCGAATTACTTCATACGGCCGTGCAGAAAATCTCAGCAAAACATCTCCTGAAGAATTCGCAGATCTTAAGGATGCGGGGCTTGACCGAATACATTCCGGATTTGAAACCGGATCGGACAAAGTTTTGCAGATGATCAACAAGGGCGTTACTCAGGAGCAGGAAATCATTGCCGGTCGCAATGTCAAAGCCGGAGGAATAGAATTGAGCATCTATTTCATGGCCGGTGTAGGAGGACACGATTTAACTGAGGACAATGCGGAAGGCACTGCGTATGTGATAAACCAGGTTAATCCTGATTTCGTCAGGGTTCGTACGGCGGCGTACAAGCCGGGAACGGAGCTGTATGATGAGTGGAAGCAGGGGCTTATAATACCTTGCACGGATGAGGAGAAACTGCTGGAAATTCGCAGAATCATCGAACTGGCAGAAGGAGTTGACACGAAGATTGTAAGCGACCATATCCTCAATCTGCTGATGGACATTGAAGGCTGCATGGTGAAAGATAAAGAACGTTTATTGGCTATTGCCGATGAATATCTGAACATGCCTAAGGACAAGCAGCGTGAATTCCAGCTGGCAAGGAGAATGAACATGGTGGTCAGACCTTCACAGATGCAGCTTGTAGGACCAGGCAACATGCAGCACCTGAGGCAGATTATCGCAGAGACGCCGGATGACAGAGACTGGGAAGACAAAATCAATATGATTATTGAGAGGTATATTTAGATGAAAAGAGTGCAGGTCAACGTTTTCACGGGCGGTGGCAGCGGAGGATGTCCGGTGCAGGTTTTTATCTGCAGAGATGGTATGCTGCCGGCGAGCGCAGGCATGATAGAGGCTGCCGGTGTCGGAGACTGTCAGGAGACTGCATTTGTCACTAATGATGGTGGAAGAATAAAGATAGAGAGCCTGAATCGTGATGGACGAAAAGCGGTGCCGGGTAACGGCTCTGTTGCCGCTTTTCGGGCGCTTATTGAAGAAGGTCTGGCGCTGCCTGGAGAAGATTATGATGCATACGTTAATGATTTCAGGACAAGTGTCAAAACTGAGAAAAGGTTCATTTCGATGAATATGCCTCAGTCAAGAGTGCTTTCCATGGTAAAGATGAAGGAGTCGATAGAACTGATTTTTCGCAGTCTCGGCGCAGAGTATGAGCCGGTAAGCTTCATGCCTGCGTGCGGCTGTTTCAGAAATATGGAACCGATGGTTGTGGAAGCAGGGGAGCCTGTTCTCATTGTGCCTGTCAATGGCAGAGAAAGGCTGAACAGACTGGAGCCGAACATGGCTCTGGTTGCTGAGATATGCAAAGGACTCAAGTGTGCCGGAATTTATGCATTCGCATTCGAGACTAAAGACATAGGAACCATGGCGCACTGCAGAGGGTTTTATCCTTTGGAGGGAATTGACGAATCGGCGTCATCGCCCGCCGGCGTTGCCGCTCTCAGCTTCTATCTTAACGGATTCGGACTCTTCCCTCAGGGTCGTGAAGCTGTGTTTTATCAGGGTGAAACCATGGGTGCATGTTCCAAACTTATCGCGTTTATCAAAGGCAAAGGTGCTTCAATGGAAATCCTCGTGGGAGGAGAGGCATGCACCGCAGATTCTATTTCTTAGATGACAGGAAATACGCAGCAGCTGTGAATGCGACGAAACCTGCTGCTGCCAGAATTCCTTCAAGACCTGATGCAAATCCCGGCCAGATTACGAAAATTGAGCCGACCATAAGTCCCAGAATGGCACAGTAAAGCACCTGCGGATGGAATCTGAGCATGTTCTTAATCACTTTGACACCAAGGATTCCGCCTGCTGCAACGCCCAGCATTACAGGAACCAGTACACCTATGTTGAGAGTTGCCACGGCTTCCATTACAACACCGTAGATGCCAAGCAGGAGCATGATAAGGCTGCCGCTGAGACCCGGGAGCATCATGGCAATCATGGCAATTCCGCTGCAGATAAACAGCCTTGCCATAAGCAGGGCATCAAGCCCGCCCATTTCCTCAAGACTCTTGTTGGCTATGGCATCGGGATTAACAATGCACATAATAATCATCACACCGAGAGCCAGTGCGAAAAACAGCCAGTTGCGCGGTTTGATGGCAGTCCTCTCATCACCGCGGGTCTTTTTGTACAGAGCCGGCATGCTGCCGATAACAAGACCGATGAAACAGAAGTTGAGAATGACAGGATGTGATTCCATTGCACCCACAATCACTTTGCTGAGGGCGAAGATTCCAACGACTGCTCCAACTGCAAGAGGCACCAGAAACTTCAGGTGTGATTTGATTTTGGTGCGGCTGATACTGAACATTATATCGTCGTAAATGTCCAGAATTACAGCCATTGTTCCGCCGCTTACGCCCGGTATGGCGTTGGCGACACCTATTAATAATCCATAAATAGCGTTCTTTAAATAATACATGTTATGATTATACTCCGTTTTGTGTTAAAATGTAACCCTATGGAGGTAGCAAATGAGCTATAGGGTTAAACTCAATGTCTTCGAAGGGCCGTTCGATCTGCTGGTATATCTTATCGAGCACGCTCGAATGAACATATATGATATTAAAATATCTGAGATTACAAATCAATATATTGAATATGTCAATCGCATGAGAGATGCGGACATTAACGTCAGCGCAGAATTCATGGTGCTTGCAGCATCACTGCTGGAAATCAAGTCCAAGATGCTTCTCCCAAGGCTTGCAGCGGCAGGTGACGGTGTGACAGAGCTTGCTGAAGACCCGAGAACGGAACTGGTTCAGAAACTGCTGGAATACAAGAAATACAAGAGTGTTTCGGAGATGCTGGAATCAAGGCGTGAGGCGTGCGCCGCAAGTCTCGCCAAACCGCAGGAAGATATCAGTGTTTATACGGGAGAACCTGACGTGTATCTGAGTCTTGACGTTGACAAGTTCAAGAGCGCATTCGAGGCTTTCCTTGTTCGCAAGAAGCGTATTGAAGAAATACGTGAGCACCATAAGCGAAGCGAGAAGCAGAGGATGACTACAGAACTGAGAATGGAAGATATCAGGACATTTTTCATGCAAAAGGGTGACGAGCAGGTGGATTTCAGGAATCTTATCAAGAAGAAGGACGATAAGTACGATGTGGCTGTTACCTTCTCATCAGTTCTGGAACTTATGAAATCAAACAAACTGACAGCTGAACAGAAGAAACTGTTCGGAGACATATTCGTTAAACCTACCCCGCATCTTTATGAGGAGGCAGGGTCAGATAACCCAATTGATGGAGGGATCAATTAATGGCCGGAAGCAAAACCATTAAATCGGCAATTGAATCCATGATGTTTGTGTGGGGGGATCCCCTTGACATCAAAGAAGTTGCCGACATATTCAACGTTGACAAAAGAGAAATATACGACCTTTGCAAGGAACTGCAGGCGGAGTACGAACAGGAAGGCAGAGGCATAGTAATACGCGAAGTGAACAAGTGCTTCCAGTTTGTAACGAGACCTGAGAATATCGGTTACATTGAGAGACTCTGTACACCTGTGAAACACAAGAGACTTTCCCAGTCAGCTCTTGAAGTGCTTGCAATCATAGCATATAAACAGCCTGTGACAAAAGGGGAAATCGAAGCGGTAAGAGGAATCAAGTGCGACCGTGTCATCGAAGGGCTGATGAAAAAAGAACTGGTGGCGCAGCTGGGTCGTTCGGATGCTGTGGGAAGACCGATGCTGTACGGAACTACAGACCAGTTCCTGATGGAATTCGGTTTCGAAACTCTCAAAGATCTGCCTGAAATAGAGGATATTGAGGGGGTTCTTGATGAGAGCGATGCTGACAGTGACGACATCCTCTACACTGAACAGATAGCCATTGAATTGCCGTCCGGAGAGTAGCCCGAAAACGAAAACATCAAAAACCGGGAAATTCGTTATTGACATATCCTTTTACTAGGAATATACTCACAATAACAGATTAATAAACCTAAACCGTTGAGTAAGAGTGAGTAAATATGATTTCTGAATTCACAGAGAGTCGCAGATGGTGGGATTGCGATAAGGAGGAGCATGTTGAATGGACTTACGAGGGCAAACTGAAAACTGATTATTCACAGTCGGTGAGTAGGGGCGACGAACTTCCGTGCGTTAATCGGTAAGCATATGTTGGTATGCGATGAGTGCACTCGCAAGAGTGAAGATAGGTGGCACCGCAGGAGAATAGTACTCTTGTCCTATTGAAAAATAGGATGAGAGTTTTTTTATTACTAAATCCTCTATCCTATGAACTATCGCATTATTTCAAAGAAAGAGAGGAAACAAAAATGAAAAAAGACGGAAACATCCCTTACAAGACTTATCTGGAAGAACATGAGATTCCTAAGCAGTGGTACAACGTGAGAGCAGACATGCCGGTTAAACCTGCACCTTTGCTTAATCCCGGAACAGGTAAACCGCTGACACTAGAAGAAATGGAGCCAATTTTCTGTACTGAGCTGATCAAGCAGGAACTTGACAATGATACACCGTACATTGATATTCCTGAACCTGTTCAGGATTTCTACAAGATGTACAGACCATCACCTTTAATCAGAGCATACTTCCTGGAAGAAGCACTGGGAACACCTGCCAAGATATACTACAAGTACGAGGGCGCCAATACTTCAGGTTCACATAAGCTTAACTCAGCCATTGCCCAGGTTTACTACGCAAAGCAGCAGGGACTCAAGGGAGTAACAACAGAAACCGGAGCAGGTCAGTGGGGTACTGCACTGTCAATGGCATGTGCATACTTCGACATGGACTGCAAAGTATACATGGTTAAAGTTTCATACGAACAGAAACCGCACAGAAGAGAGGTAATGAGAACATACGGAGCATCAGTTGTGCCTTCACCGTCAATGGAGACTGAAGTGGGCAAAAAGATTAATGCTGAGTTCCCTGGCACAACAGGTTCTCTGGGATGTGCGATTTCAGAAGC
>JALEUQ010000080.1 GCA_022780965.1 Clostridiales bacterium
AGCAGAGCCTGCAGAATAGCATCATCGTCAGCATGGAAGAACTGTCCCTTGTAAGCCATGAAGAGCTTCATTGTAGGATAGCCTGCGTCTGCAAGCTTAGGAATCTCTTCGATTACTTCAGGTCTTGGGTCAGTCATTACACTGTGGAAAGTGTAGTCGACCATTGCGATGCCGTCAGCATCTGTTTTGCGATAGTCTTCGATGGTTTCTACAAGGCCTTTGCCTTTTTCCTGGTTAACAAATTCAATGAGTGTAGTAGTGCCGCCTACTGCAGCTGCGTTTGAAGTTTCGAAACCTCTAGTCTTGCTGCCTTTGTATGTGAATGAGAAATGTACGTGCTGGTCAACGCCGCCGGGCAGAACATACTTACCCTCCGCATCAACAACCTCGGCACCGTCAGCCTGGAGATTTTCACCTACGGCAACGATACTTTCGCCATCTACAAGAATATCAGCTTTGCTTTCACCTTCTGCAGTTACAACGATTCCGTTCTTGATTAATAATGACATAATGATTCTCCTTTGAAAACTCAACCATAAGAAGGCTCTCTGATCTGAGCCGCCGTCAGTAATAAACAGCCGCTTAAATCTGAGGGTCGCGTTTAATTATATCTTCTCTGCCCGGTCCATTAGATACTAATGTGATAGGGTAGCCGATAAGCTTCTCAACTTCATTAACGTAATTCTGCGCTTCAACAGGAAGCTTGTCGAATTCACGAATTCCTGTGATGTCGCACTTCCAGCCCGGCAGCTTCTTGAAAACAGGCTTAGCCTTCTCAAGCTTGGATGTGCATGGGAATCTGTCAGTTACTTCGCCATCGATTTCGTAACCTACACAGATTGGAATCTCATCAAGATATCCGAGAGGGTCAAGTACTGTGAAAGCAACTTCAGTAGTGCCCTGAATCTGGCAGCCGTACTTAGTAGCAACAGCATCGAACCAGCCGACTCTCCTTGGTCTGCCTGTAGTAGCACCGTATTCACCGCCGTCGCCGCCGCGTCTTCTCAGTTCGTCCGCCTCAGCCTCGTCGAGAATTTCGCTTACGAAAGCACCGCCGCCTACTGCACTTGAGTATGCCTTGACAACAGTGATGATATCTTTGATTTCATATGGCGGAATGCCGGCACCGATTGCTCCGAAAGCAGCCAGTGTTGATGACGAAGTTACCATAGGGTAGATGCCGTGATCTGTGTCCTTGAGTGAGCCCAGCTGACCTTCAAGCAGAATCTGCTTGCCTTCAGCCAGAGCATCGTGAAGGAACTGAGAAACGTCGCATACATAAGGAGCGACCATATCTCTGTACTCGGCCAGAGTTTTCATCACATCGTCTACTTCCAGTTCAGGCTTATTGTAAAGGTGTTTGAGAATAACGTTCTTCTGTGCGAGAACTCTCTCAACCTTGTCTCTCAGCTCGTCCTCGTCCATGAACAGCTCCTGTACCTGGAAACCGATCTTGGCATATTTGTCCGAATAAAACGGTGCGATTCCCGACTTGGTAGAACCGAAAGCTTTGCCTGCCAGACGTTCTTCCTCGTACTGGTCGAAGAGCATGTGATAAGGCATGAGTACCTGAGCTCTATCAGAAACGAGAATCTTAGGCATAGGCACACCTTTGCTTACGATGTCGTTGATTTCATTGAACAGGTAAGGGATGTTGAGTGCAACACCATTACCGAGAATGCTTGTAGTATGATCGTAAAAGACTCCAGACGGAAGCATGTGCAGCGCGAATTTGCCGTAGCTGTTCTTGATTGTGTGACCGGCGTTGCTGCCTCCCTGGAAACGGATGATAATATCCGCATCCTGAGCAAGAGTGTCCGTAATTTTACCTTTTCCTTCGTCGCCCCAGTTGGCGCCGACAATAGCTTTTACCATTTCAGGCTCCTTTCATTTATATACACATTTTTCATGACCCTGATAAAGTCTGAAAATACGATTCAAATATTAATTATATCCGACAGGTTCTCGTGTGCCGGATCTGTACCGTTCGGCACTGAACACCAGCTATCTATACGTTGATTTCTGCCTGAAGTCCCAGAGCGTCACGGTTGTCATCAAGGATAGGCTGTACAACGTTAGCAAGGAAAGCTTCAACCTGACTTGCAGCGCATCCGGTATAGAGCTCAGGTTTCATCAGTTCATCAAGCTGTTCGCGTGTCATGCCGAATGCAGGGTCGGCTGCGATTCTGTCGAGAAGGTCGTTGGCAGCTCCCTCTTCCTTGACTCTCTTACCGGCAGCCATCGAATGCTGTCTGATGAGTTCGTGGAGCACCTGTCTGTCTCCGCCTGCCTTAACAGCGTCCATCATGATGTTCTCTGTGGCCATGAACGGAAGCTCACTCATGAGTCTTGATTCGATAACCTTAGGATATACAACAAGGCCTGAAGTGATGTTCATATAAAGCTCCAGGATGCCGTCGGTAGCCAGGAATGCTTCGCTGATGCTGATTCTCTTGTTGGCTGAGTCGTCGAGAGTTCTCTCGAACCACTGAGTAGCTGCTGTGATTGCAGGGTTTGTTGCATCTGAAATCACATAGTTTGCCAGCGCTGCGATACGTTCTGATCTCATAGGATTTCTCTTGTATGCCATTGCAGATGAACCAATCTGGTTCTTTTCGAAAGGTTCCTCAACTTCTTTCAGGTGCTGGAGCAGTCTGATGTCGTTGCTGAACTTATGTGCGCTCTGAGCGATACTTGAGAGAACATTGGCAACACGTGCGTCCACTTTGCGTGAGTAAGTCTGGCCTGAAACTGAGTAGCATGCGTCAAATCCCATCTTCTCAGCGATCATGCCGTCTATTTTCTTAACTTTCTCAATGTCTCCGTCAAAAAGTTCCAGGAAGCTGGCCTGAGTGCCGGTTGTTCCCTTGGAGCCCAGGAGTTTCATTGAGTCAAGCACGAAGTCGATTTCTTCAAGGTCCAGAGTCAGATCCTGCAGCCAGAGCGATGCACGCTTGCCCACTGTTGTTGGCTGAGCAGGCTGGAAGTGAGTGAATCCCAATGTAGGCAAAGCCTTGTACTTGTCGCAGAAATCAGCCAGGTTGGCGATTACGTTGATAACCTTCTTGCGGATAAGCTGCAGGGCTTCAGTCATAATGATAAGATCTGTGTTGTCGCCTACATAGCATGAAGTTGCGCCCAGATGGATGATGCCTTTGGCTGCAGGGCACTTGAGACCGTAAGCGTACACATGTGACATAACGTCATGTCTTACAATTTTCTCGCGCTCTTTGGCAGCTTCATAATCAATATCCTCTGCAGCAGCCTTAAGCTCTGCAATCTGTTCATCGGTAATGTCAAGACCCAGTTCCTTCTCGGTTTCGGCCAGGGCAATCCATAACTTGCGCCAGGTTCTGAACTTCTTCTCAGGTGAGAAGAGATACTTCATTTCAGGGCTTGGATATCTTTCTGATAAGGGACTTGAATAGTTCTGGTATTTATCCATAAATCTAACTCCTTTTGATTTAAAATTATGCCATCTTTACTGTGCCGATGACGCAAACCGCCATCTAAGCATACACAATGAATTATAGCACAGAATCAAGGGAATTAACTACAGTTCTTGCAATAAAATAGAATTAAGAGACAAGAAAAGGAGAGAAAATCAAAACTGCCGCGTCTACCTCAGCTGTGTGTGAGAATTTCGAAGCGGCAGTTTGCGTTCGTATTAATTATTTTAGACTGGCAGATATCTGAATCTAACCGGCAAAATGTGCAGGTACAGATTATGCTTCATTATGCTTCGGCTTCTTCGAGATATGCCAGTGCATCTTCCAGGTCTTCCTCTGCGAAAACTTTGAAGCCGGCATTCCTTAGGTACTCCACTGCAAGACCCTGACCGGGAATCTTAGTGTCAGTGAAGGTGCCATCATAGATGAACTTGCTTCCGCATGAAGGGCTGTCCTGTTTCATTACTGCGAAAACAACGTCGTTCTCCTTGGCAAGTCTCAGTGCTTCTTCAGCTCCGGCTGTGTATTCGGCCGTTACATCTGCGCCTGCGCCCGTCATTACTTTGCCTTCGACGCGCTGTGAATCAGGACGAGGTGTCGGCAGTCCTCCGAACACTTCAGGACAGATTGGTATCAGTCTGCCTTCTTCTTTCCACTTGAGAAATATCGGATTGGTTTCGGTTACATCGTTGGCATCATATCTTACGATGCGGCCGCCGTACAGACATTCACTGACTAGAATTTTTTTCATTTGCTGACTCCTTTCTCTAATTCTCTTGCAGCTTTTATATGATTATAACCCGACCGGTGATGAGCTTCAAGTGGCGGAAGCAGCAATCTGTACAGGACTATAACGCTAGAATAAAGGGTACAGTTAGGACAGAGCACGTCAATTGAGCTAACTGTACATGTTAAAATAAAAGATTTTGTATATTTTAATATATATAGTTATTGGCTATAATGGTAAATGTTAACATCAAGATTCAATTATTTAATAATTAATGGAATCGGCCGGTTCCCCGAATACCAGGAGGGGAAGAAATGACAACAATGACTAGAAGTAACGACACAACCAAGATACTCGTAATCAACGCACTTTTTATCGCGCTCACATTCGTGGCAACTATGTTCATAAATGTGAGACTGCCGATTGTAGGTAACGGCGGACTGATTCACCTTGGCAATATTCCTCTTTTCCTTGCGGCGTTTCTCTTTGGCAAGAAGACGGGTGCCATTGCAGGCGGCATTGGAATGGCAATGTTTGACCTGGTTTCAGGATGGACTCTGTGGGCTCCGTTCACGCTGATAATCGTTGCATCAATGGGATGGGTATCAGGTCTTATTGCTGAGAAGCTGGAGTGCAATGCAGTGCTCAAATACTCAATCGCAGTAGTGTGCGCATGCGTTATCAAGATTGTGGGCTATTACTTCGCAGAAGTAATACTCTATCACAACTTTATTGTTCCGCTTGGCTCAATCCCTGGCAACATCATCCAGGTTCTTCTGGCAGGAATTATCGTAATTCCGTTTGCTCCACGCCTTGCAGCGGCAGTAAAGAAGATGGGATTTTAAGGAGCTTAAAACTGTTTGACTTTTTATAGGAGAAGCAATGACTAAGATAATGACAGCGGGCCCTGTGCAGGTGCGCGAGAACGTGAGAATGGCAAGAAGCCTGGTTACTACAAATCCCGATGTAGATCCGGCTTTCGTTGAGGATTACAAAGCTCTGTGCGATAAGCTGGAGAAAATCATGAACTGCTCCGGCACCGCGTACATTATGGGCGGCGAGGGAATCCTGGGACTTGAAGCGGCCTGCGCTTCGCTTACAGAACCGGGAGACAGAGTGCTCGTAATGGATAACGGCATCTTCGGCAGAGGATTCGACGGATTCGTTTCCATGTACGGTGGCGAGCCTGTACTGTACACGAAGGATTACCACAAGCCATTTGATGCAGATGAGCTGCGCGCTTATCTGGAACAGGATCACGATTTCAAGTATGCGACACTGGTTCACTGCGACACACCCAGCGGAATGCTGAATCCAATAGATGAGCTTTGTCCGGTGCTGGCAGAGTACGGCATCATGTCGGTTGTAGACTCTGTATCGGCAATGTTCGGTGAGCCTGTTGACTTCGATGGAAGCTGCATCGACATTCTTTGCGGAGGATCGCAGAAATGTCTGTCGGCGCCTCCGGGACTGACGATGGTATGGGTGAGCGACAAGGCCATGGATGCAATGTGCAGCCGCACGACACCTGTTGCATCGTTTTATGCCAACATTCTCACTTTTAAGACTTACTACGAGGACAAATGGTTCCCGTATACAATGCCAATAAGCGATATCATGGGACTGGCGGCAGCTGTTGACAACTACCTTGCTGAGCCTGACGTTATCGGAAGGCATGCTCGTTTCGGCGCTGCTACTCGAGCTGCGGTTACTGCAGCCGGTCTTGAGATGTATGTCAAAGAGGGGTATTCGAATACAGTAACAGTAATCAATGTGCCGGAGGGTATAACAGACAGACAGATTCTGGATACCATGCTGGAAGATTACGGCATAATGATTACCGGCGCCTTCGACGTGCTGGCGGGCAAAGTAATCCGCATCGGTCATATGGGCGAGAATGCCAACTATGAAGACATGGTGGAGACGATGAAAGCTTTGCAGGGAACGCTGACCAAACTGGGAGTAAATCTGCAGGCGGACATGGTAGAAGTTTTTAAAAGAGTGGCCGGAATTGAATAGTTTAAGCGTATGAATTATCAGCTCATTTCTGTATCTGCAGGAGTGAGCTGTTTAATTTTAATTAATCTCCGGCCCCTAAAATATTGGCCTGTAGGACGAAATGTTAGAAGTGGGCTCATAATTGTCACCCAGTCTCTTAATCTGATTTCCTGATTTCTCTCTCGATTTCACGCTCTCGGTGAGGCATTAATGATTACTATTATTGACATTAATCCATCTAATGTTTATAATAGTAAACGTTATAAGGGCGATACAGGCACGATAGGCGGGTAGGCGGAGAATAAGCATGAAGAAAGCAGCGTACAACATATTACCGGGAACAGAAGAGATATTGAAGACCATGGGCGAGCAGATTAAACTGGCCAGGCTCAGAAGAAGCCTGTCAGCTGAGCTTGTCGCAGAGCGCGCTGGAATCAGTCGAGCTTCCCTGTGGAAAGTAGAAAAAGGCGAGCCGTCAGTCGCCATAGGTATCTATGCTGCAGTGCTTCACGCACTCAATAACATGGATAAAGATCTCTTGCTTATCGCAAAAGACGATGAAATGGGACGACAGCTGCAGGATCTTAATCTAATCACCAGAAAACGTGCGCCGAGGAGGCGCAAATAATAACGGGAATACTTTGACATCTTAATATAGTCTGTGCTATTCTTATTAATGATGTGCCCTCATAGTTAAATGGATATAACAAATCTCTCCTAAAGATTAGTTCTTGGTTCGATTCCGAGTGGGGGTGCCAAAACAATCCGCCCAGATTGTGGCAGAGCCAGAATCTGCAAGGCGGATTTTTCGCTAGAGCAGCCCAAGAACGAAGTGATTGGCAAGCAGCTCGAACGTGCAACAATCCGCCCAGATTGTGGCAGAGCCAGAATCTGCAAGGCGGATTTTTCGCTAGAGCAGCCCAAGAACGAAGTGATTGGCAAGCAGCTAGAACGTACAACAATCAAGCAGCAATT
>JALEUQ010000088.1 GCA_022780965.1 Clostridiales bacterium
TATATTGCAGAGATTTGGAAGATGCAAAGACAAGCATAGTTGTTTCAAGCCCATTGCTGAGATACAGTAAGGTCAATAAGTTTATAAGTGATATGAAAACTTTGCAGGAAAGAGGCGTAAAAATTACAGTGTTGACATGGAATCCTGATTCGTATAACTTCGGCAGTTCGATTCACAAGATGGATATGTTTAGAACTCTAAATGAAGCCGGTATTGAAGTGGTATTGAAGGAAGAAAATTGTCTGCATTTTGCGGTAATTGATAATTCGGTTGTATGGTATGGAAGTTTGAATCTTCTCGGAAAAGAAGATGTTGAAGATAATATAATGAGAATAGAAAGTGATGAAATTGCAGCAGAACTGTTTGAATTGAGTTTTGGGAGAAGACAGTGATGGACATCAAAAAGTTGATTGGAGAGACAACCGAATACGACAAGAAACAGTCAGTAGAGATACAAAGACCAAAGAGTTGGCTTAAGAGTGTGAGTGCCTTCGCTAATGGTGATGGCGGATATCTTATTTTTGGAATTGCTGACGACGGTACTGTTGTTGGTTTACCTGATGCAGAAAAAGATGCCGAAGCCATAAGTGAAAGAATCAAAGCAAGAATGGATCCTATACCGGAATTTTTCTTGAGTTTTGAAGAGGAAGGGGATAAAACTCTTATTATACTTAAAATAAACAAAGGGGAAGAAACACCATACTATTATTCCGGTGATGGAGCTCTCGAAACATTCGTACGTGTCGGCAACGAAAGTGTCAAAGCAACTGCTACGGAACAGAAGCGTCTTGTCATGAGAGGGAAAAACAGCACTTTCGACTCACAGGTATCATCGTATTCCGCTGAAGACTTTGCATTTACAAAACTTCGTGCAAGATATAAAAAGTGGACAGGTAAAAGTTTTGAAGATAAAGATATGATATCTTTTGGGCTTGTAGAAGCATCTGGAAAACTAACAAATGCAGGAGCACTCCTAGCAGATGACAGCCCTATCAGATGGTCGAGAGTATTCTGCACTCGCTGGAACGGATTAAATAAAAGTGGTGGAACGTTTGATGCTTTGGATGATGCTGAGTTTGCTGGAAGTCTTATCTATCTGCTTGAGAATGGAGAAGAATTTATAAAACGTAACTGCAGAAAGATGTGGAGAAAGACTTCAAACTCCAGAGAAGAAATGCCGGAATATGTAGAGCGCAGCTATCATGAGGTACTAATCAATGCACTTGCTCATAGGGATTATCTTGTCAATGGCAGCGAAGTGCATATTGATATCTTTGACGACCGTATGGAGATTTATTCTCCGGGAGGTATGGCGGATGGTATTGCAATTCAGGACAGAGACCCACTGTCAGTTCCATCTACAAGAAGAAATCCTCTGCTTGCGGACATATTCGAAAGACTTGGTTATATGGAACGAAAAGGTAGCGGATTTGGGAAGATTATTGATGCGTATGAGTTTCAGGTGAATTATACAGAGGATAAAAAGCCATATTTCCGCTCTGACAGAGCAGGCTTTGTCGCTATTATGCCGAACCTGAATTATGATGTCCCTCAAGGTGTCCTCCAAGGTGACCCTCAAGATGTCCCTCAAGATGGTACGATCGATGAGAGGATAATAGCACTTATAATTAAAGATTCGTCAATTTCAACGGAACAAATGGCAGCGTTTATAGGGGTTAGTGCCAAAACTATAAAAAGACATATAAAGAAAATGAACAACATAAAATATGTCGGCAGCGGCTATAGCGGTCACTGGGAGATAGACGAATAACTGAACAACAATCACTGTCAATCGCTTGATATCCACGTGGGATTATCCTGACTTTCACTTATCCATGGACTGCTTCTGGTGTGAAATAGTAAGCGGTGACTTGGTGCTCAATGAACATGAAGATGCAAAGTGGTTAAGCAAAGAAGAATTGAACTCAGTGGAATGGTTGCCGGCGGATGTCACACTAATAGAAATAATCAGAAGTGCGATGTCAGAATGATACTGACATTAATCATTTTAATTCCACTAAGGCGCAGCAGACATCATCCGCAAATATGGTTACAAAATGCGATGTGTCCTTGACAAGGTATTGTGCCTTAACAGCAGAATTCTCAAATACGGGCTTATAATACACGATGTGGAATTCTGTAAAGCTGTCGTCGGCATAATGTTCTTCCGGTATTGCCTCCATGGCCAGGTCGATATAACGGGTGTTATGAACATGACCATTAAAATCGATATCGCTGCGGCGCAGTCCGATTTCTGTCTCTGCAGTAAATACTGATGGTGCACGAAGTTTTCGTAAGTTATCAAACACCGTTTTATCTTCGGGCAGATACGATGCAAACAATTCTTCGCTAATGCGTGTCAGTCTCGATGAGGCGATGTCAAACAGAGCGAATTTTGCTTCTGCCCGGATTACTTCTGTGCCATTCTCATCGGTTAATATGAAGTCGCGGTACACGGAGCCGGCAGGTGCTTTGCCACGAACCCATGTTGTGATGTTCAAAGGTTCGCCGTTTTCGGGCCTGCGAACAATGACGACTCTCCATTCAGTCAGAATCCACGCGATGCCGCTTTTGTTTGCATCGGCAATGCTGTCTCCTGAATAAGCCGAATGGTTACCTGCGGTGTTCTCAAGAATCTGAAGAACCGCCTCGTATGATAGCTTGCCGTTTCTGTTGTAATCACCTGGACGGGGGCTGTATTTTTCTTTATAAAACATGCGAGTCTCCTTTTAATGCTTATAGTTATTGACATGCTTCAGGAATTAAAACTTATGAATCAGATGTGTTCCTGCGTGACACGGTATTCTGCCTGACGAATCACTATATTCTATCACGTTAACGATAAATGCATAATCCATTATTTGATTTTGCAGTATTTTTGTATAAGAATTCTGCAAAACCCGGATAAGGGGCGGCTATGGGCATTGCTCTCAGGCTCAGGTCTGATTGAACTGAAGCAGCATATGTGATAATATAATCAGGTCAAAACAGAGTTCATATAAAATGATATTTCTTGTTGAGGTAAATCAAATGGCAGATAAGTTAAACGACAGCGAACCGAAATGGAAACTGTATCTGGTGGCGCTGGCCTTCACTTTTTCAATCGGTTTTTCGTTTTTTGGAATAAAAAAATGCGTGCCCTATGCAGATACGCTGACAATTCTTTCGTACCGGTATGTGGCTGCTCTGGTGGGAGTGATTCTGTGGATAGGAATCAGCAAAATGTTAGGAGTCTATCCGAAGAGTGAAATGAAGAGACCGAAGGCTCGTCTTTATCAGACTGCGGCCTTTTATATTCTCTTTATGATATTCCAGATATTGTCCATGTTCTTCGCATCATCCATTGAGGGAGCTATAGTATATGCCATGGTTCCGATATTTGCCAAGATAATCGGCAGAGTTGTGCTTGGTGAGAAGTCAACAAGGCTGCAGATGGTGTTTGTGGTTGTGACAGTGGCATCACTTATTGT
The DNA here is from genome assembly GCA_022780965.1 of Clostridiales bacterium. Taxonomy (GTDB): domain Bacteria; phylum Bacillota; class Clostridia; order Peptostreptococcales; family Anaerovoracaceae; genus Lentihominibacter. Next base: position 3,471 of record JALEUQ010000088.1, read on the forward strand.
GCTCATTGTGCTCAACGCAACTGATATCAGCCTGAATTTCAAAGGAATAGTGTTCATGGCAATAGGCACGTTTTTCATGGGGTGCCAGAACGTATCGGCGCGATATGTGCGCGGTGTGTTCAAGCCTATAGAAATAACAGCAGCAATTGCCATAGGCGGATCAGTAATCTTCATCGGAGCATCTCTAATCAAGGCTGCCGTAACAGACAGCTTCGACAAGCTGATTGAACCTGCAGGACACGCAGATTTCCTGATCTGGGCATCATTTCTGGGCATTTTCTGTATACTGCTGTCGGCTCAGTTTATGGCATATATGCTGGCACATATGGAGATAATCCAGTCAACCATATTTAACAGTGCGTCGACTCTGGTATCTGTTATTGCAGGAGCTCTGATTCTGGGTGAGCCGTTATGCTGGTATCACTATATCTGCGGAGCACTGATACTTACAGGAGTAGTCGGACTGACACTGGCGCCGGTGGACAGCCGTAACGCAGGCAGATCTCTTTCGGATAAAATGGGTAAATAAAATGAAAGCAAAAATTGCCGGGTTCCTCGTGACAAAGCGCAGATTAATATTAGTACTGTTCGTAATTGCAGCTATTGTCTTCGGATGTCTTATACCGCAGGTAAAAGTCAACAAAGACATGACCAGATACCTGTCGGAAGACTCAGGGATGAAGCAGGGGCTTGACATAATGAAGGCAGAATTCGGAGATGAGAATTCCAGCAGTCTTAAGGTTATGTTCAACGATCTGGTGAATCAGAAGCAGAAGGACGATATCCTTTCTGAACTGGAATCCTTCGATTATGTAGACAGCGTTGACTATAAAGCGGAGAGCAGTGACTACAACAAGGACGGTCATACACTATATGTGATTAACTGTGCGCAGGATCAGTATTCAGAGGAAGCATCGGCAATTTACGATCAGGTTCAGGCAAAGTATGCAGACAGCCATGATATTGCGCTGGGCGGGTCAATATTCGAAGAGAACGAATCAGGTCTTCCTCTGTGGATTGTAGGGCTGGCTGTGATGATAATCGTTCTGATTCTTATCATCATGTCCAGGTCATATATTGAACCGGTGGCATTCTTTATCACCATCGGTATCGCCATTCTGATCAATATGGGGAGTTATGTATTCTTCGACAGCATCTCAAGCACCACTTTCTCTATTGTGGCGCTTCTTCAGCTTGTTCTGAGCATTGACTATTCCATAATGCTGCTTAACAGATACAGGCAGCAGCGGCTTGTAACAGAAGACAAAATTCAGGCAATGCAAGACTCTCTCGTGCTTTCTTTCGGTGCTATTACAGGAAGCTCCATCACAACGTTCGTGGGACTTCTGGCACTGCTGTTCATGAGCTTTTCGATAGGGGCAGATATAGGAATCGCTCTGGCTAAAGGAGTGCTCATTAGTCTGCTGTGCATTTTCACTGTTCTTCCTGCTGTGCTTCTGGGATTTGACGATCTCATGATCAGAACGAAAAAGCGCACTGTTCCCGAACATCCGGGAGGTCTCTGCAGGTGGCAGTATAAACTGAGAGTTCCTCTCACTCTGCTGTTTGCAGGTCTTTTTGCCTTCGGATTTATTGTCAAGGACAGCGTTGATTTCTCATACGCATCTGTATTTGAATCAGATGTAGACAAGGTGTTCGGTAAGGAAAATGCGATTGTGATGATTTATAACGAGGAGGATTCCGAGGAGGCGGGCCGTCTGGCTGACAGCCTGGAGGAACGTGACGTAATAAGGAGTGCCACCTGCTACGAGAATACCATAGGAAGAGAACGGAACTTCTCGGACATGAAAGTGTTTATCGATGATATGGCAGAGAATACTGATGTTTCCATGGAAATCGATAATGACATGCTTAAACTGATTTATTATGACTGCTTCGGCGATTCAGACAGCATTAAGCTGAGTCTGGCAGAGTTTGTCAGATTCCTTCAGGTTGATGTATCAGGAGGGGCTTTCGCAGATTCAATTGACAGCGAAACAAGGAATGAAATAGGTAAGATGGCCAGGTTCACAGACAGATCCAGACTGGTCAATCCTATGAACAGCAGGCAGATTGCCGATTTCTTCGGTATGAAAAAGTCTCAGGTGGACCAGCTGATGCTTCTGTACATGATCGGCAGCAGCAGGGAGGATGCAGGCAGGATGACTTTGCCAGCTTTCATCAGCTTCATGATAAACGACATAGCATCGGATAAGACTTACGGCAGCGGCATAGACGCGAAGACTCTGCAGCAGCTTAAGGGCATGCAGGTATATACTGATAAAGGCATGATGACTGCTCCTGTTGACTCGTCCACTGCCGCTGCAATGCTCGGGATGGATCAGGCTGCCATGAGTCAGATTTTCGCATATTATGAACAGACGAACGGCGGAGACATGACAGACCCGGAATCATGGCGCATATCAGTTCAGACAATAGTTAACCTGCTTGCAGATGACACCAATATGTCCGCTGCACTTACAGCCGGTCAGAAGGCACAGATGCAGAATCTCAAGTCCGTTATCAATCTTTCTGTGTCCGGCCGGAAACTGAACGCTTCGCAGATGTCGAGTGCACTCGGCATGAAATCAGATGACGTGCGGCAGATTTTTATCCTTAATACATACAAGAATGAAGGAACTTCATCCTGGAAGATGAGCCCTCATAAGTTTGTTGGATTTCTGGTAAGCGACGTGCTGACAGATAAGTCCATGAGAAAAAAGATGGGCGGTTCTGCAGAAGAACTGAGAATGCTCAACAGCATTATCAGCAGTGTTGTCGCAGGCAGGACCTATTCAGCGAAGCAGCTGTCGGATTTCCTGGGAGCGTATTCTGACAGAATGGACAGCAGCTCAATCAATATGCTTTACAAGTATTACGGTTCCATTAACAGTTATGATGAAAGCTGGGAAATGAATCTTGTGGAATTCGTTCATCACCTGGACGATAAAATCATCAGCAATGAGGCATATTCGGACCTTATTGATGAAGAGATGACTTCGAACGTGGGTGAAATGAGAACTCAGCTTGATGATAATGTGGCACTTCTCAAAGGTGAGGAATACGGCAGGATGATAATATCAGCAAAGCTTGATGTTGACTCTGACGATACGAGGGAATTTTTCGGGAAGCTTACCGACAGGCTAGATGATAGTTTCAACAAGGATTACTACCTGATAGGGTCATCGGCAATGGCATACGAAATGTCATGTACATTCAAGGATGAACTTAACAGAATAACCCTCATTACTGCGCTGCTGATTCTGCTTGTTGTACTGATTACATTCAGGCGGCTGGCGGCACCGGTGATTCTGGTGCTTATAATTCAAAGTGCAGTATTCGCAACCATGGCAATAATGAGCTTCGCGAATTATGACATGAACTATCTGGCTCTTCTCATTGTTCAGAGCATCATGATGGGAGCCACCATTGATTATGCTATCATATATACATCATATTATGTAGAGGTGCGAGAGAGGCATATGCCTCAGGCGGCTTTGACGGAGGCGTTCAGGGGATCATTTCATACTATTCTGACCTCTGCTACCATTCTTTTCGTTGCCGTTGGAATACTCAGTTTCGCATTTAAAGAAGAGGCAACCAGGCAGATATGCAGGATATTGTCTCTGGGATGTCTGATTGCAACGCTTCTTGTTATACTGATTCTACCCGCAGTTCTGGCGTGCTGCGACAGATTTGTGGCAGGAAGGGATGCAGTGTCCGACCAATCGTCAGAGGAGGAAATATAATGAACGAAAACAAAGGTAAAATCATCGAGGCTTCATTCGGCAAACAGGAAAGCCCGTATACGACCGGATGCGATGCACTGGAGAAGGCTCTTCATGCATGGCATTCCGAGGGGATAGAGAACGAACCCGAAGAAGTGGTTGACGTGCTCTTCGAAAGGGCACGGGAAGGTCTTGAAGTAATAGTTCCCGTGGCATACGAGGATGGTGAAATGATGATGCAGATTATCAGTGCAGAGGATGGTACTAACTGGATGTCATGTTTCACCAACAGTGATGAGAAGAACAAGGGCGAGATGACTTCAAGTGCGGTAATGGACATAACTGAAGTCATGCAGAGGGCCATGAGCATTGAAAACTGCAGCGGCTTAGCTGTCAACCCATGGGGTGAAGGGGTATTTGTGCCGGCAGAGATGATAGATGCAATGGTGAAAGAAATATGTGCAGACACACCTGATGCCAGAAATCTTCAGGCGGGAATCGAAGCATATGCAGCTGGTGACTATGAAGACGCCATGAGATTATTCCGAATGTCTGAAGATGGCGGCAACGTGATGGCTACCGGCAGAATCGGCCTTTGCCATTACCTTGGCAGAGGTGTTGATAAAGACATTGATATGGCAAGAAGCTGCTGGGAAAAAGCTGCCATATTCGGCGACCCAATGTCCATATACAGACTTGCTGACATGTTCATGAACGGAGAATTGATAGCAGAAAGCGACTATGCAGAGAAACTGTATGCCAAGGCTTTCCAGGAGGCATGCGACAAACCTGATATCTGGACGTTCCCCGATGCAGCCCTGAGAATGCTGAGGCATTACAGAGATTCATTTAACAGAGAATCCCTGATAAACATGGCAAATGATGTTATCGGATGTTACGATGAGAGAATTCGCATGGGGGATACCACATGCATGCTTGAACTTCATGAAGCAGAAAGCATTCTGAAGGAGCTGGAGTGATAATTATCAAAGAAAATTTAAAAATACTGCTTGACATTACCCATAGGGGAATGTTTTAAAATATTTTCTATAAATCTCCAACACAAATACTTTACAGGTAAGCCCGTTTCATCGAAGGCATAATAGGAGATGCCCTCGATGGAGCGGTCTTTTTTTGGTTAATGTGGACGATGATTGCAAATTGTGGTATCATATTACGTAACGTTGCGCACTGCAGTAGCCTTGCGCACAGCAATAATAATATTACAGGAGAATAGCAATAATGAGTGCAGTAGAGATTAGACAACTGTTCAGAAACAGTGCAGAGTATGCTGACAGAGAAATACAAGTAGAAGGATGGGTCAGAACAAACAGAGGATCCAATAAATTTGGTTTTATTGAGCTTAATGACGGTACTTTTTTTAAGTCTGTTCAGGTTGTATATGAGAAGGAGTTCCTTGATAATTTCGATGAAGTGTCCAAGGCTCC
>JALEUQ010000092.1 GCA_022780965.1 Clostridiales bacterium
CCTTCTCCGAAAACATGTATCTGCCATAATCTTGATATAAATACCGCTAAATGATGAATGGTTTCATCCATAGTCAGGCTTTTGTAGCTGAACTTCTTTTCTTCAGCAAAATCATATTCAAGTGTTGCTCTAAGTTCTGATGCACTTCCATACAGAACTGTTGCACCGTTAAGTAATAGGAATCGCAATCCCCGGAACCCAGTCCCTGCAAGGGCCGGCACGGGCGAGCCTTATATACTCCCAGTTTTTGTGACCGTTTGGTAGGTCTGAGTGGGTTTATATGCTGTCCAGGTAGGTATCAAACTGAGCCACTGATTTGTCATTCATCTTGTCGAAAACGTCTGCATAAACGTCTAGAGTGATATGTATGTTGGTATGTCCCATCCATGTCTTGAGAACCACCGGCTGGATCCCTGACTCAATGCATCTCGTTGCAAATGTATGACGAAGAGCATGCTGTCCGTGATAGGTCACTCCGGCTTTCTCGCATATTCTTCTGAAGAAGCAGTTGACCTGGGTGGTCTCCACAAGACTTTTCTTATTATAATCATAGAATATGAGGCCGTTGTAAACGGTCAAATAAAGTGCACAGATTTCCGCCACCAGGAGTGCACACTTTCTCGCCAGGAACTGCTCAGTTTTTCGCCACAAAGTGCACACTTTCATCATTCTTGGTAGAATTGCTCTATCAAATGATGGAGGCGGCGAAAAATGAAAGGATACTCTGTGTATAACGCAATACAACAACTCAAGGCTAAAGGCTTCAAGAAAGCAACTGTTGCCCGGCAGCTTGACATCAACAGAAGAACTGTTGACAGGTACTGGGATATGTCAGTTGACGAATATGAAGCCAGGCACTCCGACGTGCGTCGGAAACAATCTATGGATGAATACCAGAAGACAATCATCGATTGGCTCACTTCGTATCCATCACTATCTTCAGCTCAGGTCTGTGACTGGCTGAAAGAAAACTATGATGCATATTTCTCTGAAAGAACCGTTTCGCGGTATGTGAAAGAACTTCGAGAAAAATTCAATCTGCCAAAGCATGCGGACAAACGCACATACGAGGCAGTTCCCGAACTTCCTATGGGGAAACAGGTTCAGGTAGATTTCGGCGAAAGCTCCATGAAGAATACTTCCGGTAATTACACCAAAGTGTATACCGTGGCATTTCTTCTATCACATTCACGCTACAAATACGTTGAATTACAGAGCAGGCCATTTACCTCAGCTGCTCTTGTCAGCGCCTGTTACAGATGCTTCGCATACTTCGGCGGTATGCCGGAGGAAATGGTCTTTGACCAGGACAGCATTGTATGCGTAAGCGAAAATGCAGGCGACATAGTGTTCACATATGAGTTTGAAAAGTTCAGGCAGTCATGTGGCATGTCAATTTACATGTGCAGAGGTGCTGATCCTCAAAGCAAAGGTAAAATTGAGAATACCGTTAAATATGTTAAAGGGAATTTCATCGCAAACAGAATATATATTGACGATGAATCCTTAAATGCCAGTTGCATTAAGTGGCTTGCGAGGACTGCTAATGCGAAAATTCACGGAACAACCAAGAAGATTCCAGCAGAAGAGTTTAAGCTTGAACGTGAAACACTCCGTCCACTGCCAGGTGGGCCTGACATCCCAAAAGCGAACATCTGCCGCACCGTTCGCAAGGACAATACCATCATTTACAACAGCAACAGGTACACGGTGCCTTACGATACATACAACAAGTTCGATGAGGTTCGCATCGAGGACAAAGATGGAACGTTGTACATCAGTTCTCTTGAAGGGCTTCCAATCTGCCAGCACCGGATAAGTACAAACAGAGGTGTTCTGGTTCAGAACATTGATCATAAACGGGACAAGAGCACTGCCATAGATAAACTGCAATCGTCGATTGATGAACAACTGGGCTTTGCGGCAACAGGGTTCCTGGAATCAATCCGAGAGAAAAAAAGCCGCTATGCCAAGGATCAGTTCCGAATGATTCAGGCACTGATTGACCTGTATGGCTGTGAGTCCTGCCTGGATGCCGCCGCGTTCTGTGTTCGCAGCAAACTGTATAGCGCAAACACTATGAAGGATTATCTTGAGCATATTAGTTTTCAGTCTGACGAACCACTTGAGATATTCAGTTTTTCAGGGATTCCGCTTGATGATGTGAAATACCACGTCACTACGGAAAAACGGCCATTATCCGAATATATGAAAGTAGGTGAACAGAATGTCAACACCTACTGATCGCATAAATACATTGCTTTCGGATCTCAGGCTTGCACCCGTAGATTTCGAAAAGCTATATGGCAGCAAGAACAATCTGACTCCACTAAAGAGTCTCGAAATATTCCTGGTCGAAGAACAGCGTCTGCGTATTGAGAAACAAAACAGACTCAGAAGACGCCATGCACGGCTTCCGTATGAGAAATCCATTGAAGGTTTCGATTTCGGATTTCAGCGTAGCGTTTCCAAAGAGCAGATGCTTCGGCTATGCGATATGACCTGGGTTGAACAGGCATACAACGTTTGTTTTCTTGGTCCTCCGGGAGTTGGCAAAACACACCTTGCCATTTCTCTGGCCGTCAAAGGCCTGGATCTTGGATATACAGTCGCGTTTGAATCTCTGGACAATCTCATTGCAATACTTAAAACTGCAGAGATTGCCGGGGCAAGTAAGCGCAGGCTGAAGTACTTACGGAAAGCAGCTCTCATCGTAATTGATGAAGTTGGCTTCATGCCTCTGTCACCGGCAGAAGCGAATCTGTTTTTTACATTCGTCTCGTCGATGTCAGAAAAAACATCTCTCATCGTTACATCCAACAAGGGATTTGATGAGTGGGCTGAATTCCTTGGTGATGCTACAATTACAACGGCTATCCTGGACCGTTTAATCCATCACTGTGAAATTATTAATATGTCAGGCAACAGCTATCGCCTGGAACACCATCAGTCTATTACAGGCAAAACTGAGTAGCTGAAAAAGTGTGCACTTTGTGGCGAAAA
>JALEUQ010000014.1 GCA_022780965.1 Clostridiales bacterium
AGGAGTATCCATCATTGAGAAATCCGGAAACACAGTCAGCAAAGAATGTTTTTATGAAACTACACAGGTGCATTTCACCAGCTACTCAGACGAAGAACTGCTGGCCTATGTAAATACTGAAGAACCTTATGATAAAGCAGGCGGTTATGCTATTCAGCAGACCTTCGGCAAATATGTAGACCACATAGAGGGAGATTATGACAATGTGGTAGGTTTCCCTATCACGCGGGTTCTTGAATATCTTAACAAAAAATAAAAACAAAAAATGCCGATGATGCAGTCCTCTGTTTAAGGGTCCGCCATCGGCATTTCTTTTTATCGAAATTGGTTCATATTACGCTATTTATTTGGCAAGGGTATGTGATTCCTGCATTTTACCTGTCCTGTAAGCATATACGAGAGCCTTCAGCTCCTTTACTTCCCTTTCCAGATCATCAGCCTGATCAGTATCTCTTACAAGCATTCTCTTAGGAAGAGTCTGTACATTTCTTATAACAGGTGAATGGAATTCCTGAGTTCCGTCAGGCTGCAGCGGGCTGTAAGGTTTGTGCTCAGCCAAAGCCATGAATCTTGAGTTAAATATGAATGTATAACCTGCAATTCCTGTTGTCTTCTGGTAGGCCTTGGAAATTCCGCCGTCGATAATGAGCAGCTTTCCCTCACCCTTCACAGGACTTTCACCATCTTTGATCTTAACCGGCACATGACCGTTGAGAATCTTGGAAGTTGTAAGAGTGCAGCCGAATTCCTCAAGAATTTTCTCGCATACAGCCCGGCTGTTTATCAGTTTGTAATACGGTACAGTATGTTCTTTGTGCGTCTTTTTGTCAGCAATGAAGCACCTTTCAAAAGTAGTCATCTGATCCTTACCGAACAGAGGCGACTTGCTTCCCAGCCACAGATACCACATAAGGTCTGATTTACGAGCATACGGATCGTCATCAGTAAAGAACGCTTTTCTCACTTCTCTGTCCAGGAAATCCATATAGGACTTGCCTGCATGTGTCTCTCCGTTCAGTGTACAAGGCAGGAAATTGCCTTCCTCGTCCATTGGAATGCATCCGTGATACATGAGATTCCCATTGAACACTTTGTAAAGAGCACCATTGCTGAACATGAATCTGATGTGCTTCTGAAGCTTCTCACTCTTGAGGAAGGATGCCTGAAGCGCATGAAGCACTACCTCCTCATCAGCACTGAGCTTATATGGATCATCAGCATCCACTGTTGGGAAGAGTTTGTCCTTGAGTTCATATGTCTCCCCTTTTACTACTATTGTGCCCTTCTCATAATCAATCTTGTCCATAAGCAGTCTGCCGTCAAGTTCATACTCAGGATGTTCCTTAATAACCTGACCCTCTATTTTGAACTGCATGATTGAAATGGCCTTATTCATTTTGGCAACAAGAGAATCCTCAATCGGATCATACTTGTTCTCTTCAATTTTCTTTGGTAAGAATGCACTGCATGGATCATTGGCATATACATTCTCTGCCATTGTGGCAAGCGGTCTCAGATTAATGCCGTATCCAATCTCAAGCATGTCAAAATTATTGTAGTTTATGTTCATTCTGAGAACGTTGGTGATACATGCCAGATTACCCGCAGCTGCACCCATCCATACAATATCGTGGTTGCCCCACTGGAAATCCACGTCATGATAAGTCATGAGGAAGTCCATAATCTGCTCTGGATGAGCACCTCTGTCCCATATATCACCGATAATGTGCAGTCTGTCCACAGCAAGTGAACTTATAACTTCAGCAAGCTCGGTAATGAAATCTTCTGCTACTCCGCATTCAACGATTGTATTGATAATCTGACCGTAGTAGTTTCCCTTGTTGTCTTCGTCCTCGGCATGAAGCAGCTCATCAATTATGTATGCGTACTCCTTAGGAAGTCTTTTTCTTACTTTCGAACGAGTATACTTATGTGATACACCCTTGCATATGAGAATCAGTCTTAAAATTGACTCCTTGCACCATCTGTCGAAGTTTTCTTCATCCTGCTTCCTTCTCTTGATTTCAGCAGGCGCATTATACACAAGTGCCGCCAGTCTGTCGCGCTCTTCATGGTTTAAATCAGGACCGAAGATATCTTCAATCTTGGATCTGATAACACCTGATGCGCTCTTGATCATATGAACGAAGGCATCATTTTCTCCATGAAGATCGCTGAAAAAGTATTCAGTTCCTTTAGGAAGTGAAAGAATTGCCGATAAGTTTACTATTTCTTCAGTTGCTGTTTTGATGTTAGGATACTTCTTGGATAAATGCTTCAGCAGATTAATATCAACCATTATTTCCCTCCACTTAATTCATTAAGATCGAACGGTGTTCCCTGATATACATAATAATTAAGCCAGTTTGAGAAGAGCAGATTAGCGTGACTCCTCCATCTGAACAGTATTTCATCATCAGGATCATCATTTCTGAAGTAATTCTTCGGTATAGCAGTATTCATTCCTGCATTCCTGTCTCTGAAATACTCAGCAGCAAGAGTTCCCTTGTCATATTCGTGATGGCCCATTATGAATATCTGTCTGCCATTGTCAGTTGATATTATATTCGGACCTGCATCCTTGGAATCAACCAGTATTCTCAATGCGTCACAATTCTCGATATCTTCTCTATGCACGGCAGTATGCCTGGAATGAGGCGCATAATAGAATTCATCAAATCCACGAACAAGCGGGTTCTTCGGGCGCACCACCTGATGTTCGAATACACCGAACATTTTTTCATCCAGCTCATACTTGTCGATACCGAAGTGATAGTAAAGACTGGCCTGTGCTCCCCAGCAAAGGTACATGCTGCTGTAGACATGAGTCTTGGCATACTCGAATATTTCACATATTTCTTTCCAGTAATCCACATCCTCGAACGGCATTCTCTCAACCGGTGCTCCCGTCAGAATCATGCCGTCAAAATACTCATGCTTTATTTCTTCAAGAGTCTTGTAGAAAGTGTTCATGTGCTCCTGTGATGTGTGAGTTGTTTCATGGGAGCTCATGGTTACAAGTGTCATTTCAACCTGAAGCGGACTGTTTGCCAGCACTCTGGCAAGCTGAGTTTCTGTGGCAATTTTAGTAGGCATCAGGTTTACAATTACTATTTTTAATGGTCGTATCTCCTGACTGGATGCCCTGTCCACATCCATGGTGAATATATTCTCATTCTGCAGCGTTTCAGCTGCAGGAAGCTGATTTGGTATAATTAATGGCATTAAAGTTTAACTCCTTATCATTTATTTTGCTGCAGACTCAAGATACGCCTGCTGTCCCTCTTTGTACAAATTGCCGCCTGCGCTGTCAAGGACAACTGTAACAGGTAAATCCTCAACATACAGTTTTCTTACAGCCTCCGCACCAAGATCATCGAAAGCTATGACCTCTGCGCTTTTGACACATCCTGCCATCAGAGCAGCCGCCCCGCCTATTGCAGCGAAATATACAGCACCGTTTCTCACAACTGCGTCCATGACTTCGTCAGAACGCTGACCCTTGCCTATCATTGCAAGCTGTCCCAGATCAAGAAGTCGCGGAGCATATGCGTCCATTCTGTAGCTTGTTGTAGGTCCTGCAGAACCAATCGGTCTGCCCGGTTTGGCCGGAGTCGGTCCTACATAGTATATTATCGAGTTGCTGATTTCAAATGGGGTTTCTTCACCTCTGTCCAGCATCTCAACTATTCGCTTATGTGCAGCATCTCTGGCAGTGTAGACTGTTCCCGTCAGAAGAACACTGTCCCCTGCTCTGAGATCCTTAAATGCATCTTGTGTAAAAGGTTCTGAGATTCTTATAGCCATACCGTCCTCCTTATATCACCGCCGTCTTGTGTCTGCTGACATGACAATTGACATTAACTGCTACAGGAAGACCTGCAATATGTGTAGGTGCAGTAATAATGTTTACAGCCAGCGCTGTAGTGCGTCCGCCGAAGCCTTGAGGACCAATTCCCAGTTTGTTAATCCTCTCAAGTATCTCAGACTCCATCTCACTGTAAAATTCGCTCTCATTAGGCTTATTCAGAGGCTTGAGAAGCGCTTTCTTGGCCATAAGAGCAGCTTTGTCAAATGTTCCTCCAATACCGACACCGACAACAATTGGAGGACACGGATTGGCTCCTGCAATTGATGCAGTCTCTACAACGAAGTCCTTGACACCCTCAGCCCCCGCTGCAGGAGGGAACATCTTGATTCTGCTCATGTTCTCAGATCCGAAACCCTTAGGCGCCACAGTAATCTTCACCTTATCACCGGGCACAATCTCGTAATGAATATATGCCGGAGTATTATCCCCCGTGTTTACTCTGTCCAAAGGATCCCTGACTATGGATTTGCGAAGATATCCGTCTCCATATCCGCGTCTTACGCCTTCGTTTACTGCATCTTCAATGCTGCCTCCTATAAGGTGAACATCCTGACCGACTTCAAGGAAGACACATGCCATGCCGGTATCCTGACACAGAGGGAAAACACCTTCTTCAGCAATTTCAATATTCTTCTGTATGCTTTCCAGCATCTCTCTGGCAATGGGGCTTGTCTCCGCCGCCAGATGTGAAGCCATACAGTCTTTCAAATCGTCATCCAGGAAGTGATTGGCTTCAATGCACATTCCGGCGATTTTTTCTTCGATTATCTTTACGTCAATTTCTCTCATTACATTGCCTTATCAATAACTAATAATACTTTACCTAATAAGGAAATTTTATCATATCAAGGCATAAATAACAACCTGACAGCCCAATATGAAAGGAAGTAAATAAGGTCTCGAAATGAGTCCGAGACCTTATTTGAGGTATGTTATTATGGTATGCACTAAATGCGTAATTGCTATTTTTCTTCTGTATTACAGCTTCCGCAGCAACATGATCCGCTGCCGCAGGATGAACTGTGCGGACACCCTACACAGCCTCCCTGTTTCTTAGTTCTTACAATATGTCTCACCGCCATAATCAGTATTACTGCAAGAATCAAAACTGCAATAATTGTCGATAAGTAATTCATTATAACCTTCTTTCTGCTAATTGTCTCCGACAGCCAGTCTATACCTGGCATCGAATCCGGATCGAATCTTCTTTGATATTAATACTGCCGCAATTATCATTACACCAATTGCTGCAAGACCCGGAAGGAACCCCGGCAGCAGGCTGCCGAATGCAATCAGTGAACCGAACTGAGCTACTATAAATGCCACTGTATATCCTGTACATAGCTGAAGTGCTATGCCTGACCACAGCCAGCCCTTGTGCTGCATCTCGGAATTCATTGCTCCTATTGCTGCGAAGCACGGAGGTGTGAACAGGTTAAAGAACAAATATGCCAGAGCCGTAACCCCTGTAAGCCCCATTGCTGCGGCAATTTGTGCTCCTCCACCTGTCATCGCAAGTTCATCAGTATCTATAAACCTTGTAATAGAATATACAACTGCAATTGTTCCTACAACATTTTCTTTTGCAATGAAACCTGTGATGGCTGCTGCTGCCAGCTGCCAGGTTCCGAATCCCAATGGTATCAGCAGCAGAGCGAATGGGCCTGCAATGGATGCAAGTATTGAATCGTTCTGATTATCAGCGCCGACCATATGCATGCTCCAGTCATAATTTGCCATGATAGTTACAACACAGTTGCATACGAGAATTATTGTTGCTGCTTTAATAATGTATGCCTTTGCTCTCTCAATCATCGAAATGAATGCAGCCTTGATGCTTGGTGTTTTCCACCTTGGCAGCTCCATAATAAAGAATGATTTCCTGAATTTTGTGCCTGTTACGGCTTTGATGAGCAAAGCGCCTGCAAATATCAGCACAATGCCTGTAATATAACTTACCATACTTACCCATCCTGCGCCACCGAAGAATACACCGGCGAAGAGAGCAATAACAGGTAGTTTAGCTCCGCAAGGTATCCATGACGCAAGCATTGTAATTGCCCTTCTTTCCTGCTCATCTCTGATGGTTCTTGTGGACATGACCGCAGGAACGGCACAGCCTGTACCTACAATCATCGTAATTACAGATTTACCTGACAAGCCCACTCTTTTGAAAAGAGGATCCATTAACGCTGAAACTCTAGCCATGTATCCACATTCTTCAAGCAGCGCTATGAAGAAGAACAATATCATAATCAACGGAAGGAATCCGATTACTGCTCCAACCCCGCCTGCAATGCCTTCGACGAACAAGGTGCTGACAATTGACGGAGAATTGCTTGTCAGCGAATCGACCGCACCCTGCAGACTTTCAATAAGTCCTGTAAGCCGGTCAGCAATAAGTGGTCCTGCCCAAACCTGTGAAAACTGGAACACCAGCCACATTACTGCAGCGAAAATTAACAATCCTGCCGCAGGATTCATTAGCACCTTGTCAACTTTATCAAAAATAGTAATCTTATCTTCCCTGCTGTCAATCTGCTGAACTTCATTGACAAGTTCATTAACAAACTTATATCTCTTCCTGTCCTGAATATCCACCTGTTCTTTATTATGCATGTCAATGGTGTCCTGTCTGTACGGAGGTATCTGCTCTTCAACTGCAAGAGCAAGTCTGACCGCCTCATCTGCTGTACTTGAAAGACCTTCACCGTTTTTATCAACTGCGCAGGTCTTAATTACAGGGCAGTTCAATCTGCTGCTCAATGTTTTTTCATCTATTCTGATTCCGTTGCTTTTACAAATATCATCCTTGTTGAGAGCGACTACAACCGGTATCCCAAGTTCCAGAAGCTGTGTTGTAAGGAAAAGACTTCTGTTTAAACTGGTGGCATCAACGATATTTATGATTGCATCAGGTTGTTTATCCCTGATATATCCACTGCTGATGCTCTCTTCAGGAGTAAAGGGAGACAATGAATATGCTCCCGGCAAATCGACTGCTGTAACTGTAAATCCACCGTTGTAATCAGCCTTAAAGTCAGCCTCTTTGCTGTCGACAGTTACTCCGCCCCAGTTTCCCACCTTCTCCTTCTTTCCCGTCAAAGCATTGAAAACAGTCGTTTTCCCACTATTTGGATTACCCACAAAAGCAATTCTCATCTGAACCTCCTAAATTATTATTGATGATGCAATATCTGCATCAAGACTGTATCTGTTATTCAATATTGAAGCTACACAACCCCTTCGATTCCTGGATATTACGACAACCGACTGTCCACTGTAGCATCCTAGTCTTCTCATGAAAGCGTTCAGTTCAATATCATCTGTTTGAATGTCTATAATAGTGTACGGTACACCTATTTCTGCATCATTTAATACCATATTCACTCTCTCCCTTTGATAAATCTGATTTAGCGCTTCATCCAGCCTCACGTTTCAGTTAGTTGTTGCTAACTGAACTCGATTAATTAAGTTAGTCAAATCTAACTCATTTTCTTTAAAAAAGTTAGTATTAACTAACCTCCCTAATATTACATCTCATTTTTTATAATGTCAACCTCAAAAACATGAAAATCCGAAATGATTTCACATTTCGGATTTTTATTATAGTCATTAATCTTCCACACGCATAATATTTGCGCCCAGCGATCTCAGTTTGTCCACGAAGTTTTCATACCCTCTGTCAATATGATATATCTGCGACACTTCTGTTGTACCTTCAGCAACAAGACCTGTCAGAACCACTGCTGCTCCTGCTCTTAAGTCAGTAGCCACAACTTGTGCTCCCTCCAGCTTCTTGTCACCAGGAATCATGGCAGCATTTCCGTCAGTCTTGATGTTTGCACCCATTCTGTTGAATTCGCCTACGTGCATGAATCTG
>JALEUQ010000015.1 GCA_022780965.1 Clostridiales bacterium
GCTCTTCTTTTAATACTCATTGTTCGCTCCTGCTTCCTTTCTTAAGCGCTTTATTTCGTTTTTAAGACCTTCGATATATCCAATTGGATACACGTCAACAGGAACGATATGAATAACACCGTTCTCTTCATAAATCTCAAGTTTATCACCTTCGCTGAGCGAAAGCTTGTTCACTATCCCCTTGGGAATTGTTATCTGAGATTTCTGTCTCAATTCGGTTATCATCTTCATTAGTAAGAATTTCTCACTTTCCCCAAATAGAATTTAATGATTTAACGAAATACTATATTACAGATTTTCCTACTTTCTCACTAATTTTAACATTTCTCCTGTTACGACGCAATATGCAACATGTGAATTTGCTAATAATATAATGATTTTCCATGACATTTTATTGCTGCGGACACAATAAAAAACGATGTCATGTTAAATGAAATGACATCGTTTCTCGTTGTTCATATCAAATTGCTAACCCAGAAAAGCCATAACAGCTTTCTTCACATCATTACCGTCTGCAATTCCCTTAACCTTAGGCATCACCTGACCCATGAGCTTACCCATGGAAGCTTTGCCGCTGCCGGCCTGGATACCCGCCTCATCTGCAGTCTCTCTGACAAGATCTGCGATTTCTTCGGCAGTTAACTGCTTAGGCATATATTCTGTAAGGACTGCAATTTCAGCATTATTGCTATCTACCAGATCATCACGACCTGCTTTCTCAAAATCTGCCAGCGCATCCTTGCGCATCTTAATCTGCTTGGCAACTATAGCTGCAATACCTGCATCATCCAGTTCTTCGCGGTTATCCACTTCGTACTGTTTAATGGCAGCTCTGAGGAAGTTAATAGTCTCTTTTCTGACGGTCTGTCTGTTTTTCATTGCGTCCTTAAAATCAGCATTCAATCTTTCTTTTAAGGTCAATTAAAACACCTCTCGTCTCAAAATAAGCTTAGTACTTTCTAGCCTTTTTTCTTGCAGCTTCAGACTTCTTCTTTCTCTTTACGCTTGGCTTCTCGTAATGTTCTCTCTTCCTGAGTTCTGACATGACGCCGTCTCTTGCGCATGATCTCTTGAATCTCTTAAGAGCACTCTCTAAGCTTTCGTTTTCTCTAACTATAACCTGTGCCATTCCCTGTTTCACCTCCTGACTTGTTAAAAATCATGTAAACCATAAAACGGCTTGTATACAACGTTGTTATTATACTATTACAATAACACCATTGCAAGAAGTTTTTCGCCGGTTTCAAGGCAATAAGCCACCTTCAGATCAGGCATCAGCCTGGTGGCCATGTCATCTTTCTCTTGCCAAGAAGATGGAAATGAATGTGCTTCACAGTCTGAAGACCGTCTTCGCCACAGTTGTTGACTACTCTGTATCCGTTCTCGATTCCCAGATCGGCAGCTATATCTTTGATTTTGCACATAAGATATCCGAGAATCACCTGATCTTCTTCTGTTACTTCATCAAGAGATGCAATGTGCTTCTTCGGAATTACAAGCACATGCTCAGGTGCCTGCGGCTCCAGATCTCTGAAAGCCAGAATCATGTCGTCCTCATACACCTTGGTTGATGGAATTTCACCTTCCACAATTTTGCAGAATAAACAATCGCTCACGTTTTCACCCCCTTCATTGTGGACTGAATTAATTATATATGCACGGTGCCCTCATGTCAAAAGTCTAAAGATACCGTTCAATGCCAACGAAAATTCTATCTTTGCGAGTGCGGGCGCCAACCTCCCTGAGACATGCTTTGCCCTTGCCGCGAAGCACAATCCTGTCCTCCTCATTCACCTGCATGTCCGTCTTTACTGCCTGCATGCTGTTCACATACACCAGCCCTTTGCGTATGGCCTCCGCTGCGCTGCTTCTGGAAATGCCGAAAGCAGACGCCACGATACTGTCCAGTCTCAGCGACGCAACTGTATCTCTGATTTCTTTTACTCTAAGCTCGGGCACTCTGATTTCATCGATGCTGTGCAGCTCCACACTGAAACTGGTCCGTCCCGCCTTGCTGTAATTCATCATGAGAAAGTCGCTTATTTCACTGAGCACCACAATGTCAGCAGAATCTTCTCCCGCAAGAATGTCTCCAATTACTTCACGTTTCAATCCCAGACCTGTGAGCGACCCAAGATAGTCCCGGTGACTGAGTTTCCTTCCCTTCGCCGGAGGAAGCGCTCTTATTATGCAAAGCGGCGGTGCCGGCTGCTCTTCGTAATCAGGCACGAAACATGCCATGGTTCTCTCAGCCTGATCGTATCCTCCCATGAACATAAGGCGAATCTCCTTCTGACCCTTCCCCATCTTATGCCACAGTTCCGATACAAGCGTGCGCTGACGCAAGTCAAGAAAAGAGGTGCTCGTCATCATATAGTTTTGCGATGCCTGTCTGAACTTGTCCTCAACATATGCAAGAAGCATCTGATCTTCTTTGGCCGTGCTACTGCTTCTCATCTAATACACCTTTCATTCCGTCTCTGAATTTGCCTGTCAATCTAACATCCGCGAAAGTATTGCCATATGATGCAAACATTTCAGAATCGCTGCAGTTAACATAAACCTTTATATAGTTATCCGAATATCCGTACATCATGCCTGTGCTTTCGTCATATTCCTCAACGAGAACTCTTGCTTTCTGTCCGGCATTTCGGGCATAGAACGCTCCGGAAGCCCTTTTGCCTGCTTCCTGAAGCGCATCACTGCGCTGATTCTTGACAGCAGGTGCAACATGCCCTTCCATGTCCGCAGCTTTGGTAAAAGGCCGCCTGGAATACTTAAACACATGAGTTCTGACGAATTCGCACTCTTCAGCCAGACTGACACTATCCCTGAAATCCGCATCTTTTTCTCCGGGAAATCCGACGATAATGTCTGTCGAAATGCCGTAAAGAGGATCGAATTCACGAAGGACATTGACAATCTTGAGATATTCACTGCGATCATACGGTCTGTTCATTCTGTCCAGAATTCGGTCGCTGCCGCTCTGTGCGCTTAAATGTACGTGATGGCACAGCTTGTCATATTTCATCAGACCCTTCACATACTCAGCATTCACTACTGCAGGCTCCAAAGAACTGAGTCTTATTCTGAAATCACCATCCAGAGCATTTATGGCAGCTATTGCCCTCTCCACTCCATAAAGCTCTCCTTCTATTCTTTCTTTCTCCATTCCGTAGAGCGCCGTATTAATTCCTGTCAGTACTATTTCCCTGTATCCTTCTGCAACCAGTCTTCTGGCTTCTTCAACAATGTTCTCAAGGGATCTGCTCCTTATCCTGCCTCTGGCATATGGGATTACACAGTATGAGCAGAACCTGTTGCAGCCTTCCTGAATCTTGATGTAGGCACGGGTGCGATTCTCTGCTCCCGTCACATAACCGCTGTCTTCATACGTATCAAGCTCCTCGAAACCTTTAACGTGTATCTGCTTCACCCGGTTCTTCCTGAACTGCTCCACATACTCAGGTATTCTGTTTTTTTCTGATGTTCCGGTTATTATGTCCACACCGTCAACATCAGCTGCAGCATCAGGATTAATCTGCGAATAACATCCTGCCACCACTACAATGCTGTCGGGATTCTGCTTCTTCATTCTGCGCACGAACTGCCTGGACTTTTTATCTGCCATGGCAGTTACTGTGCATGTATTTATTACATATACATCGGCCACATCTTGCTCATCGACTATTTCATAGCCTTCACCGCGAAAGTCTCTGATCATGGCTTCAGTTTCATACTGATTAACTTTGCATCCTAATGTATGAAATGCTATTTTCACTTCTTTCTCCTATACAATGCGGTTGTTGTTCCTGCCTTCAAGGAACGCACCGATATTCTCTCCACATATTCTGATGATGCTTGCACGCGTCTCCTTAGGAGCAAAGGCAATGTGAGGTGTCATAAGCACGTTTGGCAGGTGTATGACAGGGTCATAAGGTGCAGGTTCATCAGCAGCCACATCAAGACCAGCTCCTGCCAGTTTGCCTGAAACCAGGGCATCATGCAAAGCATCCTCGTCTACAAGCCCGCCGCGGGAAGTGTTAATAAGATATGCACCGTCTTTCATTTCGCTTATGAACTCTCTGTTAACCAGCTTTGCTGTATCTTTGTTCAGAGGACAGTGAAGTGAAACGAAATCAGACGATACCGCTGCCTGACGATTTCTGCTGTAGATATTTACACGCATTCCGAAAGCTTCGGCGATTTCTCCCACCTTGCTTCCGATATTGCCGTATCCGACAATGCCTATGCTTTTGCCTGCAAGCAGAGTAATAGGATTGGTGCTGTAAACGCTTGCCCTCGCTTCTGTCCATCCTTCATCGACAATCATTCTGTCAAGTCTGCTTACATGGTTTGCAATGCCCAGAATCAGAGCGAATGTATGCTGTGCCACTGCATCTGTTGAATATGCCGGAACATTGGCAACCGCTATTCCACGCTCAGACGCAGCCTCCAGATCCACCTGGTTGTACCCTGTTGCCGCAACAGCAATCATTTTGAGATTAGGCATGCTCTCTATGGCATTCCTGTCCATTACAAATTTGTCCACAAGCACAATATCTGCATCTGCTGCTCTTGCCAGTCCTTCTTCAGGAGTCGAGCTCATGTAAACTTCAAGGTCACCATACTGTTCAATTTCACTCCAGGACAAATCACCCGGCGTGATGTATCTGCTGTCAAGAAATACAATTTTCATCTATAACTCCAGTTCATAAAGTATCATTGCGACTGCAGCCATTCCTGCAGTTTCCGTTCTCAGCGTCGTTTTGCCGAGGGATACCGAAATTCCGCCGCCTTTCACTATTGCTTCAGCTTCCTTATCCGAGAATCC
Organism: Clostridiales bacterium; assembly: GCA_022780965.1. GTDB lineage: Bacteria > Bacillota > Clostridia > Peptostreptococcales > Anaerovoracaceae > Lentihominibacter. The sequence continues at coordinate 4,835 of JALEUQ010000015.1, forward strand.
CCCTTCAGGTCCTATTACCACCCCGACATGTGTCGCACCGGCGCCCTGCTCATCACGCAGCACATCTTTGATGGTAATGCCCCGTTCATTTTCATATGGGAAAAGCACCAGGTCCAGCTCTCCAAAAGATTCTATCATTTCAGGCACCTTCACTGGATCCATTACCTGAGGAATGATGCCGCGTTTGCACTGCTTGACTGCTTCAGCGGCAATTTTGTTGAGTCTGTCCACCTTCTTAGTGTAGTTTCCCTTGTCTACAACTACAGTCCTGTCCATGAAAACAGGCTGAATTGAATCCACACCCAGCTCTACACATTTCTGAACTATGGTTTCAAACTTGCTTCCTTTGGGAACCCCCTGAAACAGCGTTATTCTGGTTTCCGGCTCAGAAGCGAAGTTCTGTTTGTCCACAATCTGCAGTACCGCCTCATTCTTGTCAATTGAGCTGATAATGCAGCTGTATTCCCATCTAATCGTATCCGATACATCCACCTTGTCACCTTCGCGCAGTCTGAGCACCTTGCTCATATGGTGAAGATCTTCTCTGTTATCGATTATTATTGTGTTTTCGCCCACCGAATCAGGGCTTACAAAAAACCTGCTCATTTTTATCCTCTTGCCGCTATCGCGCACCACTCGCCATCGACCATTACTTCCTCGATGGTAAACCCTGCATCTGTAATCGCCTCTGATACAACCTTCTCTTTGTCTGTAAGAATTCCGGAAGAGATAAATATTCCTCCGTCTTCCAGATGATCCCTGGCTGACTTGCTAAGCATCATCACAAGATCCGCCATGAGATTGGCAACTATAATATCCCCTTTGAAATCTATGCCCTTGGTCAGATCCCCTTCGATTACCCGTACATTGTCGTCACATTTATTAAGCTGCACATTTTCTCTGGCAACCTGCACAGCATCTTTGTCTATCTCTACACCGAGAACTTCACCTGCACCAAGCAGGGATGCAGCAATGCTCAGAATGCCTGAACCGCATCCAACATCAAGAACCTTCACATTCTCGCCGAACTCGCCAAAATACTTTTCCATGAGTTTCATGCAAAGTGATGTTGTTTCATGAGTTCCCGTGCCGAAAGCCATTCCCGGATCAATCTCTATAACCAGGTCGTCCGGCTCAGCCCGATATTCTTCCCATGAAGGCTTAACCACCAGCCTTTCGGTAATTCTTGACGGATGGAAGAATTCTTTCCATTTGTCCTTCCACTGGCTGTCGTCGCTTACACTTACTGTAACTTCAAGGCTTCCCCCATCGAAGGACTCACCGTATGCGCCTTCTGCCACATCCTGTTTCAGTTTCTCTATGTCTGCCTTGAGCACATCAATAATGTTCAGGTCCTGTTCTTCGTCGAAGTAGACTGACAGCACAGGCTCCCTGTCCAGGTTTTCCTTCAGCTCATCGTCAATGTAATCCCAGCCGTATTCATTCTTCTTGTTCAGAATATCCTCCATATCCTCCGGATCATCTATGGAAATGTAATCTATACCGTGGTTCATCATTATAGCTGTAATCATCTCAAGTCCGGCACTGGTGCCTCTAACTTCAAATGCTGTATATTTCATTAATCACTGCCTCCGTAAACTTATATTGTCCTGACTTGTTAATCAGTCCGCCAACTTAATAATGAGGATACGTGTTGCGCATCCTCATTATTTTATCACATATTAACATACTTTAAAGCTTATGAGAAAAATTCCTTGACTGCATCTTTGAAGCTGGATTTACGCTTGTAGCACTCATTGGTAACTTCCTTGCCCATATGCTCTATTGCCTTTTTCTGTTTTGCATTCAGTTTAGTAGGCACCTCAAGCATAACCTTAACATACAGGTCACCCTTGCGGTTTGACTTAATATGCTTAATTCCTTTGCCCTTAAGTCTGAATACTGTACCAGGCTGTGTTCCCGCAGGGATCTTGTACGATACTTTATCTTCAAGTGTCGGAATAACTATCTCGTCACCGAGAGCTGCCTGATTGAAGCTGATTGGAATCTCAAGCCACAAATCCTGTCCTCTTCTTTCGAAAAGCTTGTGCGGTTTCACATTGAGCACCAGATACAGATCTCCGTCAGGTCCGCCGTTAATTCCGGGTTCTCCCTGTCCTCTGATTGGAATTACAGAGTCATTGTCTACTCCTGCAGGAATGTTAACATTTATTGTAACAGTATCCTGCACTCTTCCTGTACCGCCGCAGTCTCCGCATGGAGTTTCATTGACTTCTCCTGCTCCTCCGCATTCAGGACATGGCGACACGCTCTGGAATGTACCCAGAGGTGTTCGCTGTGATGTTCTGACTTCGCCTGTTCCGCCACACCTGCTGCATGTCTTCTTGGATGTTCCGGGTGCAGCTCCGGAACCCTGACATGTTTTACACTTAACGTATTTGTTAAGCTTAATCTCTTTGGTTACACCGAAGGCCGCATCTTCAAAAGAAATGCTCATGCTCTTCTGAATGTCACTTCCTTTGGCAGGACCGTTCCTTCTTCTTCCGCCGCCTCCGAAACCGCCGAAACCGCCGAACATGTCAAAGATGTCTTCAAATCCACCGAAGCCGCCGAAACCGCCTGCTCCGCCGAAACCGGCATTAGGGTCTACTCCCGCATGTCCGAATCTGTCGTATTTATCTTTTTTCTCCGGATCCGAAAGAACCGCATAAGCCTCGTTAACTTCCTTGAACTTCTCCTCGGCTTCTTTATCATCCGGATTTCTGTCCGGATGATATTTCATAGCCAATTTACGGAATGCCTTCTTGATTTCATCTTCGCTGGCACCCTTTTTCAGACCCAGGACCTCATAATAATCTCTTTTATCTGCCATTATTCTGTCCTTCGCTTATTTTTATTTGTCGTCGTCAACTACTTCGAAATCAGCGTCAACAACATTGTCTCCTCCAGGTGCAGCGCCTGCTCCAGGAGCAGCACCGGCATTCATGTCAGGTCCCGGACCTGCTGCGCCTGCCTGCTGTGCCTGCTGTGCCTGCTGATACATCTTGGTTGAGATTGTATGATACTTCTCAGTGAGAATTTCCTGCTTAGCCTTGATATCGTCAATGCTTCCGTTTTCGAGGGCTGCCTTCAGGTCATCCTTGGCTGCAACGATATCATTCTTTTCGTCTTCTGAAAGTGCGTTCTCAAGCTCCTTCAGATTCTTCTCAGTTTCATAAACCATGGTCTCAGCCTGGTTTCTGACTTCTACTTCTTCTTTTCTCTTCTTGTCTTCTTCAGCATACTGTTCAGCTTCCTTAACCTTAGCCTGGATTTCTTCTTCTGACAGCTTGGTTGATGAAGTGATTGTAATGCTCTGCTCCTTGCCAGTTCCCAGATCCTTGGCACTTACATTAACAATACCGTTGGCATCGATGTCAAATGTAACTTCAATCTGAGGCACACCACGTGGAGCAGCAGGAATTCCTGTCAGCTGGAAACGTCCAAGTGTAATGTTTCCGGCAGCCATATCTCTTTCACCCTGCATTACGTGAATGTCTACTGCACTCTGGTTATCTGCAGCTGTTGAGAATACCTGACTCTTCTTAGTAGGAATAGTAGTGTTTCTTTCAATCAGCTTAGTTGCAACACCGCCGAGTGTTTCAATTGAAAGTGAAAGCGGTGTAACGTCCAGAAGAAGTACATCGTTTACTTCACCTGTGAGTACGCCTGCCTGAATTGATGCACCGATTGCAACGCATTCATCAGGGTTGATACCCTTAAACGGCTCCTTGCCTGTAATGTTCTTTACGGCTTCCTGTACAGCAGGAATTCTTGTTGAACCGCCAACCAGGATAACCTTGCTAATATCGCTGTTTGAAAGTCCTGCATCTGCCATTGCCTTCTTCATTGGTTCGATTGTCTTGTTTACCAGATCTGCAGTCAGCTGATCAAACTTGGCTCTTGTCAGATCCATGTTCATGTGCAGAGGACCGTTCTCGTTCACTGTAATGAACGGCAGGTTAATGTTGGTTGTCTGAGCACTTGACAGTTCTTTCTTAGCCTTTTCTGCAGCTTCCTTCAGTCTCTGGAGAGCCATCTTGTCCTGTCTCAGGTCAACACCGTTTTCCTTGGCGAATGAATCAGCCAGGAAGTTCAGTACAGCTTCATCGAAGTCGTCGCCGCCCAGCTTGTTGTTGCCGTTAGTTGCCAGAACTTCGAATACACCGTCGCCCAGTTCAAGAATTGATACATCGAATGTGCCGCCGCCCAGGTCATAAATGAGAATCTTGTGTGATTCTTCATCCTTGTCAAGTCCGTATGCCAGTGATGCTGCTGTAGGTTCGTTGATTATTCTCTTAACATCGAGACCTGCAATCTTGCCGGCATCCTTTGTTGCCTGCTTCTGGCTGTCTGTAAAGTATGCAGGTACTGTGATTACTGCTTCTGTAACCTTCTCGCCCAGATAGCTTTCTGCGTCAGCCTTAAGCTTGCTCAGAATGATTGCCGAAATGTCCTGTGGTGTGTACTTCTTGCCGTCGATTTCAACAGTGTGGTCAGTACCCATGTATCTCTTGATTGAAGCTATTGTTCTGTCAGGATTAGTGATTGCCTGTCTCTTGGCAGTTTCACCAACCAGTCTTTCGCCGTTCTTAGCGAATCCTACTACCGAAGGAGTAGTTCTATTACCCTCTGCATTTGCGATTACTACAGGTTCTCCACCTTCCAGTACAGCAACGCATGAGTTAGTTGTTCCTAAATCGATTCCTATTACTTTTCCCATTTTTATCCTCCTTAATGGTTATTACCATATTATCCTACAACTTTGACCATTGTCGGTCTTATTACTTTACCGTTTAATGTGTAGCCCTTCTGCAGAACACCTGAAACCTTGCCGCTTTCATACTCGTCACTTGCTTCAGTCATTACAGCGTTGTGGAAGTTCGGATTGAAATCCTCGCCCAGGGCTGCGATTTCTGCCAGACCTGACTTCTCAAGCACATCGAACATCTGCTTGAATATCAGTTCCATGCCTTCCTTGAAACCACTGTCAGCAACCTCCTGTTCCAGTGCTCTCTCGAAATTGTCCAGCACTGCCAGAAGATCCGTCACAATTTTTTCATTGGCATACTGATATAAGTCCGTCTTTTCTTTGGCAGCTCTCTTCTTGAAATTCTGGAAGTCTGCCATAAGTCTCATGTACCTTGTGCTCTCATCTTCCTGAGGTTCTTCGGCAGCGGCTTCCTTCACGTCTTCTTCAGCTTTCGCTTCTTCTGCAGCCTCCACATTGTCAGCTGCTTCAGTTTCAGGAATTTCTTCCTTTATATCTTCAGCTTTATCAGTATCTTCAGTCTGCTGATTAGCCTTAATATCTTCGTTTGTGTTACTCATCATCGTCTCCTTCCGCTATTTTGAAAGCCTGACTTATGTTTTCAGAAAGGAATTCCATTACTGATGTAACCTCTCCGTATTTCATTCTCGTCGGCCCAATTACTCCAATCTTGCCAACCTGTTTGCCATTAATATGATATGTCGCTGTCACCAGGCTGCAGTCAGCCAGCTGCTCATCCTGATTCTCATTGCCGATGGTGATAATCATGCCGTTGTCTCTGTTGATAAGCTTCTGAGCGAAGTCGTCCTTCCTGCCTATCATTTCGAAGAACATCTTGGCCTTTTCAATATCACTGTATTCAGGCAGCGAGAAAATGTTGGTGTATCCGTCCATATACAGGTTCACATTGAGCATGTCCTCAAGTGTCTTGATGAAACTTGGCACTATCGTCTGTTCATACATTGCCATGGACTCTGCATCATTTCTGAAAGTCTCGATAATGTCCAGAGTAAGCGCCTCGCTTATGGTCTTGCCCTTGAAGCTGTATGTCATATTCTTTGACAACAGGCTCAATGTCTCCTGAGAAACAGGTTTGTTTATCTTCAAAGCCGTGTTGGAAACCTTGCCGCTGTCAGATACTATCATGAGCACGACAGTTCGCTCATCGACAGGAAGCAGGTTCACATATTTGAGTGTGTCCTCATCCTGCCTTGGAGTCATGGCAAAAGCAGTGAGATTTGTTATCTCAGAAAGGATGTGTGCCGCACGCTCCACAATGCTCTCAAGTTCCGTTACATTATTATACAGACTCTGAGCAATGTTGTTCTTCTCAACGACAGTAAGTTCTCTCTTATCCATCATCCTGTCAACGTACAGCCTGTATGCTTTCTCCGAAGGCACTCTGCCCGATGATGTATGAGGATGACTGAGGTAACCCATCTCTTCCAGATCCGACATCTCATTCCTGATAGTCGCAGGACTTATGCCAAGATCATAGTTCTTGGAAAGTGTCCTGGAACCAACCGGCTCTGCAGTCTTAATGAAGTCATAGATAATGGCCTGTAAAATTTTCAGTTTTCTTTCACTTAAATCCATATCGGCCTCCTTTGTTGTTAGCACTCAACACCTTCGAGTGCTAATCACAATTTAAATTTAACACCCCCCTAGTTCAAAGTCAACACATTTGGCAAAAAATTTTATAATAATCTGATGAATTTTCTCATATGGAATAAATACAGATAAGATTCCTTAACTCTGATTCCTTCAGCTGCAGAAACTGCCTCTTCGTACAGCCTTATCTGCTCTCTGTATCTGTCCGCCAGAGTATTCAAATCATCTTCATCAGTCACATGACTGTTCTTGTAGTCAATAAGAACAATTCCGTCATCCTCTGCGAAATAGCAATCCACAACCCCCTGTACAACGGTATCTGCGCCTTCCACACTCCACTGCATAATAAACTCACGCTCACGGTACAGTTTCTTCGCTTCCGCAGCGCGTCTTCCGATATCAGTTTCAAAAAATGCTCCAATGTTTCTTGTATTGATGACCTGTCTCTCTTCGTCAGTGAGAATTCCTCTCTCATTCAGTTCATCAGCAAACTGTTCTATGTATGCATCTCCTTCTTCAGCAGCTCTTCTGAAATCTATTCTTTCCATTACTGCATGCATTGCTGTACCTGCTTCTGCAGGTGTGAGGCTGCGTCCTTTCTGAGAAAACAGAGTTTTGTTAAGTTTTACTCTTTCTTCTCCTGAAGCCGTTCTGTTAAGCTGGGATACCGAGTATTTAGATTTGACTGCGCTGCCTCTGTATGGATACTCATATTCCAGTCTTCTCTTGATTTCCTCCATAATATGGCTGTCTCCACATGCACGGCTCTTCTCAAGAAGATCTGCCACCTTGCTTTTGTTTTCGCCAATCCTTTGGAAATCTCCTTCTTCAGGCGATGACCCTTCTATGTGTACCGGAAGCTTCATTCTGCATATGGCAGGATATGCCATGGCAAGATATGATGAAGTTTCGGATGCATCTTCATCCAGAACGTTCTCGCTGTTTATTACACCTGTCAGTATCAGCCTGTCCTTGGCTCTTGTCATTGCCACATAAAAGATTCTGATTTCCTCGTCCACAGCTTCCTGCTGCTTTCTGCTCTCTATGGCCTTCTGAAGCAAAGTCTTCCGGTGCCATCCTTCAGCCTTGTTAACGTGAGGGAGTGCCAGAGTGAAATCCTTGTGCATTACGATGCCACCTCTGAAACCTTTGCCTCTGAGACTTCGTCCTGCGCCCGCAATAATGACAACCGGGAACTCAAGTCCCTTGCTCTTATGAATGGTCATTATCCGCACAGTATCTCCGCTGTCAAGCTGCGGCCTTGCTTCATCCACCTTGATGTTCCTCTCCACCATGGCATCAGCATATTTGAGGAATCCATGAAGTCCTGAATAGTTTTCTTTCTCGAATACGGAAGCTTTCTCTATGAGCAGTCTAAGATTTGACGATCTCTGTTTGCCCACCGGAAGACCGCAGCAGTAGTCATAATATCCTGTCTGTTCGATGACAGTTCTAATGAGTTCCTCTAAAGATACTGCATTCTTCAGCTGTTTCCAGTATGCGACAGTCTCATTCATGGCACTTATTCTGTCTCTTATCGATTTGTCGCTGCCGTTTAGCTCATAATTCATTACAGCCTGATAGAAACTTCCTGAAGGGTTCTCTGCCCTTACAGCCGCAAGTTCCCTGACATCAAACCCGAATGCGACAGAACGCATGGTCGAAATGAGCGGTATGTCCTGACGTGTATTATCTATTATTTTGAGAATGTTTATGAATACTTCTATCTCCACAGTCTGGAAAAATCCGCCGCCGGACTGTCCGTATGCCGGGATTCCTGCATTGTTCAGGTATCTCTCCAGCTGTCCCACCGTGCTGTTGTTTCTGGTTAGTACTACAATGTCACCATAGCTCAGATTCTTGTAAGTCTGAGTCTTGGTGTCATATATTTCACAACCCAGATGTTCTCTAATCTGTCCGGCTATCAGTTCACATTCCGCCTGACTGAATTCATCATCGTCTCCGGAATAAAGTTCCTTCGATATGAGATGCAAAGCGGTGGGCATTCCGGGATGATCGTCGCTGACCGTACATTTGAGCATGGCATTTGAATCGTAACCATCCATGATTTCTGCGAAAACCTGGTTTACAGTATCCGTCACGGACCTTTTGCTTCTGAAGTTGCTGTTAAGGTCAATTTTGACGCTGGTGCTTCCGTCACCTTCTTCATACATGCGATATCTGTTTCTGAACAGTTCCGGTTCTGCCAGTCTGAATCTGTATATGCTCTGCTTCACGTCACCAACCATGAACAGATTGTTCCCTCTGCTTATTCTCTCTACTATTGTTTCCTGAAGCTGGTTGCAGTCCTGATATTCGTCCACGAAGATGTACTCGAACTTTTCCCTGTATTCTCTGCATGCAGTTTCCTGATCCAGTATGTCTATGGCGTAGTGCATGACATCATCGAAGTCAACCAGATTCATTTCCTTCTTGGCACTTCTTAGAGAGTTTTCGAAATCCTTCAGAAGTTCAATAAGATACTCCGTGTCTTCCGCAAGCCCGATAAGCTCCGTGTCGCACTCTTCTATTGTGAAAGAATAATAGTACTCCTTCATTTTCTTAACAGTGCTTTTGGCTTTTTCTGCATATTTCTTGACGCTGCTGCTTATCAGATTGTATTCTTCTTTCTCGTCTTTGGAAGCTCTAAGCTGAACATACTTCGGCAGCTCCATTCCGCAGTCCAGTCTTCGCGGCACATCAGCCATGAGATTATAGTTTTCCTCTGCCTTGGATGCCAGGTTTTCAAGACCGCTGTCACGAATAAGCTCCACTGCCTTGCCGTAAGAATCAAGAGCTTCCTTCATCATGCGTTCTTTCTCATTTTTTACAAATCCATCAAGACCGTATGCTTTAACCGGTGATTCTGTTCTAAGTCCTGCCGAGCTTTCGTCTGCCCACTTCATATAATAAGGAATGCTTCTCATCTCATTGTACAGACTTATGAGAGAGTCCTTAATTCCCTTTTCGTTTTTACTGCTGCTGTATTTAGTAAGAAAGGCTGTGAATCTGTCGTAATCATCCTGAAATCTTCTTTCGAAAAGCTCGTCCATGGTCTCACGTCTGAGAATTTCCATCTGAGTCTCGTCTCCGATTCTGACTCCAGGCTCCAGATCTGTCAGATAGAAGTAACGCTTCATTACTTCTATAGTAAAAGAATGAAAAGTGCTTATGTTGGCGCGCGGCATCAGCCTCAGCTGTCTCTTGAGATATTCTCTGTCTGCGCCGGGTTCAAGCATCTCTTTGCGAATGGCCGCCTCGAGACGTTCCTTCATTTCAGCTGCCGCGGCATTGGTAAATGTAGTAATCAAAAAACGGTCCACGTCCACAGGGTTTTCTCTATCGAGAATAAGACGCGTTATCCTCTCAACGAGAACAGCCGTCTTGCCGGATCCTGCAGCCGCAGACACGAGTATGTTTTTATTTCTGGTTTTAATTGTTTCTTCCTGTTTATCTGTCCATTTCATCATAATGGCATTTTATCATAAACAGAGTCTATATTAATACCCCATATCGTCATTTATGAGAACTACTTCCACATCATCGATATCATTCATCTTGCGCATGTATGTCACCATTGCATTGCATATTCTCTCAGAACGTCTGCAGTCGAAGCACTTCTTGCCTCCTGTTGCAACACAAGGTGTAGGCAGGTCATATTTCATGGCATTCTTTGGAGCGGCTACATTTCGTGCACGGAACTGAGCCTGCTCAAGATCCGGCGCAATCTTGTTGGTGCTTACGACGAAATACACTTTGTCATGACCGAAAAGCGATGCAGCAACACGGTTTCCTGTTCCGTCAATGTTTACCATCTCGCCTGTTTCGGCAACAGCATTGACTGAAGTAATGAAAACCTGTGTAAGCATGCACTCTCTGGCAATCTTAAGAAACTCATCATTATCAGAACTCTGATTTGGATCGTGTACGGTATTGTGAGCCGAAAGCCTGTTATAAAGGTCCATCTTCATTAGAGTCTGTGAATCTCCGAAGCCTACTTCCTTGCCGTCTATCTGAGAATCCAGATAATCTGCAGCTTCTGCGTACGTTTCAAAATAGCTGACAGAATAAAGCTTTTTCTTTAAAGAATCAATAGTTTTTTCAATATTCATAAGACACCCCACTGCAAAATAGCTTTAACTATCAAGTTGAGTGTATTATAATTAACAAGTATGAAATAGTAAAACTATATTAACCATAAGGAGCAGTATAAAAATGATAAAAAACAGACCAACCATGCTGATGATTCTCGACGGTTACGGCATCAATTCATCAGCTTACGGCAACGCAATCTCACAGGCTTCCAAGCCTAATCTGGACAAAATATTCGCCGACTATCCCGGCACTACGCTCAAAGCATGCGGTCTTGATGTAGGGCTGCCTGAAGGACAGATGGGAAATTCAGAAGTGGGACATCTCAACATCGGTGCAGGACGAATCGTGTATCAGGAACTTACCAGAATAACCAAGGCCATCGAAGACGGCGAC
>JALEUQ010000029.1 GCA_022780965.1 Clostridiales bacterium
GATTATGAGAACGGACTCATATTCTGCGGCAGCAATCCTGAGAAACTGAACAGAATAGATAGAGTCGCAGATGTATTTGAAGAGTTCACAGGATTAAGGCAGCAATCAGCGGTAAATCGGTAAAGAGGAACACATGCTTAATATTTATTGCGCTGGCGAAAGCGTTGACAAGGAAAAATTCATTTTTGAAGAAATAAAGAAGGAAGAAGGCAATACTATTCTGATTGTGCCGGACCAGTTTTCGGCGCAGTCTGAAAGGAATGCCTTTTTTTATCTTGGAATCAAGGCTTCCATGGACCTTAGAATACTGGACTTCGACCGGCTGGGATACAAGGCCGTCAGAGAACTGGGAGTTCAGGTTCCTGAGCTCATAGATAAATATGGGCGGCACATGCTGCTTATGCAGATAATATCTCAAAAGGAGAAAGACGGCAGCCTGAAAATGTATAAGGGCATGAGCGAAAAAAACTCCTTCATATCGCTGATGAACAGCATGATTTCGGAGCTTAAGAGAAACAATGTGACCTGCGAAATGCTGGCAGAAGCAGGGAAGAGCCTTGATGACAGCACATATCTTAAATACAAGATAGGGGATATTATTGAGATTTACAAAGCATATGAAGAAGAAACGCAAGGCAGATATATTGACTCGGAGGACTACGTTACTTTCTACGGTGATGCTGTAAGGCGGTCGGCCATTGCTGCGGGAGCACGGGTTTGGATATACGGATTCGATACATTCACAGCTAGAAATCTTCAGGTAATAACCAGAATTGCACAGACGGCGGAATGCGTTAACATAGTAATGAATTACGAGGAACAGCCGGATAAGGATGCTCCCGATGCCGGATTCATAGTTGAGGATGACAGAAAAGATATTTTTTCGTTGACTGGGAATGTTATCAGGCAGATAGAAACGGCAGCATCTGAGGAGAACATTGATGTTGAGATTAATACCATTGAAGGCTGTCCTGCGGAATCCATATGGAGCTCTGCATCTTCAGAGAAAGACAGAATTGTTCTGGCTCAGACAACCAACGTATACGAAGAGGCTGAGCGTGCAGCTGCACACATCCTTGAGCTGGTAAGGGACGGAGGGTACAGATACTCTGACATCTCCGTAATATGCAACGACATGCAAGGGCTTGGAGCAATCCTTGGCAGAACACTTAACAACTGGGGAATCCCTGCATTCATCGACCAGAAACGCAAGGTGCTACATCATCCTGCCGTGGCGCTGGTTATAACGCTTATGGATCTGGCAGCAGAAGGATTCGGCAACGATTCTGTAATGAGAATTATTAAGACGGGACTTCTGGAAATTGACGAAAATGACAGTCAGCTTCTGGAAAACTACGCATATGCATACAGAATAAGAGGAAGCAGGTGGCGAGAACCTTTCACGAAGAAGGGCAAAATTTTCGGTGATGATGATCTTGACAGAATTAATGTAATACGCGAAACGGTTGTCAGAATTGCAGATGACGTGAAGGCGTCCATGGGAAGCAGGAACTCTGCAGGAGAAAAAGTAAGGGGACTTTATTCGTATCTGGTTTCGCAGTTTGGAATCGAGGAACGGCTAGAAAAGCTGATGGACAGACAAGAAGAAGCAGGGCTGCTTGAAGCCTCATCGGAAACAGGGCAGAGCTGGAACGCCATCTGTCGAATATTTGACCAGATAGTAGAGATTGCCGGTGACAGGAAGCTGAGCAACGGCCAGCTGAAGAAACTTGTCACAGACGGATTTGAAGAGATGGAAATTGGCCTGGTGCCTTCAAGTACGGACTGCGTAGTAATAGGAACAATGCAGAGAACAAGGCTCAGTCGAAACAGAGTGCTTATGGTAATCGGCGCCAATGACGGTATTCTCCCGATGGGCGGCACAGAAGAGGCGCTGCTGAGTGAGCCGGAAATAGAGAAACTGAGCAGCCTTAATATAAATGCTGCGAAAACAGAACACATGATGCGCGGAGAAGAGACTCTGGCAATTTACAGAAACCTTTCAGCGCCGAGAGAGCACCTGTATATGAGCTGCAGCAGTCTTGACAGCAGCGGAGAGGCAATCAAGCCCTCGCACATTTTTGAAAATCTCAAAGAATTTGCATCAAGCGGCGGAGATCTGACGCTGCTCGGAGATCTTGATGACGACAAGGGAATATTGAGCGCAGTAACAACTCCTGCGGGTACAATAGGACATCTGGCTGACGCAGTCAGAAGTTTCAGGGAGGACGGTCAGATAGACGAGGACTGGTATCAGGTAATAAGATGGTATCTGGCAAATGATGACCGCCGATTCGATAAGATGCAGGAGGGCATGGAGTTCTCAGGCAGTTTCAGAGCGCTTGACGAAAAGTTTGCGACGAGTCTGTATATGGGAGATTTCAAAGAGATGATGGTCAGCGCATCCCGCCTTGAGAAATACAGTGCGTGTCCTTTCGCTCATTTCATGACATACGGACTTAAACCGGAACAGATTGAAGAGTACAGAATAGGGGCAAGTCAGACAGGAGACATATATCATGAATGTCTAATGAGATTTTCGCAGAAATTGAGTGAGGACGGACTTCCTGCCTGCGATGAGCGCTCAGGCTGGATGAGGATGGATGAAGAGCTCTGCCACCGAATGATAACGTCCATTCTTTCTGAAGAAATGAATCAGTACGGTGAAGGCATAATGAATTCCGGGCAAGAAGAGAAATACAGGGTATCGCGAATAGCCGATATATGTACTGATGTTGCCATGACTCTTGTAAAACAGGTCCAGAAAGGCCAGGTGAAAGAAATGGCATTTGAGAAGCGCTTCGGAGCCGGTGAAGATATCGGACCTATAAGAATAAGCGTCGGCGACAAGACTGTGCTTCTCCGGGGAATTATCGACAGAATGGATATTCTGGACACTGGCAGCGGCCAGGATGCGGTGAGAATTGTGGACTATAAGACAGGTGATGCTGAAATACGCAAAGAGTATTACGATACAGGTTATAAACTGCAGCTTATGGTATACATGAATGCAGTGCTGGGAGAAGGCGGCGAGACTCTGGTTCCTGCAGGCGTTTTCCATTTTAACATCAGCGAGATGGATGAAAACGATGATGTGGGCAGTGTCAGTACAGAGGACTACGAAGGTCGTCGCGACAGAAATTACAGACTAAAGGGTTTCGTGCTCAATGATGAGAAGATAATACGTGCCATGGATAGGGAATTCAGCGTGGAATCGGACGTAATACCTGTGAAAATAAAGAAAGACGAGCAATATGCGGCTGCTGCCAAAGGGCGACTGTTCTCCGGAAATGAGTTCAGAGAGCTTTGCGAGCAAGTAGATGTGCAGGTCAAAAGAATTTGCTCTGAGATTCTGAGCGGAAATATCAATGTGGCGCCGGTTCAGGAAAGCACTCTGAAATCTGCATGCACATATTGCAATTACAGAAGTGTGTGCATGTTTGACACAAGTTTCTCTGGGTGCAGATACGTGAAGTGTTAGAACGCGTCAAGATGTGAAGATAATGGAACAGAACCTGGAGCTATACTATGCGGCATTTTCTGCTCATAGTATAGCTTAAACTATCTTCATTAGTGAGATGTCCTCTAATTTTTCTTGTTGTCTTCATAATCTGTTTGCCCGCAAAAACCACAGGCCCTGCAAATTTTGAAAAAGGAACAATATTAATAATTACACATATTGTAACGTATACGACGCAATTTATTACGTTCATCTGTTTACCTCCTAGTAATTAAAAACCTGCATAATGCGAGCACTTAATGAAATAATTTAATGAAATAATTTATATACTTAAATGTTACGGGGCGAAACAGCTTAAGTTAAGTCTTGCCGCTTCTCTTCTGATGAAATATTAGGTTTATCTAAAGCACTGATTTTTTTGCGATCTCTTTATTTGTGAAGGCTCTTATGTTGCGTTACATCGTGTCGGCTTGTCTTTTGCTAACAGAAATTCTACATACCAAGGCCTTAATAATACACAGCAGAAACCCGCAAAATCAAATGGCTTTGGCTTTATTGATGCCCTTTGCCGTTCTAGTCTCAGATGCGTGCAAAAAAGAAGAGCTTCTGCCCTTCTTTTTTATACCTCACTATTTTTTATAGAATGCTACAGCCTGAGAGCCGATAGACTTATATCTGCTTTCTACAGTGCTCCTCTTATATCTCTTATTCTTACCGCTAATAGGGTCATTGAAATAGTAATATGATGAATCATATCCTATAAGAAGAACGCAGTGAAGTGGACTCTTCCAATATCTTTTGCCACTTGGTGTATAAAGCGTCTTCCTTGAACCTGGCTTTTTCATCTTGGTCGTAGCCCAGATTGCAACAGGATAGTTGTTATCAATGTATGTGCTACAAATACTTGACAGGCTTTTCTTTTTTAACACTGTCGCACCTACTGATGTATCTGCTCTATCTACAGCTTTTTTGATAACTGGTGCATAGCAGCCCCATCCGCCTCTTGAACGAGGGTTGCCCATGAATACTGACCACGGATTTGATGACCTGAACTTATTCTTTCCTATTGAATGAGGTCTTGAACCTTTTGGTAGACATTTATCCATAAAATGTCCATAGCTTATGTCTGCTCCAAGATATTTCATTGCCATAACTGTCGATACGGATTCGCATCCTGTTGGATAGCTCTTCATCTGGTTAAGATAAGGGACGCCTCCAATATGGTTGCATTTTTTAGAGCCACTCCATGCGGAATAATATTTCGTTCCGTTTATTGTCTTATAAGTTCTGACTCTAGCGTATGTCTTACCGTACTTACTGAATCCGCCTTTTTTAGCTGAAAGCTTTGTTGTGTACACATTTGATGCGTTTTCATATGATGCGTTCTTCGCAAATTGAACATGATAACCGGAGATTCCTTTCAGGGTTTTTATCTTAGTATAGAATGTTCCATTGTTGCCACTTGTAATAGATGTAAGATATGTTGTTTTTAAAAAGTAATATACTTTAGTATCTGGCGACTGGAGTTCTTCGTTATCGTAATAAGCTCCGACTTTGTACTTATACGGATACCCGTGGATTCCGTTTGTTACATTAAATGATAATGTGTCTTTGTCCAGGGTTTTTATCTTTTTAAAATCTCCACTTTTAACTCTCTGATAAAGATAATATCCTTGTGCATTTTCTACACGGTTCCACTTGATATTAAAACCCTTTGACGTGATGCTTACTGATGGTATCTGAGGGTTTTCCATGAACGTCTTTTCGTCACTTGTTTCGCTGATATTTCCATTGCTGTCTTCAAAGTAAAGAGCATACGTACTATTTAGCTTTCCATTCTCATCAGTGTAAGTCATCTCTGAGGGACGGTTTGACACTACGCTTTCTGAAGGGTCTGGCTTTGGAGATTCTGTGCTTGTCTCATCTTCCTGAATTGCTTCTTCTGAAAGTTCTACATCCTCTTTTGTTCCGCCTTCATCAAGAGATTGGGTCTCATCTTTTATCTCTGCTTCTGACGGGCTTTCTTTTTGAGCTGTCTGCTTTTCTTCTACTTCTAACTCCTTATATTTTTCAAATTCTCCATTGGAATTCTTCTTTAGCACGATATATCTATTGGCGTTTTCTGCAACATCCCAGGAAAGCGTAATCCCCTTCCCTTCTTTTGATATTTTTAGAACAGGAGCAGTTCCTTCTGTCTCAGTTGCGAAAGCATTTGCTGGAATTAATGTTAATATCATGCAAATGCTGATTGCTATAGATACCAATTTTCGTTTCGTTAACATTTCTTCTTTCCTTTCTATTATTATTTTCCTGTATTAAAAACTCTTTATTATAAGCATGTGATGTTATTCTGATATTGGAATCAGCTGCTCACTTTGATTACAACTGATGCAGATTGAAACTGATAAATATCTTATTAAGATACTTAGCGCTACAAAAAACTGCCTCGCAATGAATCAGTTTAATGCCGATATTAAGTTTTAATAAACGGCGTTTTCTGCTCATAGTATAGTCCATCATTTTGTATGCCGTGTATCCCATTAAAACAATATGTTGACCCAATCAAATCACCATATTGAAGCCAACTCCCTTTTCATAATATTATATGACTATTTCTACCAACAATCAATTCCTGCCTGTCTGGTTCACCTGTTAGATACCAGATGTTTTCATAGTGCTTTTCGGTCAATCTAATCACACAAACAACGCGGGTTGAAGGTACATGCTCTGAAAGTCTTCTGATATGCTTCTCTGCGGTTTTCCTGCTGATTTAAACGTTTAGAATAGCAAAAGAGACGCTCTCGCGTCTCTGTGAAATGGTGGAGCATAGGGGGCTCGAACCCCTGACCTCATGACTGCCAGTCATGCGCGCTCCCAGCTGCGCCAATGCCCCGCATGGAGCCACTGGCCGGGATCGAACCGGCCACCTGCACGTTACGAATGTGCTGCTCTGCCAGATGAGCTACAGTGGCTCGTAGATCATCTGAAGACAATGTTAATTGTCGAGATCATCTATAAGCTGGTCAATATCATCATAATTCTGCCCATTGGTCGCATTTGGACCGGCGTTAGGATTATCACTGGTTCCAAAGAACCAGAAGTAGCCTGCAGTCAGAAGACCGATTACTGCGACAATTGCAGCGAGGATGATAAATGATTTCTTGAGTTTTTTCTTTTTTTCTTTTTTATCGGGCTGTTTCTCGCCAGCCGACTCCTCAGTTTCAGGAGTTACGGCTTCAGCTGAACCGGATGCAGTATCAGTATCTTCCGAAACGTCCGCAGTGTCTTCTGAAGTCGTTTCGGCATCACTTTCCACATTTTTTGCCACAGCAGTTTCCTCTTCTTCAGGAATTGCTGAAGGTGATTCACCTTCCGATGCATCCGCTTCCGTGTCAGAATCATATGTAGGAATCGCGAATACTGATTCTTCATCTTCTTCCGAATTATCATCGCTATCAGAAACTTCAGCCGGGAGATCATCTCCGGCAGGGGTCTGTTCTTCAACAGGAGCATCAGATGTCTGTTCTGCTGAATCTGCAGGAGCTGACGCTTCTGTAGAAGCTGCTTC
This sequence comes from Clostridiales bacterium, assembly GCA_022780965.1. Lineage (GTDB taxonomy): Bacteria > Bacillota > Clostridia > Peptostreptococcales > Anaerovoracaceae > Lentihominibacter. Next base: position 7,029 of record JALEUQ010000029.1, read on the forward strand.
AGCTCTGGCCGCCTTGTTGAGTGAGTTGATGCGTGAGAAAAGTTCGATTATTGGTTTCTCATATTTAAGGTCATACTGTTCAAAATGATGAATCTGACCGTTGCATTCAAATGCGAAAACATGTTTGGAAGAACTATGTCTGATATTGCTGATTTCGCTGTATAAGAACTCATCGCCGTCAATAAAGAGTGACTTTTTTCTAAAGCTGACAACTTTGCTGCCTGCTTTAAAATCGATTTTATTCATATCTGCTTAGCCTCCGCAAATGTTCGTTTTTTCTGTTTTTTAAATAAACACTAAACAATCATAACGTGGTTACGGCAAAAAAGTCAAGACTATTGATTAAAAAATGCTAAATATCAATGTTAAAAAGTGATAAATTGTGTGACAATCACAATTTCATGTGGTAAAATACCATAGAGTGCGACTATAAGACAATGCAACTATGGTAATTATAGGAGTTATTTGGTATGGATAAAAACGTATTGACAGAAAAGAGAAGAGAGACTGTTATCGGACTTCTTAAGAGCATGAACATCAGGAAGGATGACAGTGGAAGTTTCAACAAGGATGACGTTTATGACTGCATGCAGCAGCTTTGCGATCTTTATGAAAAGAATATAGAAGAACTTCAGAACGCTTACGAGAGTGAGATCGTTACACTTAAAGAGAGATATGCCAAGTATGATGAGAATAACGAGCTTTATGTAAGTCTCATCATGGAAGCGAAGAAGAGCAGCAACGAGATAATCAATCAGGCCAAGTCTGAAGTTGAAGGAATCCTGGCAGAAGGCAAGGAACAGATTGCCAAGCAGGAAGAAGAACTTAAGATGCTCTATGCTGGTGTGGAAGCTGAGAAGGCTACAATCAACGAGGAACTCAACGCATCAAAAAGGGCTGTTGAAGCTGAGAAACTTGCAATGCAGGCTGAAGTGGATGCTGAGAGAGAAAAGTGCATTGCACTTAAGAATAAATACAGCCAGCAGATGATTTCAATTGAAGAAGAATTCATGGATATCAAGACCAATATCTTAAGAACTGCAGGCAAGATAGACAGTGTTAAGGCTAAGCTTGATGATGAAGGCATGTTTACATGGGAAGTGTCCGAGCCGCTTGACGACATTGCATTCCCTGAACCTCAGGTTGAGGTGGACAACGTTCTGCCTGTTGAGGATACAATTGTGGATGAAGCAGTACCTGTTGATGAGGTGATTATGGATGCTCCTGAAACAGTAGACGAACCTTCGGATGCTGCAGATGAGGATGTGTTCGATATCGCTGATGATAATGTGGAGACAGTTGAATCTGAACCGGCAGAAGTTCCGGCAGAAGATGCAGAAGAAGATATCTTCAGTGACATTGAGGTTCTTCCTGAGCTTGATGAGACACCTTCAGATGAGGCACCTTCAGATGAGACACCTTCAGAGGATGAAGATACTGCTGAAGGAATCAGCCTTGAGGATATTTTTTCGGAAGTGGAAGATGAGAAGGCTGAAGACAGCGAAGGCATCAGTTTAGACGACATTGATTTCACAAGTATTGAAGAAGTTGACCCTTCAGATGACGATGGAGAAATTTCATTCGAGGGACTTGAAAGTCTGTTCAAGGAAGATTAGTATTCTTATAATTGTACGTTTGGAGAGCAGAGGCAACTTTGCTCTCTTTTGATTTACGAGGTGATAAATATGGTATATGTACATCTGGCAACGGGATATGAAGAAATAGAAGCACTTACAACAGTGGATATTCTAAGAAGAGCTGGCGTTGAGGTGCAGCTGGTTTCCGTAGAGGACAGCCTGACAGTTGAGAGCACACGCGGCATCAGAGTTGAAGCAGACATAACTTTTACTCAGGCGGATTACGACAGATGCAGCATGATTGTGCTTCCTGGAGGAATGCCGGGAGCTGTCAACCTTGAAGCTCATGAAGGACTTATGAATCAGCTGTGTCGCAAAGCAGACGAAGGCGGCTGGATTGCAGCAATATGCGCATCGCCGGCAGTTGTTCTGGCGCCGCACGGGATTCTTGAGGGCAAAAAAGCGACCGTTTATCCCGGAATGGAAGATGAACTGTTGAAATACGATGCTGTTCCGGTGACTGACGGTGTTGTGAGAGACGGAAACATTATTACCGGCAAGGGACCGGCATACGCAGCTGAATTCGCCCTTGCTGTTCTGGAGGCGCTGGAAGGCAGAAGCAAGGCAGATGAAATAGCAGAGGATTTTTTGATTGAACGGTGAAAAGCATGTGGAAAATAGATTATCACATACACACAATCTTTTCTGATGGGGGTTCGAATCCGAGACAGATAGTAAAGACAGCAGCAGAACAGGGAATGGATGCAGTCGCAATTACAGACCACGATGGAATTGATGGTGTTGATGAGGCCATGAAGGCAGGCAGAGACTACGGTATAGAAGTGGCATCGGGCATTGAACTGGCAACTGAATACGAGAACGGAGATGTGCTTCACATTCTGGGATATGGATTCGATCCGCGTAATAAGCTGCTTAACGACAGTCTGACATACATGACTGAGGAACGAAACAAGAGAAATCTGAAGCTGGTCAGGCTTCTGCAGGAGATGGGCTGCGACATAACTATGGATGCCATTCTCAAGGGCAGAAAGAACACCTTTGTAGGAAAACCAAACATAGCCAGGTACCTGCAGGAGAAGGGATATGTGGAAGACTGGCTTGACGCTTTCAAGCCTGGTGAATTCCTGGAGAGCAGTGAAGCTAAAAAAATAAAGAAGGTAAAGGTGGATTCACGAGAGGCTGTGAAGACAATTACTGCCGCAGGCGGCATAGCAGTTCTGGCGCATCCTATTCAGGCCAAAGGCTGGACGGAACCTGATGACGAGAATTACTACAAGAAGATAGACACCATAGTGGCAGATCTTAAAAAGGAAGGCCTAAGCGGCATTGAGTGCTATCATCCGGATCAGGACAGGGCGCAGACGCTGAGATTTCTGGACATTGCGCAGAAATACGGGATGCAGGTGTCAAGAGGAACTGATTTTCACTATGCAGACTATCACAATACCAAGATGACTGCTGATTATATCGAGGAAGGCAACGCCGACGGCTACGGTGTTTACCCAAGAGATTTTATCAAAGTATAGGCAGGGAATCAGTATGGTGAGCAGCCGGGTGATTCGGCCGGAGTACTATGTTCGGTGTCTGACCGGCAGTTCTTGATGGTGGCACAGCGTTATGATAAACTACAAAGTGGGTGTGCGTTCATGTCATGCCCCTTTGATAAAAGTATACGGAGGAAGAAATGAGAATATACAACACTCTGACGAGAAAAAAGGAAGAATTCGTACCGATTGAAGAAGGCAAGGTTAAGATGTATGTCTGCGGACCTACAGTGTACAACTATTTCCATATAGGAAATGCGCGACCTTTCGTTGTATTCGATACAATGAGAAAATATCTTGAATACAGAGGATACAAGGTTAAATTTGTTCAGAACTTTACCGATGTTGACGATAAGATTATTAATAGAGCTAAGGAAGAAGGCATATCAGCAGGTGAAGTAAGCGAGAAGTACATTGCAGAATACTACAAGGACGCTGCAGCCCTCAACGTCAAGAAGGCATCTGTACATCCTAAGGTAACAGAGACAATGAACGACATTATCAAATTCGTTGAAGAGCTTATTGAGAAGGGATATGCATACGAATCTGACGGTGATGTTTACTATAGAACAAGAAAATTTGAAGGATACGGCAAACTGAGCGGCAAGAACATCGATGATCTCATTGCCGGAGCCAGAATCGCAGTAGGAGAGAAGAAGGAAGATCCTCTCGATTTTGCCCTCTGGAAGGCAAGAAAAGAAGACAGCGAAATCGCATGGGAGAGCCCATGGGGAATGGGAAGACCGGGATGGCACATTGAGTGTTCCGCCATGTCAAGAAAATTCCTGGGAAATACCATTGATATCCACTGCGGAGGCGAAGATCTGCAGTTCCCTCATCATGAGAATGAAATTGCTCAGTCGGAGGCTCACAACGGCTGCGAATTCGCCCATTACTGGATGCATAACGGATATATAAACATTGACGGGCAGAAAATGTCCAAGTCTCTGGGCAATTTCAAGACAGTAAGAGACCTGCTTGAGAATTATGACGGCGAAGTGCTCCGTTTCCTTATTCTCAGCGGTCATTACAGAGGTCCAATCGACTTCAACCCTGAGATTCTCACTCAGTCGCAGAACGGACTTAAGCGAATGAGAAATGCCAAGAGCAACCTGAAGCACCTGATTGCATCAGGAAGCGGCGCAATGACTGATGAAGAAAAGACCAAGCTTGAGAGTTACGACCAGTACAGAGACAAGTTCATTGCAGCAATGGATGATGACCTTAACACTGCTGATGCAATTTCGGCAGTATTCGAACTGATAACGGCAATTAATACAGCTGTTGCAGGAGGCGCATCAAAGGAATTCGCACAGAAATCAATGGATACTCTCATGGAACTGTCGACAGTTCTCGGACTCCTTCAGCAGGAAGTGGAAGAAACAGTTGAAATCGATGATGAACTTCAGGCGCTTATCGATGAGAGACAGCAGGCAAGAAAAGAAAAGAATTTTGCAAGGGCTGATGAAATCAGAGACATGCTTAAGGCACAGGGAATCACGCTTAAGGATACACCTCAGGGCGTACAGGTAATAAGAGACTAGATTATCTAAGAGACTAGATTATCAGGATTCACAATCTCAAATTGTCAAACTGAACAAGCGAAAGAATTACAGAGCTAATGAAAGAAACCAGACTCATTAACACAACGGCTCTCGCGTATCTCGGAGATGCGGTATACGAGCAGGCGGTTCGGGAGCATCTGCTCAGAACAGGTATTGAAGATGTGCACAAGCTGCACGGAATGGCTACAAGGTTTGTCAGGGCATCTGCTCAGGCACTGATTATAAAAACAGTCTTTGATGAGCTTTCGGAGACGGAACAGAATCTTGTGAAGCGGGCGAGAAACCGTAAGCCGGTCACCAGGGCCAAGAATGCGGACCCTTTGGATTACAGGTGGGCCACTGCCATGGAAGCGCTGGCAGGATATCTGTATCTAGAAGGCGATACGGCAAGGCTGGAATGGTTTATGGGCAGAGCTGTTGAAATAATCGAACAGGGCATGTAAGGAGTGAAAATGGCGAATAAGACCAAAAAGAAGAAGGTGACCAACAAGTCGACTGAATGGATTGCCGGATATATTAGTGCCAACAGAGCTACATCTGAAGAAAACGAAAGACGTAGGAAGGAAGAGGGGTTCCAGGAACAGAAGGGACTTAAGAATCTCAATTCCACAGAGAAGGTCTATGTGACAGTGATTGTACTGGGTCTTATCGGCATATTCATCAAGTACGTTGTTCTGAAAATGTTTTAGGAGGGAAAAATGAGCAAGGCAGATCAGCTTTTCGTGAAAATGTGCTCAGAAATAATAGATAACGGGTACTCCAGCGAAGGACAGCAGGTAAGGGCTAAATGGGAGGACGGAACTCCTGCCCACACCATCAAAACTTTTGGCGTTGTGAACAGATACAATCTTGCTGAGGAATTTCCGGCACTGACTTTGAGACCGACTGCAGTAAAATCATGCGTCGACGAGATGCTGTGGATATGGCAGAAAAAATCAAACAGGGTCAGCGACCTGGCAACTCATATATGGGATTCATGGGCTGACGAACAGGGAACCATCGGCAAGGCTTACGGATATCAGATGGGCGTTAAATATAAGTTCGGTCAGGGCGAGATGGATCAGGTGGACAACGTAATCTGGCAGCTTAAGAATTCGCCGTATTCAAGAAGAATAATGACTAACATATATAATTTCGCAGACTTGAGCGAGATGGGACTTGAACCATGTGCCTACAGCATGACTTTCAATGTGACAGGCAGCAGACTCAACGCCATTCTCAATCAGCGTTCACAGGACATCCTGACAGCCAACAACTGGAATGTGGTGCAGTACGCTGTGCTTACCCACATGCTGGCACAGGTTTCGGG
>JALEUQ010000052.1 GCA_022780965.1 Clostridiales bacterium
TTCCCATTCCAGCCTGCACAATGGGCACCGGCAAAGTGTGAGCACCTATGGTCAGCGGCTCCATCATCAGCTGTGTCCTGCGCTCTGAACCTGCAGCCTTGAGCATAAGAAACCGCTCTATTTCTGTAAGAACACGCTCCAGTCTGTTTCTCTCGTTTTTACTCAGTCGTCTCAGTGCCTCTCCTACCACCTGATCGTGGTATTCTTCATGTTTTCTGATTACTGTTCTGCCGTTCTCAGTCAGAGAAAGTCTGACAATTCGCTTGTCATTCTCGTCTCGGAATCTTTGCATATAACCCTTTTTGACCAGTTTGCTGACAGCTGTCGTGAGGGTGCTGACGCTAATACCTAGAGTCGTTGCCACATTGGTCATGGTCTTAGGTCTGCCGCTTCCGACTGCAACAAGGGTATGTACTTCATTGAGCGACAGATTCTCAAAAGAGGAACCCTTGACGGATTCCTCTTCAAGAAGCTCGACAAGAGAGAAAATATCAACCATTATGTCATTTATTTTCCTGATGTCCTTATCCATATTCCTGCTCCGTGTATCAGCTTAAGCTATGTCTACTCTGCTTCCTGCTTGCTGAATGCAAACATGATTTCGCATTTGCATGCCAGTTCTCCGTCAACAGTCGCTTGGCATATTCCTGTTCCTGATGATGACCTGAGTCTTTCAAGCTGCACTTCCAGCTTAAGTGTGTCCCCAGGCCTTACAATTCTCTTGAATTTCGCATTTTTGATAGCTGCAAAAACTGCCAGCTTGCCTCTGTGCTCAGGCATGCTTAGAACTGCTACCGCTCCCGCCTGTGCCAGAGATTCCACCTGAAGCACTCCCGGCATGATAGGATTCCCCGGGAAGTGACCCTGGAAATAATATTCGTCAGCCTCAACGTGCTTGTATGCGACAATTGATTCTCCAGGTACCATCTCCTCTACTTCGTCAACCAGAATGAATGGTTCTCTGTGAGGGATAATTTCTTTGATCTGGTCTTTATTTAAAAGCATCATTCTTCCCTTTCTCTCAAGCGAGACTAATCTTCATATTTTTTGAAAATAATTGATCCGTTATGTCCGCCGAATCCCAGTGAATTTGACATTACATACTCAAGTTCCGCATCTCTTCCCTGATTAGGTACGTAATCCAGGTCAAGTTCAGGATCAGGATTCTTCAGGCCTACTGTTGGTGGAATGTATCCTTCAACCATTGCCTTAGTGCAGATTACCGCTTCAAGTCCACCTGCACCTCCCAGCAGATGGCCTGTCATGCTCTTGGTTGAGCTCATAGGCACTTTGGTGTTCTCACCGAACACCTTTTTGACTGCGGCAGTTTCAAACTTATCATTATAAGGCGTACTTGTGCCGTGAGCATTAATGTAGCTGATTTCACCGGCACTGATTCCTGCTTCTTCAAGTGCCAGCTGCATACATCTTGCTGCACCTTCGCCTTCCGGTTCAGGCATTGTAATGTGATATGCATCTGATGATGCGCCGTATCCTACCATCTCACCGTAAATTCTGGCTCCTCTTGCCAGTGCGTGCTCCAGTTCTTCCAGCACTATGAATCCTGCTCCTTCGCCAAGTACGAATCCGTTTCTGTCCGCGTCAAAAGGAATGGACGCTCTATCAGGATCATCTGTTGATGCCATTGCAGTCATGTTGGCAAAACCTGAGTAGGCAACAGGCGAAAGAACTGATTCTGCTGAACCTGCCATGATTACATCGCTGTAGCCGTATTTAATGTTTCTGAAAGCTTCACCGATTGTGTGTGTTCCTGTGGCGCATGCAGATGAAATGCACATGCTTGGTCCCTTGGCATTCAGATCCATAGAAATGTTTCCTGCGATTGCATTAGGCATCATCATTGGAACAAGCATGGCTGATCCTCTGTTCATGTTGCCTTTTTCCACGCACTTGACAACTTCGTTCTCAAAAGTACAGATGCCGCCGATACCTGAACTGCCATATACTCCGAATCTGTTCGGATCCACATTATATGTTTCAGGATCATCATCCTTGCCGCATACAAGCCCTGCGTCTGCATATGCTTCTCTTGCGGCAGTCATTGCCATCTGATTTGATCTGTCAAGTCTCTTGGCTGCTCTTCTGTCACCGAAATCATAATCCTTGACTTCTGCAGCCATGATTGCCTTGGATCCTTCAATGCTGAATCTCGTAACAACGCCGATACCGTGTCTGCCGGCCTTGATTGATTCCCACATGTCTTCAACGTTATTGCCGATAGGCGATACTACACCTATTCCAGTTACAACTACTCTCTTTGTCATTTTTACCTCCA
>JALEUQ010000058.1 GCA_022780965.1 Clostridiales bacterium
ATGCCGTAACGCCGCAATGTCGCGCCATCTGAAATTTCCGACATTAGTGTCTTGAAAAAAATTGCGCGAAGTGTCTATAATTATATTAAGAAAACTCAAAGAAAGGAAAGGTAATAAAAATGATTAAGGTAGAAGCAACATATACAAAGGGTTCGGATATCATTGAGGTTATCAGGAAGTTCCCGGATGAAGAGAATATCAGAAAGCATCTTGGCGAGATGCTCTATGCCATCGAAACGCAGACTAACGATTTCGAAACAAGCATCGCTTATGCATATTTTGAGCTGATGGTACCGGAGAAACTGACTTCAAGAAGAAAGAAAGTGAAATACGAAGTTAATGACGTTGTTCTGGAATGCGCTTTCTCAAAGAGTGAGTAGCTCTAAGGAGGATGGTAAAGATGGATAGAAGAGAAGATGCAAGAAGCAAGAAGGTAATTTTTGTGTCCAGCTGCCTGCTGAACACCAACAACAAGGTGCAGGGACTTGCCAGGTACCCGGGATTGTGCAAGGAAGTGTTTGACACGCTTTACAAGTACGACCTGGGCATCAATCAGATGCAGTGCCCTGAGACTCTTTACCTTGGCATTGGCAGATGGTGGGCAACCAAGAACCTCTATGACAACCACGGATTCAGAAGCTTCTGCAGAGAACTGGCGGAGCAGTCTGTAACATACATGGAGGAGTACGAGAGAGCCGGATACGAAACTGTCGGCGTTCTCAGCTGTGACGGATCACCTACATGCGGAGTAAGCATCACAAGTTACGACGAGAGATGGGGCGGCAGTCCTGTTGACCTGGAGTATAACGATGCTATCATTGAAGGCTCAGGAGTATATATTGAAGAGCTGAAAAAAGCCATCGAAGACAGAGGACTGGAAGTGCCTCCGTTCTATGGCCTTGCCCTGGATGATGAGTCTGTGGACATGGAAAAAATCCTCGCCGATTTCGAGGCGTTCATCAAGAGTGTTTGCGAGTAACGCACGTAATTTGAGCGCTCAGCTTTAGAAAAAGAGCGAGTAGCGCACCTGAAATTAAAAGATTCGAATAAGATTAAAAAGAGCGCCCGTCATATTGAACGGGTGCTCTGATGTTATTGCGGTTAAGCTTCATGTTATACAGTTGCACGCCCGGGCGCGCCCGGCATCGGGCAGCTAAGCAGGGAATGCTTCGTAAGTTTCGTACATGATATAGAACGGATCCATGGCCAGGTCCATCTGATAGTGGCCGCAGAACCAGAAATTATAGTGAAGCTTGTTTTCAATTTCGTCAAGCCACAGCTCAGTTGATTTGTCCAGGGACGCCTCACTGACCATTGGAGGCAGCGGGATTGCAGGTGCGAACTTGGCGGGAGCTGAATGAGTCAGTACCACATCCACTATCCAGTTGTTGGCTTCGCAGGCTGCTTCTACGCGAGCCTTGATGGCTGCATCGGGCTGTTCGTCGGGATACCAGCCGACACCCTGACGAATGCAGAATTCTTTGTTAGGGCTGTATCCGCCGCCGCAGACAAGAGTTTTGTGCCCGTTAATGTCATAGACTTCTCCGTCCTTGGCAAATATGTAATCAGGGAACTCTTCCTCAATATACGCAGTTCCTCCGTGCCATTCTATCTCTTTGTAAGTGCCCAGAGTTTCTGGTCTTATCTCGTGACATCCGTGAACAAAAAAGAACTTGATGGGCAGCGCACTTACATTCTTCTTTTTGTAGTAGTCGTACTGACCGCCGTTAAAGTTCATGGAAGCACCGCCGAGAACGATCATCGTATCATCCTTGGTCGTGCCCATGGCGCTGCAGAAGTCCTGAATTCTAGAAAAGTCTCCGTTTGTATCACCGGTTAAATATATCATAGCTTTCCTCCTTGGTTGTGTAGGGCTATTATACCACAAACGCGCCGCCTAACTGTAATGCAAAATTGAATTCAATGCAATTAGTGCTATTTATTTGAGCGCTGGTTGAAGAGCATTTATTTGAGTGCCGGTTGAAGAGCATTCGTCGATTTACTGTGCATAAATGTGATATAATATAACGATAGACTTTAGCGAAGGGTGATTAGTCATATGGCAAGAAAAACCTCCAGAGATACAAGAGGAAGAATAATAGCGGCGGCATGGCAGCTGTTTTATGAACAGGGCTACGAGGAGACAACAATAGACGAAATAGTTGAAGAATCCGGCACATCCAAGGGATCATTCTACCACTACTTCAGAAGCAAAGACGACCTGCTGGGAACTCTCTCGGATCTTTTTGACCGAAAATACGAAGAACTTGAACCGGAGATTGCTGACATTGAGTCGTGTTACGACAAGCTTATAGTGCTGAACAGAGAGTTGTTCACGATGATAGAGAACAGCATATCTCAGGACCTGCTGGCAAGACTGCTGGGATCACAGCTTCTGACGCGAGGCGAGAAGTATCTGCTGGACAGAAACAGATATTATTACAAGCTGCTGCGCAAGATATGCATAGCCGGCCAGGACAGCGGCGAATTCACTGATACAATGAGCGTAAACGAGATGGTGAAGCTGTATGCGGTGCTGGAACGAGCCTTCCTTTATGACTGGTGCATATGCAACGGAGAGTATTCTCTGAGAAGCTACGGAACGGCGAATATGAGTGAATTTTTAAGGAGATTTTTAGGTAACAATCCGTTGAATGAACGCCGATAATGGATTATAATAGTTTAGCTAACAAAGCAATTTTTTATGACAGACGAGGAGTGTAATGACTGAAGAAGGTAAGGCGATTGGAACTGCAGGAATGATGCCGGCAGAAGGGGCGGCAGTAATTTCCGAAGATAAGTTAATTGAAATAGCAGCGAATCTCATTTTGAAGGCGGGCGATTCTAAGACTCTGACATATACCGAAATCGCCAATGCTCTGGGAGATCGAGAAATAGATAAGGATCAGATGGACAGCTTGTGCGAGAAGCTGATAGAGAGCGGCATTGAGCTTGGCGCTGTGGAGGTTGTTGATGATGACGATGACACAGACGAAGACGATGATTTCGAGCATAATGTTGAGGAAGTTGACCTGGAGAAAGCATATGCCAGCGATCTAAGCGTTGATGATCCTGTCAGGATGTATTTGAAGCAGATTGGCAAGGTGCCTCTTCTCACCGCAGATGAAGAGGTGGAACTGGCCAAAAGGGCCGAGAAAGGCGACAAGGAGGCAATTGAGAGACTGTGTACCGCCAATCTCAGGCTTGTGGTATCAATTGCCAAGAAATACGTGGGCAGAGGACTTCTGTTCCTGGATCTTATCCAGGAGGGTAACCTGGGCCTTATGAAGGCTGTTGAGAAGTTTGACTGGACCAAGGGTTTCAAGTTCTCCACATATGCTACATGGTGGATCAGGCAGGCAATCACCAGATCCATAGCCGACCAGGCGAGAACAATCAGAATTCCGGTTCATATGGTCGAAACCATCAACAGAATGGCGAGAGTGAGAAGACAGCTCACAGGGGAACTTGGCAGGGAGCCTGATACCAAGGAGATTGCGGAAGCCATGGGAATGACCGAAGAAAAGGTCCGTGACATTCTCAAGAGCGCGCAGGAACCGACATCCATGGACGCTACAGTTGGCGACGAGGAGGACAGCCACCTGGGAGACTTCATTCCTGACGAGAATGCCGAATCACCGGCAGATGCAGCTTCCAATGTTTTCCTGAGAGGTCAGATATATGAGCTGCTTGATGAACTTACCGAAAGGGAGAAGCGTGTCATTATAGAACGTTTCGGTCTCGGCGGAGAACCGCCAAGGACGCTTGAACAGGTAGGTCAGGAGATGGGCGTTACAAGAGAACGTATACGTCAGATTGAGGCTAAGGCCATAAGGAAGCTTAGACATCCGACCAGGAAAAAGCGCCTGGAAGGATACCTTGAGAGCTAGCCGGCGGCATAACCCGGAAACAGCCAGTATCTTTATGTAGAATTTAAGAATAATTTTTATTAGAGGACACAAATCAGTCTAGAATTAGAATAGAGCGATAACCGTTGGAAATACCGGTAATCGCTCTATTTTTTATTTAAAAGTTAACATAATAGTCCAGAACTGGTTCTGTATTTTGGTCTACAAATAGTAGTGGTATAATGAACAGGCTTATCAAAGCAAAGCAATTTTTTATAGGAGATATTATCATGAACGCGGAGATTATTGTATTTATACTCTACTTTGTAGCAGTATTCGGAGTAAGCCTTGTATTCTTCTTTAACGGAACAAACAAAGGCGGCAAAGACTACTTCCTGGGCGGCAGAACCATGGGACCATGGGTTACTGCAATGTCAGCTCAGGCTTCAGACATGTCAGGATGGCTTCTTATGGGTCTTCCGGGCTCGGTTCTGGCATTCGGCTTCGGCAAAATGTGGATCGGCATTGGACTGGCTCTCGGTACAGCAGCCAACTGGATTTTCTGTGCCAGAAGACTGAGAAGGTTTTCTAAGGCTTCAGGAGATGCCATTACACTTCCTGAATACCTTTCCAACAGATTCAAGGCCAAGTCAAACACGATGCAGCTGGTATGCGCTGTAATTTTCCTGGTATGCTTCACCGTTTACGTTGCATCGGCATTCGTATCGGGAGCAACAGTATTCACGGAACTTTTCCCTGATATCAGCGAGCAGACTGCAATGGTAGTATTCGCAGTGCTGATTATCGCATATACAATGCTGGGCGGCTTCAAAGCTGTATGCTGGACAGACTTCTTCCAGGGTCTTCTCATGCTGGCTGCGCTGCTGGCAATTCCTATCGTAATTCTGGCAACACAGACCCTTGATACTGCTCTGCTGAACAATGTTTATTCGTATACAGATGCAGACGGAAGCGTGGTTGAGTGCGTATTCGGTACCGGCATCTTCGATTCCAGCTGGCAGGATATCGCATCAGGACTTGCCTGGGGCCTCGGCTACTTCGGAATGCCTCACATCCTGGTAAGATTCATGTCCATCGAGAAGCCTTCAATGGTCAAGAAGAGTGCTGTAATTGCAATTGTATGGGTAGTGCTTTCTCTGGGAGCAGCATGCGTTATAGCATACTTCGGCAGAATGATCGTTGCAGAACAGCTGCTTACAGTGGGAGCACAGAAGACAATCTTCATCGTAATGGCGAGAATGTTCTTCCCTGCAGCAATTTCGGGAATTCTGCTTGCGGCCATCATGGCTGCGGCTGTATCTACAGCTGACTCACAGATTCTGGTAGCTTCAAGTTCATTTACAGAAGATATATATAAACCGTTAATAAGACCAAATGCATCCGAAAAAGAGGTGCTGGCAGTAGGCAGACTGGTGGTGCTGGCAGTTGCCGTCATCGCTTTCTTCATCGCATCTTCCAAGGGAACAGGCGCACAGGCAATCATGAATATGGTAGAAAATGCGTGGGCCGGATTCGGTTCTGCTTTCGGTCCTGTAATTCTGCTGTCGCTGTTCTGGAAGAGGTTTAATTATCTTGGCGCTGTTGCCGGCATTATCGTCGGTGCTCTGGTTGATGTGTTCTGGCTTTTCTGCCTGACATCGTCAACAGGAATATATGAACTGCTGCCTGGATTCATCTGCGGAGGACTTGCTGCAGTAATTGTAACTTTAATTACACCACCGCCATCAGAGGAAGTCGTTGAAATTTACAACATTGCGACAGATGACAGCATTGACGACTAGTTAATCGCCGGTTTGAATTCACAAAACCCACACCAAATTTTGGGGATGTATGCTACAATACTAGAAGTGTCGATGACACGGAGAGTTATTAATTATTAAGGAGTACAATTGTGGCAAAGGAATTTGAACCAATAACGAATCTCATCCAGTCAGCCAAGATCAAGTGGCTGCGCAAGGCGGTTGCCGATGAGGAACTGAGGAGTATTGTCAAAGAGAATCGCGAAGAATTCGATATGCTGATGACATATTATAAATGCGCGATGATGGAGATGGAAACCAAGATTAAGGTCCTCAGAGAAGAATTCGCACTGGAGATAAACCGTAATCCAATTGAATATTACAAGACCAGACTCAAGACAGAGGCCAGTATTGTGGAGAAACTTCAGAGAAGGGGCCTTCCTGTAGATCTTAAGACCATGGAGGAGAACCTGTTTGACATTGCCGGGATAAGAGTGGTTTGCTCATATCCGCAGGACGTATATACTCTGGCGGAGTGCCTGATCAGGCAGGATGATGTTAAGCTTATCGAACAGAAGGACTACATCAAGAATCCTAAACCAAGCGGCTACAGGAGCCTGCACCTTATTGTAGAAGTGCCTATTTTCCTTAGAAATGAGAAGAGGCCTGTCAAGGTTGAAATCCAGCTGAGGACCATAGCAATGGACTTCTGGGCAAGTGTGGAGCACAAGCTGCAGTACAAGCAGAAGGTGGCTTCTGAGGAAGCAGAACAGCTTGCTCGTGAGCTGGCCGAGTGCGCTGATATGAGCGCATCTCTGGATTACAGAATGCAGTCAATCAGAAACAGGATTTCTGATATTGAAGAATAGATAATTGAATAATGACTGAATAGTGAAATTAGGATGCTGAGTTGCTCGGCATCCTAATTTTGTGGATTTTTTGTGGCTGCTAAGGTATAATAAGGGGCATTTATAATTAAAATTTGTAGAGGAGTCACATTATGGAGAGAGAAAGACTGGGGAGCAGATTTGGATTTATCATGCTGAGCGCAGGATGCGCTATAGGCTGCGGCAACGTATGGAAATTCCCCTGGATGGTAGGCGAGAACGGCGGGGGTGCGTTCGTATTCGTCTATATTATATGTCTGGTGGTTCTGGGCCTGCCGGCAATGACAATGGAATTTGCCCTGGGCAGGGCATCACAGGCGAGCCCTGTCAGAATGTACAACAAGCTTGAGCGTCCTGGTCAGAAATGGCATATTCATGGATATCTGGCGCTGGCAGGCAATGTGTGCCTGATGTCGTTTTATACAGTGGTAACAGGATGGCTCATATACTATTTTGTCAAGTTCCTTACAGGCAATGAGGCTCATCTGGGATTTGGAAATATGATTTCAAATCCAGGCATCAACATGGGTTTCCTGGCCATAGCTGTTTTATTTGGATTCGTACTTCTGAGCTTTAATCTGCAGGGCGGTCTGGAGAGAGCAACCAAGTATATCATGATTCTGCTGCTGGTGCTGATGATCGTGCTGGTTTTCAAGTCGGCTACTTTTGCTGGGGCTGCTGAGGGATACAGATTCTACCTCATACCTGATTTCAGCAAGCTGACACCGTCAGTAGTGGTAGCGGCCATGAATCAGGCTTTCTTCACACTATCACTTGGAATAGGCAGCATGGCCATATTCGGAAGTTACATAGACAAGGACAGAAGTTTGCTGGGTGAAAGTGTAACAGTTATTGCTCTTGATTCATTCGTTGCAGTTATTGCAGGGCTGATTATTTTCCCTGCATGTTTTGCCTTCGACCTGGAGGTTGGAGCAGGTCCGTCCCTGCTCTTCGACACCATGGCTACTGTATTTGTCAATATGACCGGCGGCAGGATCTGGGGAAGCGTGTTCTTCCTGTTCATGGTGTTCGCGGCATTCTCTACACTTCTGGCAGTATGCGAGAATATTCTGGCTTGCGTCCGTGAACTTACCGGCTGGAGCAGACGCAAAGGGTGCGTTGTCTGCGGTATAGGCATATTCTGTCTGGCAAGCACAACGGCTCTGGGTTACAGCGTGCTTAAGTTTCAGCCATTCGGCGAAGGCACAGCATGGCTGGATTTCTGGGATTTCATTGTCAGCACCAACCTGCTCCCTCTCGGCACAGTAGTAATCGCACTGTTTTGCACCGGTAAAAGATACGGCTGGGGCTGGGACAAGCTTATGGACGAGTGCAATCAGGGCAAAGGGCTCAAAGTACAGAACTGGATGAGACCGTTCTTCAGCTATCTGGTTCCGGTTTGTGTTGTTTTCCTGTATATAGTAGGACTGATTAATTTCAACTGGTAATAGCGAACTCAAAAAGGGAATTCAATCGAATTCCCTTTTGTGATATCGCAGTGTTGTGATTGCAAGAATGGCGAGTTACTTGTCAAACTGCATTGATTTAATCTCATCCATGAGCTTGGCGAAAGCAGGCAGCGAGTTGATGATTGTGTCGTGGCTTACGCAGTATGCCAGACGCACATATCCTGAGCATGCGAAACTTTTGCCCGGAACCATCAGGATGTTGTATTTCTTGGCAATGTTGCAGAATTCAACATCATCGTCTATTGGCGATTTGACGAACAGGTAGAATGCGCCTTCAGGCTTGGTGCATTCATAGCCCAGCTTAGTGAGCCCTTCATAAAGGTCTGTTCTGTTTCTGTCGTATGCGGCAACATCTGTGGAGCAGTCAATGCATCTTGCGACAACTCGCTGAATGAGTGACGGTGCATTAACGTAACCCAGAACACGGTTGGCAATGTTGGCAGCAGCGGCAGCGTTCTCGAAGTCTTCGATCTCTGAAGGGATTACCAGGTAGCCTATGCGCTCGCCGGGAAGTGAAAGGGATTTGCTCCATGAGTAGCCGACGATTGTGTTGTCGTAGAACTTGGTCACATAAGGCACGTGGGCGCCGTCATATGCAAGCTCTCTGTAAGGTTCGTCCGCAATGATGTAGATTGGGGCGCCGAACTCTTCTGACTTGGCTTTGAGAATCGAGGCCAGCTTTGTGAGAGTTTCTTCCGAGTAAATGACTCCTGTAGGGTTGTTAGGCGAGTTGATGATTACAGCGCGGGTTCTGGCACTTATCATCTTTTCCAGTTCAGCCAGATTAGGCTGGAAAGTGTCCGTGTCTGCGGGCACTGCGTTGAGCACTGAGCCGTGGTTTGCAGCGTATTTGCCGTATTCAACGAAGTAAGGAGCGAAAGCCAGGATTTCTTCGCCGGGATCTACGAAAGTTTTGATTGCGACGTTAAGTCCTGAAGCGGCGCCTACAGTCATTACGATGTTTGCCGATGTGAAAGCTGTGCCGTGCAGCCTGTTAAGATGGTCGGCAACAGTCTGACGAACATCTTCATATCCGGAGTTGCTCTGGTTGTATCCATGAATCAGCAGTGTGTCTTCTTCGTCGACAATGTCCTTGATTGCCTGGTTTACTTCTGGCGGAGCGGGAACACTCGGATTTCCCAGACTGAAATCATATACGTTTTCTCTGCCGAACTGGGCAGCAAGTCGTGCGCCTTCTTCGAACATGGCGCGGATTGCCGAATTGCCTTCTACATAAGGCATCATGCTTTTGGCTGTCATATGTATCCTCCTTGAAATTTAGTATCTGTAGTCAAAGACTCTGGTTGTTTTCTTCTCGCTGCGAGGCAGGTCGCCGATATCAACTGCCTTGATAATCATTCCCACATTGATTACACTCTTAATCTTGTTGTGAAGTTCGATTTCAAGGTTGTAGCGGTGCTTCTCAGTCAAAGCTGTTTCAACGAAAAGGGTAATCTTGTCCTTTCCGTTTTCGTGATCTATGAAAATCTGATATTCGCTGCTGGCGCCATCCACGTCTTTGAGCACATCTTCAATCTGTCCGGGGAAAATGTTGACACCTTTTACCTTGACCATATCATCGGTTCTGCCCAGAATAACATCGATTCTAGGATATGAGCAGCCGCATGGGCAAGGCTCATCATCAGGTATGATTCTTGTCAGGTCGTGAGTTCTGTAACGGATAAGCGGAGCGCCCTCCTTCCTGAGGGTAGTGATTACAAGTTCACCCAGTTCTCCGTCCGGCAGAACCTTGCCTGTCTTCGGATCTATAATTTCAAAGTAAAGGAAATCATCGAAATAGTGCATGCCTGTGTTGTGTTCGCAGTTGATGGCGATACCCGGACCGTAGACTTCCGTAAGACCGTAAATGTCATAAAGCTCAACGCCCAGTTCATCAGCAATGCGGGCACGCATTTTGGGGCCCCATCGCTCGGAACCGATGACACCTTTTCTCAGGTGAACGGAATCTTTGATACCTCTCTTGTCAATTTCTTCTGCCAGAAGGAGTGCATACGATGAAGTGGCACAAAGTACGGTGGTCTTCATGTCCTGCATGAATTTTATCTGCTTGTCTGTATTGCCCGGGCCCATTGGAACTGCCATAGCGCCAAGTCTCTCGGCGCCCAGCTGGAATCCGATTCCCGCAGTCCACAGTCCGTATCCCGGGGTTATCTGAATTCTGTCAGTGTTGGTGATTCCTGCGATTTCGTAGCAGCGTCTGAAAAGTTCCGCCCAGTCGTCAACATCATGCTGAGTGTACGGAATGATGCACGGATCTCCCGTTGTGCCGCTTGAAGAGTGAATTCTGACAATCTCCTCTTCGGGTACTGCTGCAAGTCCCAGCGGATAGCAGTTTCGCAGATCGTCCTTCTCCGAGAAAGGAAGTTTCTCGAAATCTTCCTGAGTCAGTATGTCCTCGGGCTCGAAGTCTCTAAGACGTTCGGCATAAAAATTGCCGGCTTTTTTGACTCTGCCTATCTGAATCTTAATCTGATCCAGCGTTTCCTGTTTCATTTTCATTTAAGGTACCTCGTTCTATTTACTAATAACAGCTGCACCCATGTGCAGTGCCTTGAGATTCATTTCGAGAAGTGAAGGTTTCATCTTCTGGCGAAGGGCGTCTTCTGCATCTTCCAGTGTAATGTCCATTTCGCCGCTTGCACATAGAGCGCCTACGACGGCAACATTGAGAACCTTTGGTGATCCGCACTCTCTGCAGATGTGTTCGGCATCCATTACATAGCATCTGTCAACTGATGTTTCGAGAAATTCGATGCTTCTGTTCCCTTCATATCCGCTCTGTCCCAGAGAAGCGGTTATTGGTTTAACCTCCTGGCTGCATACAATGAGTGCTCCGCCATTCTTGAGGTATTCAAGGCTGGCGGCAGCTTCGCCGGGTTCGAATCCGATGAGGACATCGGCCTTGCCCATTGGGATGAGAGGAGATGCGATATTGCGTCCTGTTCTGACGTGACTAACCACAGAACCTCCTCGCTGCGCCATGCCGATAGTTTCGGCGGTTTTGGCATTGAGTCCTTTAGCCATGGCAGCCGCTGCGATGATTCTCGATGCTAATACTGTACCCTGACCGCCTACGCCGCACAGCAGGCAGCTTCTAACGTTTTCATTAATCATTGTCTGCCTCCTTTCTGATGCAGCCGGTCGGACATATCTGAGCGCAAAGCTGGCATCCCGTGCAGAGACTTTTGTCGATGAAAGCTCTGGAGTCTCTTATTATGAGTGCAGGGCATCCAAGCTGATCGATGCACTTCCTGCAGCCGACGCATTTATCAGCGTCCACAATCGAATGCCCGTCGTTTCTGACGATTGCAATGCACGGTGATTTGAAGATTATCGCACGGACACCTTTCTCACCTGCCGCTGCCTTGACAGCTTCCGTTGATGCGGCAAAATCCAAAGGATCCACAGTTCTTATCGATGTGACACCTATGCCTTCCAGAACTTTGGCAATGTCAATAGGCTCGGTTCTGCCGCCCATCATGGTGATTCCCATACCCGGATGAGGCTGATGACCTGTCATTGCCGTCGTCGAATTGTCCAGCACGCACAGTATCATGTCAGCCTGATTATATACAGCATTTACAGTGCCTGTGATGCCGCTTGCAAAAAAGGTGGAGTCGCCGGTGAATGCGAAGTTGAGGGTGCGGCTGTCTGCGTGATTGAGACCCTGCGCCACTGTGATGCCTGCTCCCATGCAAAGACATGTATCAGTAGTATAAAGAGGCGCTGCGTTGCCCAGTGTATAGCAGCCGATATCGCCGCAGTAGATGGCATCTGTAAATGATGCTCCCGATTTCTTAAGCTGTGCCACAGCCTGCTTGACTGCATAGAATGATGCTCTGTGAGGACAGCCTGCACAGAGAACAGGAGGTCTTACAGGTGCTTCCGGTTTAATTTCGTATTCTGGATGTGCAATGGAAGTGCGGATTCCGGTCTCAGCTTCAATTACGGCACCTGCAATTGATGCATCCAGCTCGCCTCCGGCTGCTACAGAACCGGTTCTCTTGCCCCTGATGAAATTCTCGCTGTATTGAGCTCCGGTAAGGTAAATGAGTTCGTCTTCAATTACCGGATCCAGCTCTTCGAATACTATTACTTTGTCAACCTCATCCATGAATTCCTGTGCAAGTGCAGCAGGGAACGGATAAGGGGTAGTTACGTTAAATACTGTGAAGTTGTCTTCGTTTCCGGCGATGGCTTCCTGAACATATGAATAGCTGACGCCACCACAGGCTATGCCGATTGAGCCGCTGCCTTCGATGGAGTTGCCTGCAGGGTGACCGTTACTGACTGTGAAAGCAGAGAACTCCTCAGCGATTTCAGGTTCTCTTGCAGCAATCTTCAGTTTATTCTGATATGACAGTCTTGGGAAGATGACCCATTTGCTGTCTTTGACGAAGCCTTCACATGGCTCGGGAGCTTTAATCTCAGGTACATCAATGTCCTCGCATGCGTGGCATACACGTGTGGAAGATCTGAGGATTACAGGAGTTGCGTGTTTCTCGCTGAAAACAAATGCTTCCTGAACTGCGTGGAAGGCTTGTGACGGAGATACACAGTCGAATACCGGAATGTGAGCATATTTGGCGAAGTGGCGGGTATCCTGCTCTGTCTGAGATGAGATGGGACCCGGATCATCAGCAACATATACTACCATGCCGCCTTTGACACCAACGTAATTAACGCACATTACAGGGTCTGATGCCACATTGAGGCCAACCTGCTTCATGGTTACAAGAGAGCGTGCTCCTGCATATGATGCTCCCGCCGCAATCTCGGCGCCTGCCTTCTCGTTGACCGACCACTCTACGTGAATTCCGCCCGGATTTCTTTTTGCTATGGTCTCAAGTACTTCAGAGGACGGAGTGCCCGGGTATCCGGATACAACCTGGACTCCTGCTGCAAGTGCACCAAGTGCTACAGCCTCGTTTCCCATTAATAATTCTTTCATAAAAAATACGTTCCTTATCATTAATTGTCTGTTTTTTATTGTACCATAAATTAATGTCGGGGTATAATGTTAGTTAATATCATAATTACAACATAATTGCTTCATGTTTTCTGTATATTGAAGATGTATCTTTATAGAGAATTATCGGGGTGAAGTGAATATTGCTGAATGACAATGAAGAAAGCAGATGACAACCATGAATTCAAAAGAGAAAGATACAGATAAGAAACAAAAGCGGATTGCGCGCACTAAGCTGGCGGTGATGATACTCATGATTATTGCCGTTCCTTGTTACGCGTATTTTTTTCACCCGGAATGGATTCAGCTCATTAAGAATCCTGACGCGATGGCGGCTCTAATTGAAAAGTACAGGACTGCAGGAATGCCTGTTTACCTGGGGCTTAATGTCATCCAGGTAATCTGCTCTCTGCCGGGCCAGGTGTTCCACATTGCCGGCGGATACGTGTTCGGCGGTGGAATCGCACTTGTTCTCGCGTTTACCGGGGTGTTCATTGGTTCAAGCTGCGCATTTGCCATTGCGCATAATATCGGCAGAGAGTCAGTGCACGTTCTCTTCGGCGAAAAAAAGGTGACGGGGCTTCTTGACCAGCTGAACAGTGCCAAGGGTGCCGCGATTCTGTTTTGCGGATATCTGATACCGGGAATGCCTAAGGATCTTCTTAATTATGTTGCGGGGCTTTCGGATATTAAATATAAACCGTATATAGTAATGTGCATGATGGGCAGACTGCCGGGGATGATTGCGAGCATTGTAATCGGCAATCAGGTGTTTGACGGGCAGTACACGAGCGCATTTGTTATTGCAGCATGCATGGTTGTGATCTGTTCATTCTGTCTGGTGTTCAGGCACAAGCTTATTGCTGCATTCGAGAAGTTTTACAGCAGACTGATTAAGTGAGTGACGATTCGTATACATGCGATTTAGGTACGACGGCAGGCGGCTGGGCTGTGGCAACTCAATACATGTGAGTCTGACAAACAGGGCTGGTTTGCTATAGTTGTTGACTGACGGGTCATTATGGTTAATAGGTATTGCATTAAACTGCTCGGTTCTGTATACTTACGTAAGTGAAATTCATAATGAGATAGAGGCGCGAAGCAGAAGAAGAGACTGGTAGTCGGCGGACGGTGACCAGCTTGGAGGCATCCTTCGCCGAACCTGGACTGAGGGCGCGACGTTCAGGTGGGCATGTGGAGAATAGTCCACATGACTGTCTTTCAGGTTTTACCTGGTAGTTGAGCTATCCTTATTTGACAGTATGATTATGTTATGATTTGAGTCAGTAGGGATTGCCTGCTGATTTTTTAGTTTATGAATGAGACGATAAATTTTCAACAGTGAGGTATATGGATAAATGAGTGAATTACAAATTGGCGGCATCAGCTGCCGTCAGCTGGCTGAAGAGTACGGTACACCGCTGTACATTTATGATGAGGCAAGAATCATAAATCAGGCCCAGTCGGCGCTTGACAATTTCAAATCGGATATGTTCGAAACAGAGGTGGCATTCGCATCTAAGGCATTTTCATCCATTTATCTGTTCAAGCTTCTTAGCCGCATGGGCCTAGGCCTTGATGTGGTAAGCGGCGGGGAGCTTTATGGAGCCATGCAGGCCGGAGTTGACATGAGCAAGGTTTATTTCCACGGCAACAACAAAGGCGATGAAGAGATGACAATGGCCCTTGAAGCGGGAGTTGGATATTTCGTAATTGATAACGTAATGGAATGCAGACGCCTTGTGTTCGCAGCTGAAGATGCAGGAATCAAAGTGAGAGCTCTTCTGAGAGTTAACCCGGGAATTTCGGCACATACACACGAATACATAATGACATCAGCTCCGGATTCCAAATTTGGTATATATGTTAAAGACAGAATTCACATTAAGGAAGTTATAGATATTATTGCCGGAAGCAGCATGGTTGAACTGGCAGGCTTCCACAGCCACATAGGCTCGCAGATTGTAGAGGCTGAATCTTTCGAGAGGGCGCTGGATACAATGACAGACTTCCTTCTTGAGATGAAGGAACTCTACGGAATCGACGACATGGAGCTTTCCATTGGAGGAGGCTTCGGCATCAAGTATGTTGATGAAGATGAAGTTGAGTCACTTGGAGACATGTGCTACAGAATGGTTCGCTGTGCAGAAGACTGCATCGTTCGCAAAGGTGTCAACGTTACCAAGCTTATCACCGAGCCTGGAAGATCAATGGTCGGTGAGGCAGGATATTCACTATATACAATAGGCGATATGAAGGTAAGCGGTGACAAACACTACATTTTCGTTAACGGCGGTATGAGTGACAATATCAGACCGGCGCTTTATGAGGCAGAATACGGAGCTGCTCTCGTTGAGAAGCAGGATTTGCCTAAGACCATGAATTACTGTGTTGCAGGCAAGAACTGCGAGTCCGGTGACGTGCTTATCAAGAGCGTTAAGCTGCCGGAAGCGATGCCGGGAGACCTGCTTGTGCTATTTTCAACCGGAGCATATGGATATTCCATGGCCAGTAATTACAACAGACTGGGAAGACCGGCGGTTGTATTCGTTAAGGACGGCAAATCAAGGCTGGTAATCAGAAGAGAAAGCTATCGTGACCAGTACAGACTTGAGATGGGAGGCGATGACGATTAATACTGTACAGAAATATAATGGCAGGAGTCTTGACTCCATTGAAAAGATAAAAGCAGTTGCGCGTCACATTGCGAAGAACAAGAAGCACGACGACGGGCTTGTAATAGTGGTTAGCGCAATGGGAGATACTGCAGATAAGCTGATAGCGCTGGCAAGAGAGGCCGGAGACGATTTGCGAAAGAGCGAAATTGACATGCTGCTGGCAACGGGAGATCAGCAGACAGTAGCACTTCTTGCAATAGCTCTTCAGGCAGCAGGCGTCAACGCGCAGGCAGTGGCAGGACTGCAGACTGATGTAATGGTTGATAATCCGTATGCTACAGTCAGATGTCTCAACACATCGGTAATAGAAAATGTGCTTGCCGAAGGCAAGGTGGCTGTGGTTTCAGGATTCCAGGGTGTAGGCGAAGACGGTGACCTGTCAATGGCAGGTGCCGGCGGCTCGGATATTACAGCAGTGGGAATAGCCGCTCAGCTGGAGTGGGACTGCGAGATATACTCAGAATCGGAATGCATGTACACAGTCGATCCGTCAGTTTATCCCGGTGCCAAACCAATCAAAGCCATTACCTACGAGGAAATGATGGAAGTGGCAAATCTGGGGGCGGACAAAATTGAAACCCAGGCAATCGAACTTGCCAAGAAGTGCAATGTAAAACTGTACTATGGCAAATCACTTGAGGATGATAAGAGTAAAGGAACATATATCGTGAACAAGGAATTAATGGCAACTCAGAATCTGCTGGTAGAGGATGCACCAATCACCGGCATGGGAATACAGGATGAAGTAACAATTTTCACACTCAGAAACATTCCTTCCGACGGCAAAGCTGTGGCAGAGTGCTTCCGCATTCTGGGAGAACTGGGAATCGTGGTTGACATGATTTCTCAGCAGATGGCACAGGACGGAACATGTACAGTATCGTTCAGCTGCGACATGGAGGCGGGAGATCAGCTTGAAACGGCTCTGACATCAAATGAAATATTCTCTGGTATCGTAGTTGACAGAGAACAGAATCTGGCTATGATTTCGCTGGTTGGAGTGGGCATGGCGACACATTCGGGCGTATCGGGCAAAGTTTTCAGAGTGCTTGCAGAGAACGGTGTGAAGTATTATCACATTACAACTTCGGAGATTTCAATATCTGTTACAGTTGAGATGGACCAGAAACTTTCAGCAGCCATAGCCCTTTGCAGAGAATTCAATTTATAAACAGGAACAGAGGTATAGAAATGATTTCAATATCCAAGTATCACGGATGCGGCAACAATTTCGTGATTGTCAGGGAAAGTGATCTGCCTAAGGCAATCACAATGAAAGATGAAGCTGCCAGAATCGAAATGTACAGCCAGCTTGCTGTGAATCTGTGCTGCGTCAATACCGGAGTGGGTGCAGATGGATTCATAGTGGTCAGAGAGGAGCCTCAGCTCGAGATGGTATTCTTCAACCAGGACGGAAGCAGAGCTCCAATGTGCGGCAACGGAATCAGATGCTTCGCTCAGTACTGCATGGATAAAGGCATCAGAGATGAGGCGGTGTACCCGGTAGCGACACTGGCAGGCGAAATGATTGTTAATGTGACTCAGGATGAGCCGTTCAGGGTTAGAATCAATATGGGGAAACCTGTGATGGATCCGGCAGCAATAGGTGTGGAAACAGATGAAGAGAATTTCCTGGGCAAAGAAATAGCCCTCAAGGACGGAAGCACCGTTAAGGTTGACAGTTTCTTCATGGGCACAGTGCATACGGTAGTTTTCGTTGATGATATTGACATTGATGTGCTGGAACCTCTTGGCGAGGAAATATGCAATCATCCGGTCTATACAGAGAAGACAAATGTAAACTTTGTTAAGGTCATAGACCAACAGAATCTTGAAGTACTCACATATGAGAGAGGCGTGGGCATCACCTTTGCATGCGGTACGGGAGCATGCGCATCTGTAGTGGCAGCATCAATGGCCGGAATGACAGGAAACAGCGCAGACGTGCAGCTTAAACTGGGCACTCTGGGAATTGCAATAGAAGATGACGGTAACGTATACATGGAAGGGCCTTCAGTTCACATACTTGATGGAACCTTAGAATGATAGAAGGGAGAAATGATATGTTTAAAGGATCAATGGTGGCGCTTATTACGCCGTTTAATGAAGATGGAAGTGTTAATTTCGCCAAGCTGAGAGAACTGGTTGACTGGCATATTGCAGAGGGAACAGATTCAATTCTGGCACTGGGAACTACTGCAGAGACTCCGACACTTACAATGAGCGAGGCTGATGAAATTGCCAAAACCGTAATAGAACAGGCCAACGGCAGAGTGCCTGTAATCGTGGGAAGCGGATCAAACAATACAATGGTTGCCAAAGAGCAGAGCCTGAAGTATGAGAAGATGGGTGCTGACGGTCTGCTGGTAATTACACCTTATTACAACAAGTGTACGGATGCAGGTCTGATCAGCCATTTCACAACTGTTGCTGATGCGGTTCATACACCTGTATGGGTTTACCACGTACCTGGAAGAACAGGGGTGAAGATTTCGTACAATGCACTTGCCGAAATCAGCAAGCATCCTAACATCGTAGGACTCAAGGAAGCAAGCGGTGACATGTCACTGGTATGTCAGTATGCTAAGCTTATCAATGATGATTTCAATATTTATTCGGGTAATGACGATATCAATGTGCCTATTCTATCGGTGGGAGGCGCAGGTGTTATATCGGTTCTCGCCAATATTCTGCCGGGAGTAACTCACAATATCGTTATGGATTATCTGAAGGGCGATGTAGTTAAGGCTAAGGATGAGCACCTGAAGCACCTTGATTTCATCAACGCTCTGTTCATCGAGACAAACCCTATTCCAATCAAGGAAGCAATGAACATGGTGGGAATGAATGTAGGTCAGTTCAGACAGCCGCTGGTGCCTATGCAGGAAGGAACCAGAGCTGCGCTTAGAAATACAATGGTAGAGCTGGGACTGCTCTAAGAAGGAAGGATACACACGATAATGAAAGTAGCAATTATGGGCAAAGGCGCCATGGGACACGTGCTGTCCGCAATGGTTGAGGAGAAAGACGGGTTCCAGCTGGCAGGTGCAGTGGAACCTTTGAACGGAGAGAAACTTGAGGATCTGGGTGAAGTTGATGTTGTAATTGACTTCAGTCATCCGGCCAATCTGCCGGCAGTGGCAGAGTACTGCAGGAGCAACGGCGTTCCGGCTGTGCTTGCAACAACTGCATACGGCGACGCTGAGATGGAAATTGTCAGAGAACTGGCAACACAGGTGCCTGTTGTGTTCTCGGCAAACTATTCGCTGGGAATCAATGTTATCAGGAGAGTTCTTGCTGAAATCACACCTGTTCTCGAATCTGCATTTGATATTGAGATAGTAGAGAAGCATCACAACAAGAAGCTGGATTCACCGAGCGGAACGGCCATGATGCTCCTTAATGCTGTGGATCCTGAAGGTGAATATGAGCATGTTTTCGGCAGAGAAGGCAACCGCAAGCGCGGTAAGGAGATTGGAATTCACGCAATCAGAGGCGGCACCATCGCAGGCGAGCATGAAGTGATTTTCGCGGGAACAGATGAAATAATCTCAATTAAGCACAATGCCGACTCCAAGAAAATTTTCGCGGCAGGAGCATTAAAGGCGGCAGAATTCGTGCAGAAAGCTGGAGTCGGATATTACACAATGGAAGAGGTTCTCTTCGGATAAGGAGTATGAAAATGATGGACGCAAAAGAAATAATCAGCTTTATCGGAAACGCAGAAAAAAAGACACCTGTGAAGGTCTATGTTAAGGAAAAGGAAGGTGCTGATATCTGTTACGACGGTTGCCAGGTATTCGGTGCCGGAGATAAGATCGTATTCGGCGACTGGAAAGCAGTAGAGCCGATTCTCGAAGCAAACAAAGATGTCATAGAGGATTACGTTATCGAAAACGACATGAGAAATTCGGCAATTCCGCTTCTGGACATGAAGAACATCAAGGCAAGAATTGAACCTGGTGCAATCATCAGAGACATGGTTTCCATCGGCGATAATGCTGTAATCATGATGGGGGCAGTAATCAACATCGGTTCAGTAATCGGCGAAGGCACAATGATTGATATGGGCGCTGTCCTTGGCGGCAGAGCAACAGTAGGAAACAACTGCCACATCGGTGCAGGAACAGTTCTTGCCGGCGTTATCGAACCGCCTTCAGCCAAGCCTGTTACCATCGAAGACGGCGTAGTAATCGGTGCCAACGCAGTTGTACTTGAAGGTGTTACAGTTGGAAAGGGCGCAGTAGTTGCAGCAGGAGCGGTCGTAGTATCGGATGTTGCTCCCGGAGATGTTGTTGCAGGTGTTCCTGCCAAAGTAATTAAGAAGGCAAGCGAGACAGCAGCAGAGAAACTGGAAGTTGTGGATCTGCTCAGGAAGCTGTAGAAATAAGCAGAATAGAGCTCTATAGGACAAAATATAAAAGACACTCGTCAGGGCTGTAATAAGCTCGATGTATCGAGTGTCTTTTGTTATTTTCCGAACAAATCATAGCTCAAAACTGCAGTTTTCGCCTGTTACCTTGTGCATTTCAACGCCGTCGGGCAGAGATATATCAGCAAGGTAAGAGTCGGTAAGACCGTAGTTTTTCCACTGGTGGATTGGAATAATATGCCTGATCGGCAGCATTTCAATATAAGTGTTCATGCCTTCGTATGCGGGGCCTTCAAGCCTGCCATCCAGCAGAAGGAAAGCGACGTCGATTTTTTCATTATCTCCAAGTTCCAGTCGAGACAAGGTGCGTCTGAAAACCTGACGCATGTCATTATTGTGCTGCTCTGTGTTGCCCTCCCATACCCACAAGTGGTGGTCGCCGGCGTGGTAAATAATTTTGCCTTCAGCTTTGACAAGGAAAGCAACGCCTTCATCTGTGGATGGAATTGTCTGCACGTGAATGGTTTCGCCGTCTGCGAATGATATATCCTGAGAGGAATATCCCTTGACCCTTGTTATGTTCTCCATGTCGCTGTCACCAATTGCAAGACGCCTTCTGACACCGGAGGAGAAGGGGATGTCTTTGCTGATAACATACTTGATTTCAGGTATGCTGTCCCTGAGACCCCAGATTTGTTCGGTATAATGGTCGCCGTGGAAGTGGCTGGCAAATACTGCAGTATTTTGGGATGTGTCCAGCTGAGGTAATCTGCCGATATCATGGCGCAGACTGCGGTCGGGGTCGCTGACTACCTGGGGAAATGCGATAACGTCAAAAAGAAGATTGGTGTTCTCCAGCTGAACGAGAACACCGCTGTGTCCGATATATTCTATTCTCATTTCATGTCCTCCTCAGGTAATTATACTGGTTTGCGGGCAGGACTTCCATATTTTTCGGAGGATGCATCCGGGTGGAAGACAGACGGGTAATCTGTTATAATCTTCGGAAGGGATTGAGATGAACGGACAGTATTGAAGGGGGTATATTAATGATTGAAAACATAATAGTTCTGCTTCTGATGTTTGCAGTGTATGCGGTATTGGGCTGGGTCACAGAAGTTGTTTTCTTCGCGTTGAAAACGGGAGAGTTTGTAAACAGAGGGTTTCTCAATGGGCCGGTATGTCCGTTGTACGGGTTCGGTGTTGTTGGTGTAGTCATACTCATGTCGCCTGTTCAGGACAATACTGTGCTGCTGTTTCTGGGGTCCATGGTTTTCTGCACACTGATTGAGTTCATCACAGGACTAGTGCTCAAATATCTGTTTCATGACACATGGTGGGATTACTCAGAGGAACCTTTTAATATTGGCGGATATGTATGCCTGCGTTTTTCGATAATGTGGGGGCTGGCCTGCGTAGGTGTGATTCGGCTGCTGCATCCTGCAGTAAGTGATGTCATCGCTGTTACACCTCGCTGGCTGCAGATTGTACTCATCTGCATATTCTATGTTTATGCGGCGGCAGATCTGACCGTAACTGTCAGAGGAATAAACAAAGTGAACAGGGCTTTGAGGGAGATTGCCGAAAGTGCCAGAAATATTTCGGATTCAGCGGGCAATCTGATTTATGAAGCTGCCATGACGGTCGATGAGGTGAAGGACAGAGGTGAAGCAAGGACTGATGCATATATTGCATTCCTGTCGGATTCTCGTTTAAAGAAGCATAGAAGACTTCTCAAGGCCTTCCCGACACTAAGGCAGAGTTTCAAAGAAAGGCTCATTGATGGTGCCGGAGAAGAACTGAGAGCACAAATCGAGGAATACTTTGACAAACGGTTTAAAAAAGGCGAATAATGTGTATTCCTTTAAATCAACATAAATACCATATATAATAATAGCATGAGTAAAATACGAAAACTGATTAGAAGCAGAGGGGCCGGAATAGCATTGGCGGTGGCTGCAGCTGCAGTGGCTGTGGTGGCAGGGGTTGTCGGATTAACCAACTGGCACATGATTGCTTCTGTTGACGATACAATTGCATATACTTTTGATGGGGAGCATGAACAGTTGTCGGAAGATGCTTTAAAACGGATTGATGACTTCAACGCCCAGTGCATCATTGTGCCGGGAGCATCGGTATATCCCAACGGGAATCCAAGCCCCATGCTGAGAAACAGGCTTGATGCTGCGGTCGCACTGTACAAGAGCGGAGGAGCTCCTGCCATACTTTTGTCGGGAGATAACGGCGAAGAAGAGTATAACGAAGTGCGTGCCATGGCAGGGTACATTATGGAGCAGGGTGTTGAGAAGGAGGATATTTTTTGTGATTTTGCAGGCTTCAGCACTTATGAGACTGCATTTCGTGCGAAAGAAGTCTTTGACGTTGACAGAGCAATAGTGGTGACCCAGTCATATCACATGTACAGAGCCGCATACGGCTGCATTCAAATGGGAACGGACGTGATTGGCGTCTGTTCAGATCAGCAGATTTACCGGGGGCAGACTGCCAGGGACGGAAGAGAACTGCTGGCTAGAACCAAAGATGTAATCAAATGGAATTTCAAACCGGATCCAACTTTCCTGGGAGAGGAAATTCCGGTTACAGGCAAGGGCAACTGTCCTTTCTAGAATATAAGGAGGAGCATTGTGAACGAAGCTGAATTAGCCAAAAGCCGCAAGGGCAGAAAAAAACTGGAAGCGCTGGAGAAGCAGATAGAGCGCGTTTCCGGAGAGTTCGACAACCGATATCTGCATACCCGTGAAATGAAGTATCTGAAGGAAAACATCAAGTGGAGCAGAACATCGAAACTTGTTTTCCTGCTGGGGCAGAAAACTGTATATTTCAGATGGAAAGGTCTGCGGGACTACGGATTCATCAGAGAGTGTGCCCAGTGGCTGGAATCACACGGTATAGATGAGCCGACACCCGAGCAGGTAATCGACATGATGAATGCGGTGCTCCCGGATGAACTTTGCGCGAAACTGAGCGAAGAACTAAAAACTTTGGAACTGGTGTAGGAGGTCGTTATGAATCTTACTTTAAACATGAACAAGGTTCTTGATGCAGTAATAGATTCGGACATATGCGTTAACTGCGACAAATGCGGAAGTGTATGTCCTGTGGAAGCTGTGGAAGAAAGAGAAAAAAACATAAGCGGTCTTGTTTTCGCCAGCCCGGAGAGGGTGCTGCCATCGTCTGCAGGATGTCCTCTCGGAATTGTGCCTCAGGTCATTGCGGAGTACGTTAAGGCAGGAAGAATCGAAGACGCGGGAATGTATCTCTACGGCAAGAATCCGCTTGCAGCTGTATGTGCCCAGGTGTGCAGACAGTATTGCATGCGAAGCGACAGGAGGAGCATGATGAACCATGCTCCCGTAAACATTGCAGCGCTGGAAAGGTACGTTGTAGATAAGGTTGAGTGCC
The DNA here is from genome assembly GCA_022780965.1 of Clostridiales bacterium. Lineage (GTDB taxonomy): Bacteria > Bacillota > Clostridia > Peptostreptococcales > Anaerovoracaceae > Lentihominibacter. Next base: position 23,428 of record JALEUQ010000058.1, read on the forward strand.
CGCAAGCGGCTTTTAAGGAGAGATATCCAGAAAAAGTTGCAATTATCGGCGGAGGTCCGTCTGGAATAGGAGCGGCATGGAAGCTGGCATCCCAAGGGTATCGGACAACAATTTTTGAAGCTGATACGAATCTTGGAGGCACTATGGCATGGGGTATTCCGGGATTTCGTCTTGACAAGGATATGCTGGATTCTGAAATAGGAAGAATTGTGTCTGCTGGCATAGGCGTAAAAACCGGAGTTGTCGTGGGAAGGGACGTGAGCCTTGAGGATCTGCAGAATGAATACGCTGCTGTGATTATTGCGGCGGGAGCATCGAGAGGAATGGTTCCTGAGCTTGAAGGCGCAGACGGAGATATGGTAGTTGACGGAGTATCCGTGCTCCGAGCTGTCAATCTGGAGCCGGAGAATGAATTTACTGCTGTAGGTGACTCGGTCGTTGTAATCGGAGGCGGAAGGTTTGCAGCTGATCTCAGCAGAACTCTGGTTCGCAAAGGCAAGAAAGTGTCCTGCGTTGCCATGGAATCTGAGGATAATCTGCAGATTACCAGGGAGTATTTGAGAAGAATGGCAGCAGAAGGAATTGAATTCATGGCTTCTGCTGTGCCCGTAAAAATCGAGAAGACCGAAGATGGAAGCGTCAGGGCTGTTGAATTCAGGAAGGTAGAAATGGCTGCTGATTCTGAAGGAATGAAGCGGCCTGTCGTGTCTGAATACGAAGGATTCACTGAAGCGTGCGATACTGTTGTCTTCGCTGTTGGAAGGCAGTTTGATGTTACGTCTATCGGCGATTTCAGAATCAGCGATGACGGTTCGATCAGTACAGACGGACTTGGCATGACTAGCATGGACATGGTTTTTGCATGTGGAGACATAGCGGGAAAAAGCAATACTGCAGTGAGCGCACTGGCGTCAGGAATGAGGATAGGCGAAAATGTGGACGCTGTATTCAGAGGCAGGAGATTTCCTCAGAGAAGAGGCAGAGTGGCATCCGGAAGCAGCATTGAAGTCGGCAGCGATGAAATCTCCATGGTTAAGCCTGCCAGGGAGGAAATAATATTCAGCAGGAGCGGCAGAATCAAAGCTGAGCCGTCAGAAGATATTGTGAAAATAGTGAGAGATGCCGGAATAGAGGATAAGATGCCGGTTCTGGCTGACAGGGAATCTGAGGAATATTCGGCTAGGAAAAAGGTGGCGGTAATCGGCGGAGGTGTTGCCGGAATCAGTGCCGCAATTGAACTTGCAAAACTCGGATATGCACCTTCGATTTTTGAGAAAACTCCATATCTTGGGGGCAAATACAGATGGCTTGCAACAGATAAAAGGATTGACAGTGAACTGCTTGAAAGTGAAATGAAGAAGCTTTCGCAATCGGGAATTGATGTGCACTGCTGCTGCTCTGCAGGAATCAAGCCGTCGATCAGCGAACTGAAGGCAGAGGGATATGAAGCAATTCTTTTCGCGACAGGTGAAACGAAGGGCATAAGACCGAATCTGCCTAACATCTATGCCAGGGGCGTGTTTGAACTGGTGTCGCTGCTTTCGAGGCTTAAGAGAAACCTTCTGATTAACGGGCTTCAAGGCAGTGTAATTGTGACAGGAAGCGATGATATGGCGGTGGATGCTTCCAGGAAACTTAAAGAATATGTGAAGGATGTTACTCTGATCTGCAGATGCTCCAAGGATGAGCTGATGAACAGATGCCCTGCAGTTCTTGATGCCATAGAGGAAGGCGTTAATCTGGTGACAGGGACTGAACTTGCCGGAGTCAGAGAAAAGGACGGCAAAGTAGCTGCAGTGAACCTTAACATTATTGCAAAAGATATTGTCATAGACATTCCGTGCGACATCCTGGTGACAGGCGATACAGCCTACGCAGATACAGCGACAATTATAGCCAGAAATCCTGCACTCAAAGCGGATGACCGGGGCCACCTGATAACTGGTGAAGGGATGGCAACGCCTATTAAAGGCGTTCTCAGCATAGGAAATGTTAATCTTCCATCTGCTGGAGCAGGAAGATTGGGAGCTCAGGCTGTTGACAGTTATTTCACCGGAGAGCCGTTCGTCGGAATTTCGGAAGCGGAGACGACGGAGGATGTGCCCGCCCACGAGATTATTGAAGGCAGGAAGATTGCTGACAAGGGCTTCGAAGTGGGTCGAAGACTGCTTAGCGGTGCACAGGCGAGACAGGAGGCGGGAAGATTCATCTCGTCAGGTTACCATCAGATAAATAATGACAGGTGCATAGGCTGCGGAATCTGTGCAGAACATTGTCCTGAAAGCGCCATTGAACTGGTGCCCTGCAGGGAGGTGAAATAGATGACTTATGAGCGAGATGTAATAATAGTGGGAGCCGGCATTGCAGGCTCTGTATGCGCAGCGTATCTGGCAAGAGCCGGAGCTGATGTGCTTCTGCTGGACAAAGCGGTATATCCCAGAGATAAATGCTGCGGCGATATTCTCAGAGAGGAAACAGTCACACACCTGAGCAGGCTTAAACTGTTCGATGATCTTGATAGGAACGGGACCCTTCTCAGAAGAATTCATGTGATTTCTCAGAACGGTTCCGAGTGTGTGCTTCCTTTTGAAGCTTATGCTTCGCCGAGATTTTATGTCGATAACTTGATTGCGGATAAAGCAGTAAGCCTTGGTGCAGAATTCAGAGATGGATGCAATGTCAGGGAGCTTATCATTGAGGATGGTTATGTCAAAGGCGTCAGAGTGCGTGAACGGGGTGAGGATTATGATATCCGATGCCGGCTTGTCATCCTGGCGGACGGCTCCTGCGAGCTGGCCCCCGGGGAGCGAAGGGATGCGGGGGCCTTGGCAGGGGCCGGGCGCTACATTGGAGAGCGTGCGTATTTCGCCGGAATTAACCTTGAAGAAACTCTGGCAAAGGATCAGTACAATGCGTATGGTGTTTTCGGGTTCCACGAAAGTCTGCCTAACGGCTATTACTGGGTGGTGCCGTCCGGGGCAAAAGGTGTCAGAGACGGATACTGTAACGTGGGAATAATAAGGGATGCTGAAGCAGCAGAGAATATTAGAGCTCGAGACGTTTTCGCAGAACTTATTGAGAAAAACAGACGCATGTCTGCACTGTTTGTTGGCGCAAGACAGGTTAGCCCATGGAAAAAAGATGTCATGAATGATGTTACTTCCACGGATGCTAGATCAGGTAACGGTTATCTTGTCATAGGAAACAGCGGAAGCACCATGCTGCCGCTTCTTAAGGACGGAACAGGAGCTGCTGCAGGCAGTGGAGAAGCGGCTGCCATGGCTGCCAAGGAGGCTATCAGCGCCAATGATTTTTCGGCAGAGTTCCTTGCTGCTGAGTACGACAGACGTGTGGAAGCTGACAGAGACAGATTGAAATATGAGAGAATAACGTCAGAATCTCTGTACGATGTCTCTGTAAGCAATCAGATGGTTGCGAGAATGGTCAACAATCCAAATTACACCAAAAAAATAGTAAAAGAAGTGTTCGGCTGATACACTTTAGAGCAGGCATGTTTAGAGCGTGCTTATAGGCCAATAAAGAACAATAAAAAACCGGGATGGCTCATATCTTTGTAACCTGAGCTGCCCGGTTGTTTTATTCTTCGATGCCGTATTTTATCCTCTCGCTTTTAACCCGCTGCTCCAGCTGCATGACGGTTGTCGTAAAAATCTTTAGAGTAGTCGAAATCGATTTCATTTATATATGGTTCATTATTAAAATCAAGTACTGTAAATCCATTGTCCTCACACAATTTAGCTGCTTCATGAAGGTAAGCAGACTTCTCGCCGCCTCTATCGAATGGAGCAAATGTAAATATCACTGAAATTCCGTCAGCTTCAAGCTCATGGCAGTAACTGAAAAGACTGTTCAATACATCTATCTGGCAATCTCTCAGCTCTATTTCTTCAACATGCTTAGTGAAGGGTTCATTATATATATACGGGATATAGGGCTTGCATCCTTTAATAGTCAGATTCAAATCATTTTTCAAGTAATGCAGTAGATCGTCTTTGTTCACATCTTCGAGCCATGCACCGCGATCCCTGACGAAAGGGAAATAGTAATTCTTATGAGAAAAATCCACATGATTTGTATCCATTTGCTCGCAGTAGTCGAGATAATCATCGATTGCAGCTGTCCTATCTATGGACCATGGCATAACATCCGTCATGCGTTTCATGTAACGGCTTTTAATACCATCATCTACCTTACTGATGTTTCTTAAATCCATAGCGACAAACTTAATGCTGCTTTGCCTTTTGACAGCATCCTTTAACACGTGTTCCATGGCGCTTACGGGCATATTATTGCATGAAAGGGCGTAAACTGCCATTCCTGTTTTCTCATAAGCATGAGGAGGAAACCAGTAACGATAGACACTGCTGGGACCAACGAAAAGTCCATCTAGGGAATCTTGTTCTTCAAGATAAAAATTCCTGATTCCGTCGGAATCAGAATCATATATGAGAGTAGACTAATGTAATACGGGCAGGAGAAAGAAAAATGCATTGATGAGCAGCAGGGCGCATATAACGAGGGCAATGAGTAAAATCAATTTAATGTTATTTTTTCTGCCAATCTTAGCCATATTAATACCTGCTTCATATGTTTCTGCTTTAGTAATGCGTAGAAATGCAGCATTATTGCGCGTTAAAGGAAACTATTTATGATATGTTTCGTTGCTGTTGATTTTGAATGCTCTGTAAACCTGCTCCAGTAGAATTACTCTCATAAGCTGATGAGGGAATGTCATGGCAGAGAAAGAAAGCTTGAAGTCGGAGCGCCTGCTTACTTCCTGAGACAGGCCTAGTGAACCGCCAATGACGAAATCAATGGTGCTCCTGCCCTGAAGAGCCAAATCGGAGATTTTATCGGCAAGCTGAACCGAATCAAGTCCTTTGCCTTTAATTTCGAGAGTAATGACATAGTCTCCGCTTTTGATTTTGTCGAGGATGTCTTTGCCTTCCGCTTCTTTCACAGCTTCTTCGTCTGCCTGTGAAGGATTGGCGCGCAGCGGACTTTCCTTAAGCTCTATGATATTAAGCGTACAGAAACGTCCAAGCCTCTTGCTGTACTCTTTTACAGCATCCTGCCAGTATCTTTCCTTTAGTTTTCCTATACATATAATGTTAATATTCATGTTTTTATTCCAATTATCCTTCGAGAATGAAAACATCGCTTCGGCTGCTGCGTTGTGCGACCTCAATCTGCAGACTGCCCCCCGGAATCACATCGTTTTCCAAAAGGGTGTTTCTGACAGCCAGCATGGCGATGGACGGATCATTGTTGTCGTGACTAAGATGCCCCAGCAGTACCTGTCTCGGCTTGGAAACAAGTTTGCATATTTTTGACAGACACATGCCGCATGTAACATTGGACAGATGGCCTTCTTGGCCTAATATTCTTCTCTTCACCGGGTACGGATATCTTCCCATCAAGAGCATTTCCTCCTCGTGGTTCGATTCAAGAACAAGAATGTCTGCAGGTGCAATTTCCTCAATGTTGGCATCACTGACATATCCCGAGTCTGTTAGAATGCTTATCTGGCGGCCGCACTGTGAAATTGAGAAGCCTACAGGTTCTGCTGCATCATGGCTGGTGCGAAATGATCTGATGTTGAACTTGCCGACCGTAAAGTCTCTTCCTGTTGTAAAAGTGCGCTTTTTATGGGAAAGCACCGGGCGATCATTGTTTTCCCAGGTGCGTTCGTTGGCATAAATCAGTGCATTGGGAAGTTTTTTGGAAAGTATCGGCAGACTCTGGACGTGATCTATGTGTTCGTGAGTCACCAGAACCGCCTTGACCTGCTCGATGGGAGTGCCGGTCTCATCCAGATACTGCATGATTTTTTTGCCGGAAATGCCGGCATCTATAAGAATTGCTGTTTCGTCGTCTTTTATCATGTAGCAGTTGCCGCTGCTTCCACTTGCAAAAGAACAGAATTTAATGGTCATTTGTCGTATTCCTTTCGCCAAATACGATACATTAAACCCCCATAAAAGTCAATTAAAGGAAATATGAAGGTAAAAGACGAACAATAAATACTGCACGATGCGTATAAGTTCGGTAAACGTTGAAATTTCAAAGTTTTTAATATAAATTATTGCGAAAAACAGGCTAAAGTGCTAACATTATTATGTCAAACTAGGTTTAAAACATAGAAAGGAAATTCTATTATGGTCAGAAGAATATATGTTGAAAAGAAGACCGGCTTTGATGTAGAAGCCAAGGCAC
>JALEUQ010000067.1 GCA_022780965.1 Clostridiales bacterium
CATTCTGGGAGGGCTCAATGAGACTGCAGTTGCAGTTAACGGTGTTTACGGCAGAGTTCAGTCATTTGTTTTCATGCCTGTATTCGGACTGAATCAGGGCGTACTCCCTATAATGGGTTACAATTACGGTGCCAGAGACAGGAAAAGACTCATGGAAACCTACTGGAAAGGAATGGCTTTCGCTATGGTTATCATGGGCGCAGGACTGCTGGCATTCCAGTTCTTCGCATACGACATAATGGAAGTGTTTAATTCACATGACAGTGCTGCAATGTACGAAATAGGTGTTCCTGCCATGAAGATAATCAGCACATGCTTCCTGCCTGCAGCATTCGGAATCATGTCATCATCAGTATTCCAGGCAACAGGACACGGATTTATGAGCATGTGGGGTTCGCTGATAAGACAATTGTTTGGTATCTTGCCAATGGCATTCATTTTTGCTAGAATATGGGGACTACCTATCGTATGGCTGGCATATCCTGCAGCAGAAGTTATGGGAACGTTATATTTCATAATTGCCATGAGATATCTGTGGCGCAGGGAAATTCAGCATATAGGTAAAAACGGAGTTATTGAGCATTAATTTTTTATTGGAAGAGAAGAGGAGTTATGAAAGAAAGACATTCGTTTGGTGGATCGATAGGATTCGTTCTAGCAGCTGCCGGAAGTGCAGTCGGACTGGGAAACATATGGAGATTTCCGTATTTTGCAGCTAAGGATGGTGGGGGACTGTTCCTTCTGGTTTATCTGATTCTGCTGTTTACATTCGGATTTACTCTGCTGATTACTGAAGTTGCAATCGGACGTAAGACACTGCAGGGTCCGCTTACTGCATATGATAAGATTAAGAAAGGCTGGAAGCCTCTCGGCGTAATAAGCTGTATCGTACCGGTAATCATCATGCCGTACTACTGTGTTATCGGTGGATGGGTACTTAAATACTGTTTCGTCTTCTTAGGAGGACAGGGCACAGCAGCTGCTGAGGATGGATATTTCGGAGGATATATTACAAGCACGACTCAGCCCCTTGTACTTACAATTGTATTTCTGGCAATCTGTGCAATCATTGTAATTCTCGGAGTAAACAAGGGCATTGAAGCATCATCCAAGATAATCATGCCTATTCTCATCGTCCTTGTACTCATTATATCAGTATTTGCACTTACAATTACGCATACTGATGCAGAGGGAATTACAAGAACCGGTATGGAAGGTCTTAAGATTTATCTGATACCTAATCTTGAAGGGCTTACATTCGCAACACTGCTTAACGTTATCGTAGATGCCATGGGACAGCTGTTCTTCAGCTTAAGTGTTGCCATGGGTATCATGGTTGCTTACGGTTCATATGTAAGTAAAGAAGCAAATCTTCAGAAATCTGTAATGCAGATTCAGCTTTTTGATACTGCTATCGCATTTCTGGCAGGCGTAATGATTATTCCTGCAATCTATGCTTTCGCAGGTACTGAAGGAATGAGCGCTGGTCCTGGACTTATGTTCGTATCACTGCCAAAGATTTTCGCTTCAATGGGCAGCATCGGAATCATTATGGGTATCCTGTTCTTCGTAATGGTTCTTTTCGCAGCAGTAACAAGTGCTGTATCCGTTATGGAGGCTGTTGTATCCAGCTTAATGGACCAGTTCCACATGTCCAGGAAGAAGGCTGCATTCATTGAAGGCGGCATCGCACTCATAGGCGGCATTTTCGTATGTCTTGGCTACAACAAGATGTATTTCGAAGTAACTCTGCCTACAGGAACTACAGGTCAGCTTCTTGATATTATGGACTATATCAGTAACAATCTGCTGATGCCTCTGGGAGCTATTCTTACATGTATCCTTATTGGATGGGTTGCCAAGCCAAAGACCATTGAAGACGAAATTACACTTAATGGTGAGAAGTTCGGCTTCCACAAGATGTACGTTGTTATGATCAAGTTCGTTGCACCAATCATGCTTACAGTGCTTCTGCTTGAATCAGCCGGTGTACTTAGACTGTTCATGTAACTTTACGAATTGAAGAATTCGGTTTGTGATATGAAGAAATCTGAGAGCTAAAGTAGCACTCAGATTTCTTTTATATGTTGTATGTTGATTACCTAATCCTCACATTGAGGAAATACTTTAATGATTTCAGTCTGGTCTTCTATTCTGTATTGAGAATCCATCAGTACCATATCCAAAATCAGTGAATCCTGAATGAGCCGGCACCAGACTGTATATGTCGCTTTCATGAAGCTGCGGTTTAACGGTATTCTGGATTCGATGAGAGGACATGTGTACGGCAGCTCTGCATTCTGATATATCAGCCATAATTTGCCGTCTTCGTCAATATGCGGTGTCAGAGGATAGAATCTGCACTGGAGAGGCCGCTTCTCTCTGGGACAGCACGGCGCCGCTTTGCACTCAAGGAAATGGACATCACCGTACCAGGAATCCGGGAAATCGAAGTCCTCGGCGGCAAGGTGACCCCATTTGATCCAGTCCTCATCTCCATCGAACATCTGCTCTTCGCCTGGGAGAAGATATATACCCATTTCATAATCAGCGTCATCAGATGCACCTTCCACAATAGCATCCGCACCCTCACAGTTGTCACAGGTGCAGCATGCGGCTCCACACAGCAGTCCGCAGTCATCATCTAGTGGGGATACTTTGTCTAACAGACGATATATTGCTTTAAATGTATTTTTACTAATTGAACTATTCATGCTAATAGTATACAATATATTAGTTAATTTAGGTGAATTTTTAATTTGTTTTAATAAATATTAATGTTTGAGGTAATATATGAGATTAGGTATTGACGTAGGGTCAACAACGGTTAAATTAATTCTGCTTGACGATAATAACAACATCAGCTACAGCAGATATGAAAGACACATGTCCAACGTGTTTGAAACTGTCGTAATGCTGCTTAAACAGCTGCACGATGAAATTGGCGATGTTGATTTGAAAATGGTAATTACAGGCTCGGGCGGTCTGTCCTTCGCCAAGGTTATGGGAATACCCTTCGAGCAGGAGGTAGTCACATGCAGTTCGGCTGTGGAAGCGCTTATTCCTGAAACAGATGTTGCAATTGAGCTTGGCGGAGAAGATGCCAAAATCACATTCTACGGTACTACTGTCGAACAGAGAATGAACGGCACATGTGCCGGAGGAACAGGAGCATTCATTGATCAGATGGCTGTACTTCTCAGCACAGATGCCATGGGTCTTAATGATGCAGCTTCAAGACACAACATGATATATCCTATAGCTGCAAGATGCGGTGTATTCGCCAAGACTGATATTCAGCCGCTCATCAATGAAGGTGCAGCAATTGAAGACCTTGCAGCGTCAATTTTCCAGGCCGTTGTCAATCAGACAATCAGCGGTCTTGCGTGCGGTCACCCGATTAAAGGCAAGGTCGCATTTCTCGGCGGACCTCTGTCATTCCTTCCTGAACTGAGGAAGCGATTCATTGAAACACTCGAACTTAAAGATGAAGACATCATTTTCCCTGATGACTCCAAATATTTCGTTGCAATTGGCGCTGCCATGAATGCATCAAAGTACGAGGCAATGTCATTCGGCGGATTAATGGAGAGAATAGAAGCTGCAGATCCGTCCGTTCTCAGTGACACCAAGCACGTGGATCCTTTGTTCGCAGACGAAAAAGAATACGAAGAGTTCACGTCAAGGCACAGAGAGCATAAGATTGCAAGAGCAGATATTAAAGATGCCAAAGGCAATGTATTCCTGGGCATTGATGCAGGCTCAACTACAACCAAGGCGGCACTTATTGACCAGGATAAAAGACTGCTTTATTCCTTCTACAGAGGTAATGAAGGCAAGCCGCTGGAAACTACAATGACCATGCTCCGCGAGCTATATTCGCTGCTCCCTGAGGAAGCACGAATTGCCAGAGTGTGTACTACAGGATACGGTGAAAACCTGATTAAGGCTGCATACAAGGCTGATATGGGTGAAATCGAGACAATGGCTCATTACAAGGCAGCTGAAGAGTTCCTGCCTGGAGTTGATTTCATTCTGGATATCGGCGGACAGGATATGAAATGCATGCGCATCAAAGACGGCGCAATATATAATATAATGCTTAACGAGGCATGTTCATCAGGCTGCGGTTCGTTTATCGAAACTTATGCCAAGTCTGTAAATCTGGGAGTTGAAGATTTTGCCAGGGAAGCTCTCTTCGCAGAATCTCCGGTAGATCTTGGAACCAGATGCACAGTATTCATGAACTCCAAAGTTAAACAGGCTCAGAAGGAAGGCGCAACAATAGGCGACATTTCTGCCGGACTCAGCTATTCAGTAATAAAGAATGCGCTCTACAAGGTAATCAAGCTGAGAAATCCCGATGAGGCAGGCAGCAGGATAGTGGTACAGGGCGGAACATTCTTAAATGATGCTGTACTTCGTTCAATTGAGAATATCATGGGCAAGGAAATCGTTCGACCTGATATTGCCGGACTTATGGGAGCATACGGAGCATCGCTTATAGCAAGGGCAGAACATAAGGAAGGCGAAGTATCCGGACTTATAACACCTGAAGAAATGGACGACTTCCAGGTTAAAATCAGCCATGTCCGATGCAATAAGTGTGAAAACAACTGCATGATAACTGTAAACCGGTTTAACGACGGTTCCAGATTTTTTACAGGCAACAGGTGCGAACGAGGTGAGGGCAAGGTAATCAGCGCTGAAGAATCCATACCTAATCTCTATGCTTACAAATTGAGAAGACTCTTCGGTTACAAATCTCTGGAAGCAGAGAATGCTGTCCGCGGAGAAATCGGAATTCCAAGAGTTCTGAACATGTACGAAAACTATCCGTTCTGGCATACTTTCTGGACTCATCTCGGTTTCAGAGTTGTGCTTTCTCCGGTGTCAAGCAAAGAACTTTATGAGAACGGAATGGAGACAATATCCTCTGATACTGCATGTTATCCTGCCAAGCTGGTTCACGGACACATTAAATGGCTGGTAAATCAGGGGTTAAAGGAAATATTCTATCCTAGTATCAACTATGAAAGAATAGAGGATGAAACAGCACCAAATCACTATAATTGTCCGATTGTTGCAACATATCCTGAGGTAATAGCGGGAAACATGGATGAAATTTTCGAAGAGAACGGAACAGAATTCATTCATCCTTTCCTGCCTTATGACAATGACAAGTTCCTGGTGAGAGAACTTCACAGGCTTCTCGGTTCCAAAGGTATCTCAAGAAAAGAAATTGAGGAAGCTGTGGAACTGGCAAGAGCTGAAGACAAGGAGTTTAAGGCAGACATCAAACGTCATGGTGAGATGTATCTTGAGTGGGCCGAAAAGAACGGCAAAGAGTGCATTGTTCTGGCCGGAAGACCGTATCACCTGGATCCGGAAATCAATCACGGACTGGACAAGATTATCACATCTTTTGATATGGTGGTTCTCACAGAAGACTCAGTCTGTCATCTGGCAGATCTGCCTAGACCTGTTCGTGTTCTCGACCAGTGGGCATATCACTCAAGACTGTACAAGGCAGCAGAATTCGCAGGCACCAGAGATAACGTGGAGCTGGTGCAGCTTAACTCATTCGGATGCGGTGTTGATGCTGTTACTACTGACCAGGTTGAGGAACTTACAAAACAGAAGAACAAACTTTATACAGTACTTAAAATAGACGAAGGTACAAACATGGGTGCCGCCAGGATAAGAATCAGGTCCCTCAAGGCAGCCATAGACGAACGAGCCAAGAACGGAATCAAGCCAGTCAAGCAGCATGCTCCTTACGAAAGAGAATACTTCACCAAGGAGATGAAGAAGGACTATACTCTTCTGATTCCTGAAATGTCACCAATTCACTTCCAGTTCCTTGAGACGGCGCTGAACTGCGAGGGTTACAATGCCAAGAGGCTTCCAACCGTTAACAAAGAGGCTGTAGATGAAGGCTTAAGGTACATTAACAATGATGCCTGCTATCCAACCATCGTTTCTCTCGGTCAGGTAATTTCATACCTTAAAAAGGGTGAAGAGTCCGGCGAACTGGACATCGACAAAGTTGCCGTGCTCATGAGCCAGACCGGTGGACAGTGCAGAGCCAGCAACTATGTTTCGCTGCTCAGGAAGGCGTTCAGAGATATGGGTCATCCACAGATACCTGTAGTATCTGTTAACATGGCGGGACTTGAAAAGAATCCGGGATTCGGCTTTACACCGAGCATGGTCAAAAGATGTCTCATGGCTGTAATGTACGGAGATTTGTTCATGCGCGTCCTTTACAGAGTCAGACCGTATGAAGCAGTGCCGGGTTCTGCCAACGAGCTTTATGAAAAGTGGGTCAATGTTGCTCATGAAACTCTCAGAAACAATGATTTCGGCAAATACAAAAAGGACATGATGAACATTGTCAAAGAGTTCGATGAACTTCCTCTGCTTGACATTAAGAAACCGAGAGTTGGTGTAGTAGGAGAGATTCTTGTAAAATACCATCCGAATGCCAACAATGATGTTGTAAATATCATTGAGAGCGAAGGCGGCGAGGCTGTAGTACTTGACCTGACAGACTTCCTTCTCTACGGAATGTACAGCAAGGAATACAATCATAAATATCTCAGCGGATCATACAAGCTGATGATGGGCAACAAGGCTGCAATCCAGGTAATCGAGATGGTGAGAAAGCCTCTCAGAAAGGCGCTCAGAAAAGCCAAAAGATTCCACGAGCCGATGTACATTGAGGATATTGCAGCCAAGGCAAGTCAGGTGGTTTCAATAGGCAACCAGTGCGGCGAAGGATGGCTTCTTACCGGTGAAATGGTAGACCTTATCGATGACGGAGTTGAGAATATCATCTGTATGCAGCCGTTCGCATGTCTGCCAAATCATGTTACAGGAAAAGGTGTAATGAAACCGATGAGGAAGAGAAATCCGATGGCAAACATAGTGCCGATAGATTATGACCCGGGGGCTTCCGATGTAAATCAGCTGAACAGAATAAAACTAATGATGGCTACAGCTCACAAAAATCTTGAAAAAAAGCTGAAAGCGTCGGAAGAATAATGTGCATTGCGGCAATAGAAACTTGAAGAGTATTGTCGATAGGTGTATAATTTTAACGAAAAAAATATAGATAGGAGGTGTCTTGATGGGAAGACACGGTACAATTGCAGGAAGAAAGGCTGCTCAGGACTCTAAGAGAGCGGCAATGTTTACAAAGTATGCTAGAGCAATCACAGTTGCAGCTAAAGCAGGAGGAGATCCTGACTACAACGCTACATTGAGAGTTGCTATAGATAAAGCCAAGGCCATCTCGATGCCTAATGACAATATCAAGAGAGCCATCAAGAAAGGTACAGGCGAACTGGAAGGCGAAACTTACGAAGAACTGACATTCGAAGGTTACGGTGTAGGCGGAGTTGCTGTTATCGTTGAAACTCTTACTGATAACAGAAACAGAACTACAGCTGCAGTCAGATCAACTTTCAGCAAGTACGGCGGCAACCTGGGAGCACCCGGATGCGTTTCATACATGTTCTCCAGAAAAGGTGTTATCATTGTCGATGCAGAAGGCCTTGATGAGGATACAGTAATGGAAGTTGCTCTTGAAGCAGGCGCTGATGATATGATTGTAAATGAAGACAGCTTCGAAATTCTCACTGAACCTGACGTTTATACTGATGTTCACGAAGCAATCCAGAATGCCGGATACGAAATCGTAGAATCAGAAATCGAATATGTTCCTTCAATGGAATCAGCTCCTAAGGACGACCACGACCTTAAGCAGCTGGTAAAGATGATTGACATTCTCGAAGAGAACGATGACGTTCAGAAAGTACACCACAACTGCAGTGCAGATATGGACATCGAATAATTTACTTTTCTGCAGAATGTGATATAATTAAATACAAGAACAAAGCAGATTATCCTGAACAGTTCGTTAAGAAAACCATAATTCAACCTACAGTATTTCTTTGGGAATCCGAGTCTGTCATGATATGCAATGCCCCCTCGAGGGGACTGCAGAAGACGGCAGCAGGTAACCCACCTTATCGTAAGATAGGGCGTGAATTATATTTTCTGACGGCTGTCCGGGATTTTTTTTGCAATAACACTTGAAATGAGAAAATCAAAGGAGTATATTCATATTAGCACTCATTGATGGTGAGTGCTAATAACACAAAGCAAGGAGAGATATAGAATGGCAAAGAAACAATTCAAAGCAGAATCCAAGAAACTTCTGGATATGATGATTAACTCCATATATACCCACAAGGAGATTTTTCTCAGAGAGTTAATCTCTAACGCAAGTGATGCAATCGACAAGCTTTATTACAAATCACTTACAGATGGTGAAACAGGTGTCAACAGAGACGATTTCAAAGTTTTCATCGAAACAGACAGAGACAACGGTATCCTCAAAATATCTGATAACGGTATTGGAATGACCAGGGAAGAGCTTGAGAACAACCTTGGAACCATTGCCAAATCAGGCTCACTTGATTTCAAGAGTGAAATCGAGAATAAGGATGAAATCGATATTATCGGTCAGTTTGGTGTAGGTTTTTACTCTGCATTCATGGTAAGCGACAAGGTAACAGTAGTCAGCAGAGCCTACGGCAGTGACGAGACTTATAAATGGGAAAGCACAGGTGCCGATGGATATTCAATCAGCCAGGTCGACAACATGACTGAAATGCCTAACGGAACTGTAATAACACTTCAGCTCAAAGAAGATACTGACGATGAGAAATACAGAGATTATCTCAATCAGTACACTATCAAGAATCTCGTCCGCAAGTATTCGGATTATGTGAGATATCCAATTACAATGATGATGGAGAAATCAAGACCGAAGGAGGATGCCGACGGCGAATTTGAAACGTACAGCGAACTGGAAACCCTCAACAGCATGGTTCCTCTCTGGAAGAAGAACAAGTCAGAAATCACTGACGAAGAATACAACCAGTTCTATAAGGAGAAATACTTCGATTTCGTAGATCCGCTCAAAGTAATGCACAGCAGTGTAGAAGGTGTTGTTAGCTATACATCACTCATGTTCATACCCGGCAATGCACCGTACAACTATTACACAAGAGATTACGAAAAGGGTCTGCAGCTCTATTCTTCGGGCGTGTTAATAATGGAAAAGTGTGCAGATCTGCTTCCTGACTGCTTCTCATTCGTCAAGGGACTGGTGGATTCACAGGATCTGTCTCTTAACATTTCAAGAGAGACACTTCAGCATGACAGACAGCTTAAGGCAATTGCCAAGAGACTCGAGAAAAAAATCAAAAGTGAACTGGAAAGCATGCTTAAGAATGACAGAGAAAAGTATCTGGAATTCTACAAGAATTTCGGTCTTCAGCTGAAATACGGCGTATATGATAACTATGGTCAGAACAAAGAACTGCTTCAGGATCTTATCATGTTCCATTCATCAACTGAGGATGCACTGGTAACTCTTGCCGAATACGTTGAAAGAATGAAGGAAGATCAGAAGTACATCTACTACGCAAGCGGTGAAACAATTGCCAAAATTGACAAACTTCCTCAGACAGAACTTCTTAAGGACAAAGGCTATGAAATTCTCTACCTGACTGACGATGTTGATGAATTCGCACTGAATATAATCATGTCCTACAAGGACAAAGAGTTCAAATCGGTTGCTGCTGACGACCTGGAGATCGAAGAATCTTCAGAAGAAAAGGCCAAGGCAGAACAGCAGGCTGAAGAGGCCAAGCCAATGCTGGATGCAATGAAGGAAGCTTTGGGTGACAAGGTAAGTGATGTTAAACTTTCACAGAGACTTAAGAGTCATCCTGTATGCATCACTGCACGCGGAGGTCTGAGCATTGAGATGGAGAAAGTAATCAATGCCATTCCAAATGATGATAAAGTCAAGGCAGAGCGTGTACTGGAAATCAATGCGGATCATCCTGTAATGGAGGCACTCTCAAAGAAATATGAATCTAACCCAGAAGAAATAGGTGAATATGCAGAGCTGCTTTACAATCAGGCACTCCTGATTGAAGGACTTACAATAGATGATCCTGTTGAATTCAGCAATGCAATATGCCGTTTAATGACAAAGTAAGCCCAGGTATGTTATAATGAATGCGCCGCGTCATGCGGCGCTGTTTTATTGTGAAAATAATTAATATGTGGAGATAAAGATGAGCAAGCTTGCAATAATCGACGGCAACAGTTTAATGAACAGAGCATTTTATGCAATGAGAAATCCGATGATTACAAGAGAAGGGATTTATACTCAGGGCATTTTCGGATTCATTAACATGCTGGATAAAATAAAAAAAGATTATCAGCCAACACACATGGCAGTGACATTTGACCTTAAAGCGCCGACTTTCAGACATCTTGAGTACGATGAGTATAAAGCAGGAAGGAAGAAGATGCCTCCTGAACTTGCCATGGAGTTTCCGATTCTTAAGGACATTCTTGCGGCAATGAACATCAAACAGGTGGAAATGGAAGGTTTCGAAGCAGACGATCTTATTGGAACCATCGCTCGCACCGGCGAAGAATCCGGTCTGGAACCGCTCATAATAACAGGAGACAAGGATGCGCTGCAGCTTGCTACTGACGTTACCAGTATAATTCTGACTCGCAGAGGTGTAACAGATTTTGAAATATACGACAGAGCTGCAATGCTGGACAAATACGGTCTGACACCCGATCAGTTCATAGACCTTAAAGGGTTGATGGGAGACAGTTCAGACAATATTCCGGGCATACCAGGTGTGGGAGAGAAGACTGCGACAAAACTGCTTAATCAGTTCGGCTCAATTGAGAATCTTATTGCTCATACCGATGATATCACACCTAAGGGCGTTAAGCAGAAGGTGGAAGATAATGTGCAGCTTGCGGTTATGAGCAAGCGTCTTGCGACAATTAACAAGTATGTTCCAATTGAGATTGACTTTGACGAATATCTAATTGGAGAGCCCGACTATGATAAGCTGGTTGACATTTATACGAAACTGGAGTTTAACAGATTTCTCAAAAAACTCAAGACCAAAGGCGCTTCCGTTCCTGGATCAGCAGAATCATCCGTCGCAAAAGAAATGACTTCAGATGTTGAGCTGCTTACAGCAGACGACATCAAACAGACTGTAGTAACAACGGAAGAACAGCTGAATTCAATTGAAATAGGCGAAGAAACATACATCAAAGTTTTCGGAGACTGCAATCATCTGCAGGAGCCTGTCATCGAAGGCATCGCTATCCTCAGCGGCAGGAACTATTACTATGTTGATCCTCACTGCGCATCCGGAATATATGACCTGCTTGCACGTGCCGAAACAAAGTATGCTGGGCACAATCTGAAAAGAGATTATTTCATGCTCATGCACAAATGCAGCCTGAATCCTGTTACAGGTTTTGACACAGAAATCGGGCAGTACGTTCTCGATTCTGGAAGAAGCGATTACAGTCTGAGCATCCTCGCTCATGAATATCTGCACAGTGTACTTGAAGACGAAGAGGAATTCAGAAAAGATCACGGACAGATAAGTCTGCTTGGTGACAGCAATCAGGACTTCGCTGACTATGGTCTGCGTGTTTGTCTTGCAATTTGCAACATTTCAAGACAACAGCGCTTTTTAATAGAAGATAATGGACTTGACAGAGTGCTTGATGAAATCGAACTGCCACTCATTGAAGTAATGGCTTCGATGGAAAAGGAAGGATTCAAAGCTGACAGAAAATATCTGACAGATTTCGGTGCAGTTCTGGAGAATGAAGTAGAAAAGCTTACTGCATCAATTCATGAGATGGCCGGTGAGGAATTCAATATTAAATCCACACAGCAGCTGGGAGAAATACTCTTTGATAAGCTGGGACTTCCTGCCGGCAAGAAGACTAAGCGAGGCTATTCCACAAGCGCTGATATCCTGGAAAAAATCAAGGATAAACATCCGATTGTGCCGGCTGTTCTAGAATACAGAACACTTACGAAGCTGAAGAGCACATATATTGACGGCATGCTCCCGCTTATAGGTGCAGGTGACAAGATTCGTGCCCATTTCAATCAGACAGTAACGACTACCGGTCGAATCAGCTGCACGGAGCCTAATCTGCAGAACATTCCTGTGAGACAGGAACTGGGACGCAAACTTAGACAGGCGTTTATCCCGGACAGTGATGACTGCACACTGGTAGGCGCTGACTATTCCCAGATAGAGCTTAGGGTTCTGGCACACATGTCCGGCGATGAAGTGCTCATTGAGGCATTCAGAAACGGTGAAGACATACATCGCGCTACAGCAGCAAATGTACTTGGAATACCTGAGGACCAAGTGACTCCTCTTGACAGAAGCAGAGCCAAAGCAGTCAACTTCGGCGTTATTTACGGCATGAGCGCTTTTGGCCTGTCAAGTGAACTTCATATTACACGCAAAGAAGCTGATGAATATATCGAAGCATATTTCAGCAGACATCAGGCGGTTCGTGATTTCATGAACGAACAAGTGGAATCGTGCAGACAGAACGGGTACGTGACCACTTTGTTCGGGCGCAAACGATACATCAAGGAAATAGGTGCAACACAGTACATGATAAGGCAGCTTGGTGAAAGGCTCGCCATGAATACTCCTATTCAAGGTACCGCCGCAGATATAATCAAGCTTGCTATGATCAAGGTTTATCAGGCAATCAAGGAACAGGGACTGAAATCCAGACTGATTCTCCAGGTGCACGATGAACTGATAATCAATACATATGTAGATGAGCTGGAAACAGTAAAGAAGCTGCTTGAAGAAAACATGGAAAACGCATATAGCATGACGGTTGCTCTCAAAGCGGAGCTGAATGAGGGAAGCAACTGGTACCAATTGAAATAGACAGGATAATGCAATGAACGATAGAACGATAATACTTGGACTTACCGGAGGAATCGGCACCGGTAAGTCCACAGCATCTGAATATTTGAAAGATAAGGGTTTCCTGCAGATTGATGCGGATGCTATCAGCAGACAGATTACTGCTGACGGCAGCCCTGTTCTTAAGGTTCTCGACAGTGTGTTCGGTCCTGAAGGTGAACTGGGAGTCGAAGGTCACAAAATTCTTGATGAGAATGGAAGTCTCATGAGACAGTCTCTGGCGGACATTGTGTTTACCGACGAAGCGAAGAAGAACAAACTCAACGAAATAATGCTGACGCAGATAATTGCTATTATCGACGATAAAGTGAAGGAGTACAGGGAAAGTGACAGTGAACTTAAAGTGCTGCTGGATGCGCCGCTTCTTCTTGAGGCCGGACTGGACTCCAGATGTGACAAAGTGATGGTGATTGTGGCCGACAAAGACGTGCGAATTTCAAGGGTTCAGTCACGAGACGGCATTTCGGCAAAACAGGTGCAGGACCGGATTGATAATCAGATGAGCGACGATGAAAAAACAGCAAGGGCCGACTATGTAGTAGACAATTCAAAAGACTTGAATCATCTGTATGCACAGCTTGATAAAATAGTGGAAGAATTATAATTTTTTGCTGAAAAATTTGTTGACAAAATCGAAGCGCACGAGTATTATTAAAAGGTACTGATTTTGAGATGTGCGGCCTTGGCGGAATAGGCAGACGCGCACGTTTGAGGGGCGTGTGGGAGACCGTACCGGTTCAAGTCCGGTAGGCCGCACCATTTAAACCGAAGCACTTTGAGCTTCGGTTTTTTCATATTTGGAATTATGAGCAGAAGAAATTATAATAGAAACATAAGCATAAAAGGATTTATCAAATCAGCTCTTGTCGTAATCGCGGCTGTTATACTGGCTGTTCTGATAAGAGAAGGCATTTATCTGATTGCGGATACGGGATTTTATTCGGATGACAAGCACCAGGTGAAGGGGCTGGATGTATCCAATCATCAGGGAGAAATTGACTGGGAGGGCATAGATTCTCAGGGTTTTCAGTTCGCATACATTAAAGCAACTGAAGGATCAGGTTATGTAGATCCAAGATTTGAGTACAACTGGAAAAACGCAAGAAAGCACATTTTCAGAGTAGGAGCCTATCACTTCATGAGTTACGACACTCCCGGCGAAACCCAAGCGGATACTTTCATAAAGACAGTGCCCCTAAAGCGAGATGCGCTGCCGCCGGTGATTGACGTTGAATTCTACGGTGATTACAGGAAAAGCGGACACCATCCGACTATGGATCAGATGTACAGTGTTCTGGATGTGATGCTGGCAAAACTTGAGAAACGTTACGGTAAAAAGCCGGTAATCTATACCAACAGGTACATTTACAAGACTTACATTTCGGGCAGATACGACGATTATGACATTTGGATAAGTGACCAGAACATTCCGGACACTTTAAGCGACGGCAGTGATTGGACATTCTGCCAGTACACTTTTAATGGGACATCAAAGTATATTTCGGGAGGCAGCAAGCATTTTGATGCTGACGTGTTCAACGGAAGCAGATACAAACTGCGACATTATTAAGGAGAGGGACATTTGTTAGCTAAATTCAGCGTAAAGAAGCCGCTGACGATTCTTGTAGCGGTAGTGGTAATCATTGTTTTCGGAGTAATATCTGTATCCAAGATGACTCCGGATCTGTTTCCAAGTATTGAGGCGCCTTATGTTCTTGTAATGACAACATATCCTGGTGCCAGCCCTGAGGA
Organism: Clostridiales bacterium; assembly: GCA_022780965.1. Taxonomy (GTDB): domain Bacteria; phylum Bacillota; class Clostridia; order Peptostreptococcales; family Anaerovoracaceae; genus Lentihominibacter. The sequence continues at coordinate 14,637 of JALEUQ010000067.1, forward strand.
GGCAGAAACAGAAATCACAAACCCCATGGAACAGCAGCTGGCTGCCATGGCCAATCTGGAAGGAATCAATTCTGTTTCAGGAGATAACTATTCGCTCATACAGATGAAGTTCGCTGATGATGTGAACATGGATACAGTCACCGTTGACCTCAGCGAAAAAATTGATCAGATCAAAGGAACTCTGCCTGAGATGGCAAGTTCGCCTGTAGTTCTCAAAATGAGCATGGATATGATGCCGACTGTCATTACAGCGGTAGAGATGGGAAGCAAGTCTGAAGGTGAAATATCACAGATTGTTAAAGATGATCTGATGACGCCGCTTAAAGGCGTAGACGGTGTAGCATCTGTCAGTGCAATGGGTCTTGTAGACAGCAGCATTCAGATAGTGCTGTCTGAAGATAAAATCGAAAAGGTCAACGATAAAGTATCTTCTGCAATAAGTAAAGAATTCAACAAAGCACAAAATCAAGTAAACAAAGGCCTCAAAGAGACAAAGAAAGCAAAAAAGCAGATTGAGAAGGGCAAGGATGGTGTCACCCAGGCTGCCCATTCTTATGCTGAGCTGGAAGATGCCAAGGAGCAGTTAAAAACCGAGAAGGCAAAACTTGAAAACCTTAAGAACCAGTATGATGCAAATAAAGACAACCCGCTTCAGGCAGAGCAGATTCTCCAGCAGATACGAGATGCCGGTTTTGAGCCGGAAACACTGTCATACGGCATAACTGCAATGGATAATCAGATTGCACGCATAGATGATGCTCTTAAGAATTTCGGTGACAAAGAATCTGAGATTTCTTTTAACCTAAGCAAACAGTACTCGGATCTGGCAAGTGCAGAGACGACAATCAATTCCACAATAGAAAAGCTGAAAGAGAGTTCTGAAACCATTAAAACCCAGAGAGATGCTGCCATAGCTAATGCGGACCTTAAGGGTGTACTTACAATGGATAATATTTCATCCATATTAAACGCACAGAATTTCAGCATGCCGGCGGGTTATGTTTCTGAAGGAGATTCCAAGATTCTTGTCAGTGTCGGTGACAAAATCAGAGACAAGGATGAACTTGAACAGCTGGTGCTGTTTGATCCGGGCATCGATGGCGTGGACCCTGTAAGGCTGTGTGATGTGGCAACTGTAACATACGGAGCTGGGGACAGTCAGACCTATACCAAGGTGAACGGCAAGAATGGTGTATGTCTCAGCTTCACCAAACAGTCAAATTATGCTACAGCGACAGCAGCAGAGAATATAAACGAAAAATTTGCAAGTCTTGAGAAAGAATATGACGGTCTTCACTTCGTCAATTTATACGACGGAGGAGAGTATATTCACATTGTAATCAATTCTGTGCTCAAGAGTCTGCTCCTGGGTGCAGTGCTTGCAATGCTGATACTTTTCTTCTTCCTGCGTGACATAAGGCCGACAATTATCACGGCTGTAAGCATTCCTTTGAGTGTGCTGTTCGCGCTGGTAATGATGTATTTTACCGGTGTTACACTTAACATGGTATCCATGGCGGGCCTGGCCATAGGCATAGGAATGCTGGTGGACAATTCAATAGTTGTTGTTGAGAATATTTTCAGACTGCGTTCTCTGGGATACAGCAGAGTTCAGGCTGCAGTATCAGGTGCAGTGCAGGTTTCGGGCGCAATCATAGCATCAACGCTTACTACAGTATGCGTATTCCTGCCGATAATATTCATTTCCGGAACAACCAAGGACATTTTTATGGATGTTGCACTGACCGTATCATATTCACTCGGTGCCAGCCTTATCATTGCAATGTCACTTGTTCCTGCGATGGCGAAAGCATTGCTTAAAGGTGACGGAACCAATGCAATACTTAAACAGGACGGAAAAGTAATCAATAGATACAGAAATGCTGCCGGATGGGCTCTGGATCACAAAAAAATCACAATTATTGCGGCACTGGTGCTTTTCGTTGGATCGTGCGGACTTGCCGTCTCCAAAGGATTCGAGTTCATGCCGTCCATGTCTACACCTCAGATATCCGGAAGTGTACAGATGCCGGAAGGCAGCAAGCTTGAAGATACAAGCAAAGCATGTGACGAGATTTCAGACGAAATATGCAAGGTTGACGGTGTTGATGATGTTGGATTCATGCTTTCCAGCAGCACAATGTCAATGCTTAATATGGAAGATGCGGGAACTGACGTTACCAATGTTTCATTCTACATAATCATGGATGAGTCCAAGCTTGACAATATCGACAAGATTACGAAGCGTCTTGATGTTATGGAGAAAAAGTATCAGTGCGAAATCATGACATCCGCTGACATGGACATGACATCAGCAATGGGCGGTTCAGATGTATCGATGACACTTTATTCTGAGGATCTTGATAAGCTTAGAATTGCAGCATCAAATGTTGAGGATGAAATGCGAGGCATGAAGGAACTGGAAGAAGTCTCTGATGTTACTGAAGACAGCGCCAAGGAACTTCACATTGTTGTAAACAAGAACAAAGCAATGAAAGAAGGGCTGACTGTAGCTCAGGTATATCAGAATATCAGTTCGGTGCTTGCTGAGGAAAAGACTTCAACGTCTCTCAAAACGACCAAGAGCACAGTAGACGTTGTTGTTGAGAATACAACCAAGGATTCAATCACTCGAAAAGACCTTGAGAATTTGAAGCTTGAAGTAACTGATGCTGCTTCAGGTGAAAAGCGCAAGATAAAGCTTGCTGAAATTGCATCCATAAATACTGATGCATCTCTTGACGAAATCAATCACAACGACCAGAAGAGAAGTCTTACGGTTACTGCATCAGTCAAAGATGGATACAACATTACCAAGAATTCAGAAAAAGTTCAGAAAGCGATTAAAGATAAGGGCATTGTAGGAGCAGATGTCACTCTTGAGAATGGAGGACAGTACGAGGAAATCATGAAATCCATGAAAAACATGCTGCTCATGCTGCTTGTTGGATTCCTGCTGATTTACCTTGTAATGGTTGCCCAGTTCCAGTCACTGAGAGCTCCGCTCATAATCATTTTCACTGTTCCGCTGGCGTTCACGGGAGGTATGCTGGGACTGCTGATAACAGGTCAGACTGTTAGTGTAATATCCATGATGGGATTTGTAATGCTTATGGGTATCGTTGTTAATAACGGTATCGTTCTCGTGGACTGCATTAACAGATTCAGACTGGAAGGGATGGGCATGGAAGAGGCCATAATCAATGCCGGATCTGTGAGAATGAGACCTGTAATAATGACTGCAGCGACAACAATTCTGGGACTTGCGCCTCTTGCGGCTGGACTTGGTACAGGAGCTGAAATGATGCAGCCGGTAGCAATAGTATGCATGGGCGGACTTATTTATTCAACAGTGACAACACTGCTGATAATTCCGATAATGTACAGGATTTTTGCTAAGAAAACCGTTAATAAAATAGAGGAAGAAGAGCTTGAAATAGTAAGTGCCTGATGATATAATTGTACCAATGTGCCGGCGTGATGGAATTGGCAGACGTGCGGGACTCAAAATCCCGTGGTGGCAACACCGTATGGGTTCGACCCCCATCGCCGGCACCATATTGGGATTATATTATGATCAAACATTTTTAACATATTGGAGGAACATATTATGAGTAACACTTTTATGGCGATTTTACCTTTGATACTGCTTCTGCTGGTAATGTACTTCCTGCTTATCAGACCTCAGAAGAAGAAAGAAAAAGAAATCAACAACATGAGAAACTCCATTAAAGTCGGCGATGAAATCATCACTATCGGCGGTATTTGCGCCAAGGTTGTAAAGACTAAGGAAGAGACTCTTGTTATTCAGGTAGGCGCCGATAAGGTTAAGTTTGAAGTAATGAGATGGTCAGTTTCAAAAGTAGTAGAGCCTGCTGAGAAGTCAGGACGTGAAGCAGCCGCAGAAGAAGAGAAGAAGCCTGCTGCTAAACCAAAGAGACTGGTTAAGAAGGCTGAGCCTGCTGAAGAAGCACCTGCAGAAGAGACTCCTGCAGCAGAAGAAGAATAAAAATTCATGTAATTGAATATGATTAAGAGATGGTTCGCGCGACCATCTCTTTTTTACTGCAAAAAAACAGCTTAAATGTTGCAAAATCAAAGGTTCAAGACTTGTTAAAAACAGTAAAAAGTAGTATATTATAGTATGTATGTTTATGTGGATATTTATGTCCGGATTAAGTAGACATAACCATGATATTTTGACCGGAGGACATTATGAAATCAAAATCCAAGTTATTTTTTGCTATCTTCTTCGCAGTTGTTACAATACTGGGATGGTATGTGACACTGTTTGGCGCAGGTCCTGTAGAACCGCTCAAGGACAGAATGAAGCTGGGACTTGATGTTAAAGGCGGCGTTTATGTTGTAATGGAGGCTCAAACAGACTTGACAGGCGATGAGCTGAGGAAGTCAATGGAGCAGACTCAGGCTGTAATTGAGAACAGGGTAAACGAAATGGGTCTTGCAGAGCCTACAGTTACAATTGAAGGCGAGAAAAGAATTCGAGTTGAACTGCCGGGAGCAGAGGATTCTCAGGAAGCCATCGAACAGATAGGCAAGACAGCTCAGCTGCAGTTTGCTCTGGCTGACGGTACAGTTGTTCTTGACGGCAGCAATGTTAAAGATGCACAGTCAGCGCTTTCTCAGGAACAGTCAGGATATGAAGTAAATCTCACTTTTGACTCCAAAGGCGGGGATGCTTTCTATGAGGCAACGTCCAAAGCTTACTCGGGTCAGGTTAAGTCAGTAATTGACGGAGTAAGAGATAACGCAATTATGATTATCCTGGATGGCGAAATTATATCTGCGCCTGCTGTAGACAACGGACCAATCAGCGGTGGAAGCTGCCAGATTACCGGTGATTTCTCACAGGAGGAGGCAACACAGCTTGCGGCACTTATTAGAGGCGGTTCACTTCCGCTGGAACTGACAGAAGTCACATCTTCGGTTCAGTCAGCCAAGATTGGATACAATGCTCTGGAAATGAGTGTATATGCCGGAATTATCGGATTGATTCTCGTGCTCCTCATTATGGTTATAGCATATAGAGGTCTTGGTATAGCAGCAGACATTGCGCTTATGCTGTATGTACTTATTCTCCTTAATTCCATGTCTCTCATGGGTTCGGTACTGACACTGCCGGGAATGGCAGGTATCATACTTTCAATAGGTATGGCTGTCGATGCCAACGTAATAATATTCTCCAGAATCAGAGAAGAAATATCAAACGGCAAGACAATAAGAATAGCAACTCAGGAAGGTACCAAGAGAGCCATGAAGACTATTGTCGACTCTCAGGTAACTACTTTAATAGCTGCTGTCATCTTATATGAAATCGGCACAAGTTCTGTTAGAGGATTCGCTTTCACATTCATGCTCGGTATTGTGATCGGTATTTTCACAGCACTCGTAGTT
>JALEUQ010000083.1 GCA_022780965.1 Clostridiales bacterium
GCCTGCATCTCATAAGTAAAGAAATCCTCGCAAGGCGAGGACTTCTAAGTTGTTTGGATTATTATTTGAATTGAACCGCCGTATGCCGAACGGCATGTACGGTGGTGTGAGAGGGGCTACGAGTTAGCCCCTACTCGATTGGGGAAACTACTGAATTATGGAACATAAGATTATTCGGTTGAATATATGCTCAACTATTTTGCAACAGCCTCTTGACAGTTGCATGAGTATTCAACTATAATGAATTCAACAGTTGAAAATTCATTCAACTATAACAGGATTTCAAGGAGGGTGTAATGGCTGTAAAGGATTATTCATGCGACTGTCATGGCAGGAAGTGTGACTGCGAAGTGATGCATGCAGATACAATAGAATTCGTTCGTGAGAGCATTGTTGACGAATCAGGGCTTGAATCAATGGCGAGGCTATTCAAAGTTTTTGGCGATGGAACTCGCATTAGAATTCTCAGCGCTCTGGAATGCCATGAGATGTGCGTCTGCGATCTTGCGGTAATGTTCGACATGACCAAGTCGGCAATCTCACATCAGCTTAAGGTGCTCCGTGATAACAATCTTGTGAAATTTGAGAAGAAAGGAAAGCACGCCTATTATTCTCTGGCGGATGAACATGTCAGAGAGATACTGGACGTTGCGCTGGATCATATCAATGAGTAACGCTGTAACAGAGAAAACATACATACTTGCACAGCTTGGATGCGCCAATTGCGCAGCTAAGATGGAGAATAGGATATCACAGCTTCCACAGGTTGAAGAGGCAACAATAACGTTCGCAACAAGACAGCTGCGGGTCAAGGCGGAAGATCCGGATGCTTTGATTCCCGAAATGCAGAAGATATGTCAGAACATAGAGAGTCAGGTTCGCATAGAACAAAGATCCGAGAGGAAATCTTCTGGCAGAGAGGACAGTAAACCGTTTCTGCAGATGTACAGTAGCGATCTGATTCCTATCATCATTGGGACAGTTGTGTTCACAGTTGGAATGGTTCTCCACCATGGAGTGCTCGGAGAATCAGCTGCAGTGACTCTGATTTTTCTGGCAGGTTATCTTGTGCTGGGATGGCCAGTCCTCAGAGAAGCGGCAGGTAATATTGCAAAAGGACAGATTTTTGACGAAAACTTCCTCATGTCCATAGCCACCATTGCAGCATTTGCAATAGGGGATGCGGCTGAAGGCATGGGCGTAATGCTCTTTTACCGTATAGGAGAATTCTTTGAACATGTTGCTGTTGAGAGAAGCAGAGCTCAGATAATGGATGCGGTGGACATGAGACCGGAGACAGTTAATCTGGTAAGAGGCGGAACAGTAGTGGAGATTCCGGCAGAAGATGCTCTGCCCGGCGATGTGCTGCTGGTGCGTCCGGGAGACAGAATCCCTCTTGATGGGGTGATCGTAGAAGGCACAAGCCGCATAGATACGTCACCTGTAACAGGGGAACCGGTTCCGGTATCTGCAGGTCCTGACAGCAGCGTAATCTCCGGATGCGTCAACATTGAAGGGCTGATTAGAATCAGAGTTGATAAGGCGCTGGAAGAATCCATGGTTACCAGAATACTGGATTCAGTAGAGAATGCAGCTGCCGGCAAACCTAGAATAGACAGATTCATTACAAGATTTGCCAGAGTATACACACCGATTGTAGTGGGACTTGCAGCAGCAATAGCAATAATCCCTTCACTGGTAACAGGAGAGTGGAATTACTGGCTGACTGCGGCAATTACTTTCCTTGTAATAAGCTGTCCGTGTGCGCTTGTTATCAGCGTACCGCTGGCATTTTTCTCAGGAATAGGTGCCGGTTCCAAACTGGGCATACTGTTCAAAGGCGGCGCCAGCATAGAAGCTCTAAAGCAGGTGAAGGCTGTTGTAATGGACAAGACGGGAACAGTTACCGAGGGTAATTTCGTTGTTCAGAATGTGCAGACGGCAGGAAATGCAATGGTCGAAAGAGTCCTAAGCATGGCAGGGACTTGTGAGGAACATTCCACTCACCCCATTGCACGCAGCATTATGGATGAAATTAATAGACGAAATATCAGAATGGCCAAAGCATCTTCAGCTGAAGAGCTGTCGGGTCGCGGTATCAAAGCTGAAACCGGCGGCAGGACTATTCTCTGCGGCAATGCCAAGCTGATGGATGAGTTCGGAGTTGACATCAGCGAAGTGACAGTTTCTGATAACATGACTGCAGTGCTTGTTGCTCTGGATGGCAAACTGCTGGGTTTGATAAGCATAGCTGACACAATCAAAAAGGATGCAGCTGAAGCCGTAAGGAGATTGAAGCAGTCCGGAATAGAGCCGGCAATGCTTACAGGTGATTTGCAGTCAAGTGCACATGCAGTTGCAAAAGAAGTTGGAATAGAAAGTGTCCACGCACAGCTGCTGCCGGAAGAAAAGTTAAGTGCTCTTCAGAAGATTAGAGCAGAGCATGGTCCTGTAATGTTTGTAGGAGACGGAATAAATGATGCGCCTGTACTGGCGGGAGCAGATGTGGGTGCTGCCATGGGCAGCGGTGCTGATGCTGCTATTGAAGCAGCTGACGTTGTATTCATGAATTCGTCAGTTGAGGCAATCAATCAGTCTATTTCAATCGCAAAAGCAACCGGCAGAATAGCATGGCAGAATGTGGTGTTTGCTCTTGCAATCAAACTCCTTGTAATGGCTCTTGGAGTGCTGGGATTTGCCAACATTTGGGCGGCAGTATTCGCAGATACAGGCGTTGCAATGCTGTGCATACTAAACTCCCTGAGGATACTCTGGAAAAAATTTTAGTGACACCAGCCGTTACATTCATAAGAAAGAAAAAAATCCCGCGCAAACCTGCGCGGGATAATGCTATTTTTTGAATACGTTCATGTTAAGTGTTGCCACATGTCTTCCGGTGTTGTCAGTTACTTCAGTCTGCCGCAGCAGTGCTTGTATTTCTTGCCGCTGCCGCAAGGACATGGATCATTTCGTCCAATCTTCTTAGGCTTGACAACAGTTTTGGAATTCTTGTATTTCTTGGCAATTTCCTTCATTTTCTCTTCGCCCAGGATTGTTTCCCACTGAGGCAGACCATAAAGGTAGTCAGCGCCTGCAGCAATCATGTTGTAGAAGAGTTCTTCAGGAATAATCTCGATTTCAACTTCGGAATCTTCATCAAAATTCTCAAAGTCGTTTTTCTTTACGATGCTGTCGTTGATTCCATCCAGGAAACCTTCGAAAATTACAGGACGAACATCATATTTTGCAGCAAGTTCACCGAGCTTGCCTGTAATCCTGGCAGAAGGATCATCCAGGATGCTGCTGTATATTTTAGTTTCTGCACCGCTGTATTCATCCCAGAATTCAGGGAATGATTCCTCAGTCTGGTTCTCGATTAAGTCTTTCCACTGTTCGAATAAAGTCACGTCTTGCACCTCCTGTTATTTGATAGCGATTCTTGCGATTTCCATTACATCGCCAAGCACTGCACTTGCAGTTGGCAGAGGACCTGCTCCAGGTCCGTAGAACATTAATTTGCCAACAAGATTTGCCTTGATGTATACAGCGTTGAATTCAGCAAGAACGTTAGCAAGAGGGTGATATGTTCTGATGTATGTAGGACGTACTTCGTATTCCAGCTCACCGTCTTCCTTGAGGGTAGCGTGAGCAATGAGCTTGATTACGCAGTCGTTTTCTTTTGCCTCAGCTATCTTCTCCTGAGTGATTTCTGTGATACCTGTTGTTGGGATATCCTTAGGGTGGATGTACTTGTCAAACATGAGAGCGATAAGAATGCTCAGTTTGTTAGCAGCATCGATACCTTCTACGTCAGCAGTAGGGTCGGCTTCTGCGAAGCCCTTTGCCTGCGCGTCCTTGAGTGCTTCCTCGTAGGATATGCCTTCAGTTCCCATCATG
>JALEUQ010000140.1 GCA_022780965.1 Clostridiales bacterium
GCACATTTGCTGCATTCATTCCTAGATATTAAACTGATACCAATAATACAGAAAAGAAAAGTGAGCTGATATCAGTCTTTTATACGGACGTGAAGTCCAAGAAAGGTAGACGATATACCTATTGCTCTTTCATTATACAGCTTAAGCAACAAGATGGATAATTCCTTACTGGCTGTAAGGGATATTAACCATAAATATATTGTAGTAGATTGTAGTAAAGAGTCATGAGATACGCGATGAAGCTTAGGCTGACACATGATGTGTTCAGAACAATTGTACCGGCAGCATAAAAGAGACCGATGAAGGATATGTGTTTTCTTATGAAGCAGAATATCTGGAGAGTGAGAATACTTTACCGGTTAGTTTAACTATGCCATTATCTGAGGAGGTATATAAATCGAATGTTCTGTTTCCATTCTTTGATGGACTCATTCCAGAAGGCTGGCTTTGGGGACTTGTGAATCGAAATTGGAAGATAGATTAGGACTGCTTATTGCAGTTTGTAAAGACTGTATCGGGGATGTGATTGTAAAAAATGAGGACCAAATATGAGATGCTTATATTGCGGAAAAGAGATAAAAGAAAATGCTGCAGAAAAGATGATTGCTAAAATGTGCACATTAAAAGATAAATTTATGGTTGCATGTGAGGAATCATATTTACCGGAAGTATATATAGAACAAACAAATTTGCTCCATAGTTCACCTCAAAAAATGACATTTTTTGTATTTTTATTATATGCTTTTTTGCTGCAAGCGGCAACGATATGTTTATTGATACGAACATTTTCATAAACTATAATTAATACATAATGCACTGCGTTTCTTAGCCGAAACATGAGTGCAAAAATGATACAAAAAATTAAGAATACTATTGCAGGAGGTGGTATACATGAAAGTACTGATAGTTGGCGGGGTTGCAGGAGGTGCTACTGCTGCCGCACGCATACGAAGGCTCGATGAATCTGCCCAGATTACTGTATACGAACGTTCTGGCTTTATTTCATATGCCAATTGCGGGCTGCCGTACTACATCGGAGATGTCATTACCGATCCCGATGATCTGACTCTTCAGACGCCGGAAAGTTTCATGTCAAGATTCAGAATTGACATGAAGGTGCACCACGAAGTAACTGGCATAGATCCGGAACACAAGTCAATTAAAGTCAAAGATCTTGATACCGGACGGGAATTCTATGATACTTACGATAAACTTATCCTGTCCCCCGGGGCAAGACCGGTACAGCCTGAACTCGAAGGAGTCTCGGATGAGCGAGTTTTCACACTGAGAACAGTGGAGGATACTTACCGAATCAAAGAATACATCCGCTCCAGCAGGCCTAAATCCGCAGTCCTTGCAGGAGGCGGTTTCATCGGTCTTGAGCTGGCCGAGAATCTTAAACATATCGGCATGGATGTAACTATAGTCCAGCGGCCAAAACAGCTGATGAATCCATTTGACAGCGACATGGCTGCTTTCATCCACACGGAGATGAGACGGCACGGAGTAAAGCTTGCACTGGGACACAGTGTAGAAGGATTCCGTCCTTCCGGCGACGGTATTGATGTGCTGCTCAAGGATGATATGCCTGTTCATGCAGACATGGTAGTTCTTGCAATCGGAGTCGCTCCCGATACAGCTCTTGCCAAAGCTGCCGGACTGGAGCTGGGCATCAAAGGAAGTATCGTCGTGAACGACCGGATGGAAACTTCCGTACCGGATATTTACGCTGCCGGTGATGCTGTGCAGGTGAAGCATCTGGTTACCGGTCAGGATGCTGTGATTTCTCTGGCGGGTCCGGCCAACAAACAGGGTCGTATCATTGCAGACAACATTTGCGGTGGAGACAGCCATTACAAAGGAAGTCAGGGAAGTTCCATAATCAGAGTGTTTGACCTGACCGCTGCGGCAACGGGTATAAACGAGACAAACGCACGCAAGGCAGGTATTAATGCGGATATAGTAATTCTTTCTCCTATGAGCCGTGCCGGCTACTATCCCGGCGGCAAACTGATGACTATCAAAGTTGTCTTCGAGAAGGAGACATATCGTCTGCTGGGAGCGCAGATTATAGGATACGATGGTGTCGACAAACGTATAGATGTGCTTGCGACTGCCATTCGTGCTGGGATATCTGCCACAGATCTCAAGGATCTGGATCTGGCATATGCTCCTCCGTACTCATCAGCCAAGGATCCTGTCAATATGGCCGGTTTCATGATTGATAACATCAGAAACGGCGTCCTCAAGCAGTGGCACCTTGAAGAGCTTGACTCACTTCTTCATGAAAATGATGTTACCCTGCTGGATGTGAGGACTGTTCACGAGTATAACAGCGGACACATTAACGGTTTCATGAACATTCCTGTTGATGATCTCCGTAATCGTATAGATGAAATCCCTTCGGGCCGCCCTGTATATGTAATATGCCAGAGCGGACTGCGAAGCTACATTGCCACGCGAATTCTCGAAGGATTCGAATATGATGCATATAACTTCTGCGGCGGATTCAGATTCTATGATACTGTCGTTAACGACAAAGCTCTCATTGAATCGGCAGCCGCCTGCGGAATGGATGCATAGAACTCTTATAGCATTACTTTAAAACAGGGAATTCGGTTTAATCCGAACTCCCTGTTTTCATGTTATATTCATTTCTTCCTGCAGACCTCAGAAAACTTGTGAGATTGCTTTATTTCAGCACTGCCCTGATTGTATCTTCGATTTCCCCGACATTTATCGGCTTGGCTATGAATCCGTTCATTCCGGCTTCTGCAGCCATCCTCCTGTCTTCATCGAAGGCATTGGCTGTCATTGCCACAATCGGCACTGCCGCAAGCTGCGGATTGTCAAGCTTCCTTATTGCTCTTGACGCATCATAGCCGTTCATTACCGGCATCTGAACATCCATGAATACAATGCCGTAGTATCCTTCTTCAGATTCAGCAATCTGTCTTACCGCTTCTTCACCATTCTCAACAGAATAGCCTTGCACAATCTGAAATGCGGGTGTTTGCAAAGGTTTGCGGGTTTATGAGTTACCTTGTAACGTACTCTGACGCGTCACGCCTGTTCACGGAGACTATTTCTCTTCTGAAGACAGAAATACTTTAATTTTTTCGATATGCCGTCCGGCTGTATCACGCCCGATATTATATATTTCCTTCAGTTTCTCAGGATTCTTCTCCACTTTGCTTATATTAAGCTCTGAGTCCGGCCTTATTACATATATTCTGCCGGCTTTTTCCTGCTGTTCAATGTATTCCAGAGTTTCGTTGTACATTATGTGACGGTTTGCCATGGTGCTGACAAATTCTGGATACCTGCGGTACTTTGCTTTGATAACGGGCATCAGGCTGTTCTTCCCCTTGCGGTATTCTGCCGGTCTTGTGAGTACGACCACACACTTGTCGTAGCCTATGCTCTGAAAATATCTGACTGGGATTGAATCCGAGATTCCTCCATCCAGCAGCTTGTATCCGTCTATTTCAACAATTCGCGATACTACAGGCATGGAAGCTGATGCTCTCACCCACTCGAAACCATGATCCGACACACCTTTGTAATTGTGATAAACAGGGCGCCCTGTCTCCACATCGGTACATACAACATAGAAGTCCATGGGGTTCTTCTCATATGTTTCGAAATCGAAAGGGTCGTGAACAAGCGGCACCTCACCGTAGGCGAAATCCCTGCTGTATATGTC
>JALEUQ010000123.1 GCA_022780965.1 Clostridiales bacterium
TCCCCTTGAAACCATTACTGTCTGTTCCTCTCCTCTTTTGTTGACAATCAAAACAGAGAACCCCTTCGTTTCCGGCGCGTTATATGTCTGTTTGTGTCATTTTTATATGTTCCCCGCAAAACGGTGCTGATGGATTTGGTCGAATCTGCGGTTTTCGCACCAGTAGACGGTCATTTCGGTAACGTCGAACACCATTGAAACTACCGTCGGACACACTTCCTGGGACACTTTGCATAAAATGTCGAAGCAATCGTCCACGTCGAAGTCGTCATCTGAATTCGCCAGTATTTCCTCCGCCGTGCGATATCTGTCCCAGCCCATCCACGGATGCTTCTCGCTGTCAATTTTGAAAGGGGAGAAATTTGTCAGCACTTTGTACTTCGGCTTCTCATAGTAGCGATAGCCCTGGCCGGGAACGATGTGCAGCACATTGCCTTCTTTGTCCGACAATGATGACATGAAAGTTACGCCCGGAACACTGCAGACATCTCCGTTTTCCGCAATGGTTCTAACCTGCTCCATGGTCCTGCGCCGGGTCAGTAAATCAATGTCCAACATGATTACGTTCTCCTCACTGCCTGACGGATTGCTCCTTTCATCATGAGGCCAGCAGGTTGGCATCCCTACGAAATCCCCTCTGCTGTTAGCTCCAAACAGCGGCATCCAGCCTTCCGCGGGATCCTTGATTTCGATATAAACACCCTCGTCTGATTCGGTAATGCGATACTCCATATCAAGAATGTCCAGGTTCCATCCTACGATCGTTTTGTTTCTATTTGAAACTATACTTGTACACATATCAGTCCAGTTCCTTCCTCCGATTCATATGCGGTAACCGTTACTGACACTATATTGCATCTAAAGGGATATTGCAATCTATGGAGAGTAGAGCGACAGGACGAATGCGTTTGGCATTATCCGGTACTTGAAAACGATGCTTGAATCTGCTACAATTGGCAATATAACCAACATATGTACTATGGAGGTATAAATTGGCAAAACGAAGCGACGGATTTATAACTGAGAAACGAATTCTGCAGGTCTGTGTAAGGCTGTTTCTGGAACAGGGATATCACAAGACCAAAACTTCGCAGATTCTTGAGGATGCTCGTGTCTCATGCAGCAGTTTCCAGAATCTGTTTCACAACAAAGAAGGTGTACTGATGGAACTGGTTGAATTCATGTTTGAGAACCAGTTCGGCATTGCAAAAGATGCTGCAGGAACGGAGCTTCCGCAGGTATATGTATATGCGACGGAAACAGCGCTGCAGATTACACTGACTGAGCTCAATGAAAATCTGCGGGATATTTATCTGGAGGCATATACCTGTCCGGACACTCTTGCCTACATCCAGCGTGTAACAGCAAAAGAACTGCGGGATATTTTCCAATCATATCAACCTGAACTTGATGAACAGGATTTCCTCGAGCTTGAATATGGCACTGGCGGCCTGATGCGCGGCTACATGACAAACCCATGCACTGCCGAATTTACCCTGGAACGAAAGCTTTCAAAGTTTATTACCGCGTCGCTGCGTGTCTACAATGTGCCTGAGGATGAAATTGCTAAAGTGCTGGCTTTCATCGAAGGTCTGGATATAAGATCACTGGCTCAATCTGTTATGGATGAACTGTTCCGCAGACTTGCTATGTACTATGAATTTTCTTTGGAAGGACTGCTTCCACAGGAAAACTAATGACAGAAATATAAGTGAGGTAATTGTAAAATGAAGAAAAAAATTCTCGGCATTCTGCTGAGCCTTAGCCTGATTGTGTCGCTTGTGCCTGCATCTGTGTTTGCGGATGAAGATCCTATGATTATGGGTGATGTAGATTTGGACAGCATGGTTACTTTTAATGACGCTGTCTTACTCCAGAAGTATCTTGAAGATGATGCTGACCTCAACGATATTCAAATAAAGGTCGCAGATATTAATGGTGACGGCGAGGTAAACTACAGCGATTTGACAAAACTTCAAAGCAATCTTAACTTACCGGAAAGCAGCATTACCGTAATAGATGGCAACGCATCAGTAGCTAGAACTGAAGTTAATAAAGCGGCATATAACACAAAGGTTACTATAACTGCAAATGCTCCTTCTTCTGGCAAGAAATTCATCAGGTGGGAAGTAGAGCACAATAGTGTTAGCCTTGCTGACGCTTTCTCTGCAACCACCTCCTTTGTGATGCCTGATAAGGATGTGAAAATAGCAGCAGTATTTGAAACTTCCCCTGAATCCGAAGAAATCACCCTTACAATCCCATACAAAACAACCGTGGTCCAGGCAGGCAATGTTAAACCTGGGAAAACAACTTTTAATCTCGGGTTTATTAACGGCGACGGAACCCCTATGAATATAGGCGAAGAAGGAAGTTTTGAGAATGTTAAAGTCAAGGCTTCTGTTACAACGAATGGGGCTGGAAACTATTCTGCTAAAATGACAATTACCGGTTCTGTCGATCAACTGGAAGATTTACTGGGAGAAGGAGCCTATGTCAGACAGATAGATGCCGGCAAAGAAGGCTGGAAATACGACGATGCGGTCTGGGCTTTATTTATGATAGAGAACTCCGGCAATGAAGATGGCGAAATTGCTGAGATGGCCGTTTCAGACGGCACTGATGCTGACGGAGCTGCAGGATATTCAGCAGTAATCTATCCAACAACATACGAAGACAAGGAATATAGTATAGTTTGGACTCCATCAGACATGTCATTCGAAAACGTCTATGACGTATCAACTGATGTGGAATATGACGGAGCTGAAAGCGGTGATTCTGACAAGGATAGCGGCAGTGATGCTGACAAGAGCGCCAAGACAGGTGACGATACCAATCTGGCATTGCTCTTCGCACTTCTTGGATTATCAGCAGCAGGTCTCGTTGGCACAGGTGTTTACGGAAGACGCAAGGTAGATTCACACATGAAATAGAGTTAAACTGAATAAGCTATAATACCAGATGAGAGGCGCTGAACAAGGCGCTTCTCATTTTCTTTGTGAAAATGCACCATTTATCACAAAATGTGCGCGTTTTTCTCTGTGGATGATTGTCAAGCTGAAGCCTTACAATCAGCTCAGTGAAGAGGGTTGCTCTGCAATTGACCGCATGCTTAACGGCATTACAGAGAATTGACGAACTCCTCAATAAGCGCGTTCACAATCTCCGGTTTGTCCGTGTTTGAATTGTGACCGGCGCCGTCAATCCAGTGGATTGGAATCCCTGTATTCTTGTGCCACGCTTTGTTGTACCTTATGCAGGAGCCTGCGTGATCCTGCCTGCCGCAAATCAGCATGGCAGGGCACTTGATTTCGTAAGGCAGGTCCTTCTCCATTGCATCAGCCAGAATGCTGAATCCGTGGCCTGCCAGACGGGAATATCGTTTTTTGTCGCCGTCATAGACCATCATAATGTCTCGCATAAGCGCTCTGCCGTATTCCGATGTGGCTACACCCTTGGAACCTGCTTTCAGGAGAGACTTCCACGGATAATAGTAATACATGGCCTCAGTCCTTCGGAGCATCCACAGTTCTGCCCTTGTCACGTACTTCCTCTGCAGCGGCGCAGAGTCGATGGATACAAACCCGGCAAGCCTTTCGGGATATAGCTGGGCATATGCCTGTCCCACATATCCGCCCATGGACTGACCGATTATTACTGGTCTTGCAATACCTTCGGACAGAAGTATCTCTTCAAGCCACCCGGCCTTGTCAAAAAGGTCGAAATCCAGTCTAAAAGGCCATGATGCTGCATGTCCCGGTGCGTCCCATGTAAACACGTTGTAACGACCGAGGAAACACTCAATCTGCTTATCAAAGAGTCTATGATCCGCAGTCAGCCCCGGGAGCATAACAAGTGTAGGTTTATCATGTTCTGGAACACATCCCATTTCAGGAGCATCAATCCAGTAATGGATTGTGCCATGTCCGGTGTTGAATGTTTTTTCTTTCATGGCAGTTATTCTCTCCTTCATCTCACTATGCTTACTCATAACAGTATTATAACCCCTATTGAGTATTAAAAGCTGCCGCTAGAAATCATTCCTGTAATACTTAATCAGCGACTGCATTCCGTCTCTGCCAAGCCCCTTCTCACTCAGCTCACGGTAGTGATCCATTGTAAGTTTCAGGCTGGAAAGTTCCAGTCCGTCTGATACCGCATCCTCATATCCCAATTTCATGTCTTTAATAAAGAAATCAACAAAGAATCCGGGTGCCATGTCTCCTTCAAGGATTCGCGGTCCGTATACCTCCAGCAGTCTGTTCTGTCCGGCGCCTGCCTTAGCTCCCTCCATAAAAAGATTCATGTCGAGACCTTTTGACTCGGCGTATGCCATTGCCTCGCTTAGTCCTGACATTATCGAAGCCTGGAGTATCTGATTCGCCAGCTTGGCATGCTGACCGGCACCTGATGCTCCGTAGTATGTGATTGTACTTCCCATAGCCTCGAACAGTTCTCTGCATGCTCCGAAATCTTTTTCTTTGCCGCCCACCAGAATGGAAAGAGTGCCTGCTATGGCTCCAACTTCTCCTCCGGTAACGGGAGCATCGAGAAATCTATATCCTCTTGCAGTCGCCTCAGCAAAAATTCGCTGCTCCAGCGCCGGACTTGTCGTCGACATGTCAATAAGATAAGTTCCCTTGTCTGCGCTGTCCAGAACCTTGCCTTCCGTGAAGTAAACATCTTCTACATCACTTGGCTGACCAACTATTGTAATCACTGCATCTCTTCCTTTGACGCATCCTGCCATATCCTCGTGAAACACTGCACCATCAGCGATTACGTCCTCCACCTTGGCTCTTGTCCTGGCATAAATATGCACTTCGTATCCTGCTTTCATAAGGTTTCTCACCATGGGACGGCCCATGATACCCACACCGATAAATCCGATATTTTTCATTGTATTCTGCTCCTTACTGCATATACTGCAATTAACGTCTGTCTCTGCGAAATATTCTTCTCGTTAATTTTATATTTCATGGGCGTCAAGGTCAATGGACTTAGAATCGAAGTATGTGACTAATATTTCTCCTTCACCGGCCTCACAATCATGCTCCCAATCCCTCTCCAGTCGTGCTCCCACATATTTTCTTGCGTAAATCAGAATAATAGTATAAAGTGATGGCAAGAAATCTGATTGCACCAACGGAGTAATACAATGCTTGAACTATCACTTATTCAGGATACAGTAACACAAATTGCAGATGCCATTACCGCAGTTCTGGAAATCGACACAGAAATCGTCGACAACAACTTGCTGATAGTAAGCGGCACCGGCCGTTTCAGAAAGAAGGTCGGTACCTACGAAGAGTATGGCGAGTGGGAGCACGGCGGATATTATCGTCAAATGATAGAAACCGGCGAAGAACAGGTCTGCCTCGATACTAAGAACCACCCGTTCTACAACCCTATGGAGGGAGAACTCTCTGAGATTACCTGCCCCATCATTTTCGAAGGCAATGTAGTCGGCCTTATCGGCCTTATAGCCTTTACCGAAGAGCAGCATCAGGTGCTGTGCACCAGAACCCAGGTGCTTTGCGATTATCTGCGCAAGATGGCCGAACTTCTTGCCAGCAAGCTTGTGGAGAGCCAGAGCAATATCGAACTTGCCATGCTCATAGACTCTGCACCCCAGGGAATAATTGCAACTCATACTGATGGCCGTATCATTTCGTGCAACAAGGCAGGAGAAGAACTTCTTGGCATCAGGCACGATGACCTGGTTGACAGAAACATCAAGACTCTTTTCCCCAATGAACGGCTATTCGCTGAAACACGCGAGAAATCAGAGGCTCACGTTGAAGTCCAGTACAAAGGAGACTCCCTTTATCTAACCTACATATCGATACCGGGAATAGGAAGGCTCTATTTTTTTCAGGACAACGAATACGCTTCGGAGCTGATGAGGCGCACCATCAGTGATTCTCAGATTACTTTTGACGATATTATCGGTGCCAGCGATGCCCTGTCTGTTGCCAAAGAACGCGCCAAACAGATTGCAGCAAATGATTCAAGCGTGCTGATTACCGGCGAAAGCGGTACTGGCAAAGAACTTTTCGCGCGTGCTATTCATGCGGCAAGTGAAAGACGCAATCACCCTTTCGTATCCATAAACTGCGGTGCAATACCCGAGGCCCTCTTTGAGAGTGAGTTCTTCGGCTACGAGAAAGGTGCATTCACCGGCGCTAACCAGAATGGCAAGATAGGCAAACTTGAACTGGCTAACAAGGGAACCGTATTCCTTGATGAAATCGGCGATCTGCCGCTGCACCTGCAGGTAAAACTGCTGCGCGTGCTCCAGGATAGAGAAATCACAAGAGTCGGCGGCACCGCAAGCAAGAAAATTGATATACGCCTGATTGCAGCTACCAACAGACCGCTTGAGGAAATGGTAAGACGCAAGGAGTTCAGAGGTGACCTTTACTACAGACTCAGCGTCATCCCGCTTCACCTGCCTCCGCTCAGAATGCGTCAGTCTGATTTAGGGATTATTCTCACTCACGCACTAAACAAGTTCAACGCCATAATGAACAAAAACATCCGCGGTTTTACATCCGAGGCGATGAAAGTGCTGACGGAATACTCATGGCCCGGAAACATTCGCGAGGTTGAGAACACAGTCGAATACTGTGTCAACATAGAAAAGACCGACATGATTCAGCTTAAGAATCTTCCCGAGAGAGTACAGGCCGGAATTGCTGAGCCCGATACCGGCAGTTTACCGGGCACCCAGACAGCACCCGGATCTTCCTTAACAGCAGGCAGCGGCACTTTGAAGGAACAGCTTGAGCAGGCTGAACGTCTCATCATCAGACGAACTTTAGAGCAGACAGGAAGTGACAGAACCGGCAAAACTGAAGCTGCCAGAATTCTCGGTATCGGCGAATCAAGTCTGTACCGCAAAATAAAAGATCTGAATATATAGCCCGTGACGTTTAATCCGTGACATGAATATAAAACAGACCTATTAAAGGGGATATTACGCGTGTAATAATCCCCTTTTTTGCATTCTCATTTTTAAGAACATCGTTCTTATTTCTCATAATCGAGAATAAATTTGACTCCGAATACTCCCCACATACTTTTTACAACATCCGGTTCGTACGGAATCTTGCATTGAAACTCTAAGGTTCCCAGGCTTTCCATAGTTCCCGGACATTCCCGGCGGTCAGTTTTGGCACACCCTTTGCACATACAAATACCCACAAAGAAAAAACGCGTTTATTAATCATAAGTTAATGTATTAAGCGGAAGGAGTAATAAATGGCAAAGAGACCCCTGGTACATCCTTATATTCCAAACTCAGTTCCTGAAGTAAGAAAGGAAATGATGGACTTCATCGGAATAAAGGATATAGAAGAAATTTACGCAGTAATTCCAGAAAAGCTCAGATTCAGAGAAAAGCTGGACGTGCCTGAAGCATTTGGCTCAGAAGCAGAACTGAAAGCGCATGTTGAAAAAATGCTGGGCAAGAACGTAACATGCAAAGAATATACAAGCTACCTTGGCGGCGGCTGCTGGAATCACTATGTGCCTGCAGTAGTTGACGAAGTAGTAAACAGAGCTGAATTCGTTACAGCATATTGCGGCGGCACATATTCAGACCTAGGCAAGTTCCAGGCCAGATTCGAGTTCTATTCAATGATGGGCGAACTCTGCGGTGTTGAAGCAGTAAGCGAACCTATCTACGACTGGGCAACAGCAGCAGGATTCTCACTGAGAATGGCATCAAGAATCACAGGAAGAAACGAAGTTCTCGTTCCTTCACAGATCAGCCCTGACAGGCTTGCTGTAATGAAGACCCAGTGTCAGCCTGAAGAAATGAACGGCAGTGTTCACATCATTCCTGTGGCATACGACCCAGAAACAGGCAACATGGATATGGCAGACCTGAAGTCAAAGCTCAGTGACAAGACTGCCGGTGTTTACTTCGAAATGCCTGGATATTTCGGAAACATCGAATCAGATCCAGCAGCTATCTGTGCAGCAGCTCACGAGGCAGGCGCAGTAGCAATCGTCGGCGTTGACCCTATTTCACTTGGAGTACTCGAAGCTCCTGCAAACTATGGTGCTGACATCATTTGCGGCGACCTGCAGTCACTGGGTGTACACATGTACTGCGGCGGCGGCCAGTCCGGATTCATTGCAATGAAGGACGAAGAGAAGTACCTGAGCGAATGTCCTCTGGCATTCTACACCTGCGTAGAAACAGTAGACGGACAGTTCGGCTATGCAGAAATGCTTCCAGAAAGAACTTCATACGAAGCCAGAGACAAAGGTAAGGACTGGGTAGGTACAGCATCAGGTCTGTGGACTATCGCAGCAGCTGTATACATGTCACTTATGGGACCTCAGGGCATGACTGAAATAGGCGAAACATTAGTACAGAATGCAAACTATGCCAAGAAGATGATCGAAACAGTTCCCGGCGTAACAACCAGATTCAACAGCACTTTCAAGGAATTCGTTGTAAACTTCGATGGTACTGGCAAGACAGTAGCAGAAATCAACAAGGCATTAGAAGGAAAGAGAATCTTCGGCGGTATTGATCTTAGCGATAAATACCCAGAAATGGGACAGAGTGCACTGTACTGCGTAACAGAAGTTATCTCAGTAGAAGATATCAAGGAACTGGTAGAAGCACTGAAGGAGGTTTGTTAAGATGAGCGACGTTAAACTTAGAAGATATCATGCAGCAAGTTGGGACGAACCTCTCATTATGGAACAGAGCGTTCCAGGATCAAGAGGTATTCTTCCTCCACTTTCACCAGACTCTGTAGTTGAAGCTGTGGGCGATGCAGCATCACTTATTCCAGCTGGTGCAAGAAGAAAATCAGCACCTAAGCTTCCAGAAATCGACCAGTATCACGTTCTGCAGCACTGGCTCAGACTTTCACAGGAAACAATGGGTATGGACCTGGCATCAGACATTGGCGAAGGTACATGCACAATGAAATACAGTCCTAAGGTAAACGAACAGCTGGCCAATCACACCAAGCTGGCAGACGTTCACCCTAACCAGCCTGTTGAGACCATTCAGGGCATCCTGGAACTTATCTACAATCTGGAACAGTACATCAAGGCAATCTCGGGAATGTACAAGGTTTCATTCCAGCCAGGCGGCGGTTCACACGCTACATACACCAATGCCTGCACAATCAGAGCATACCACGCAGCACACGGCAACCTTAACAAGAAGGATATCGTAATCACAACTATCTTCTCACATCCATGTGATGGTGCTACTCCTGCAACTGCAGGCTTTAAGGTAGCAACACTCATGCCTGACGAAAGCGGCTATCCTGACCTTAACGCACTGAAGGCGCTGGTTGAAGAATACGGCGAAAGAATTGCCGGAATCATGTTCACCAACCCAGAAGATACAGGC
>JALEUQ010000012.1 GCA_022780965.1 Clostridiales bacterium
TAAAATAACCCTGGCACCCTTAGATGCCAGCATTGCCCCCATATTGACGGTAAACATGGTCTTGCCAGTGCCGCCCTTACCTGATGATACCAGTATCACTTGACTCATTGTATGCTTCCCCTGCCAAACAAAATAAACTATTTCTATTTTAGTTTGCATATTTTTTCAAACAAAGTCAAGAGTTAACTGACAAGGTTGGATACTTTTTACAGTTCAGCCTCTCAGTACGTCCGGCATTGGTTATTACATATGGCCTTCCGCTTTCAGACTAACATATCTGCCGTCTCCGATGATTATATGATCCAGTACCGGAATACCCAGGAGCATTCCCACCTGAACCAGTCTCGACGTAGTATCAAGATCCGCTTCACTGGGGGCCGGATCACCCGATGGGTGGTTATGAACGAAAATCACAGAACCTGCACTCCGCCTGACCGCCTCCACGAAAACCTCCCGCGGGTGAGTTGTGCTCGAGTTCAAATCGCCAATTGACACTGTGACTTCTTCGATGACCTCGCCCTTGGAGTTAATAAGATGGCTGACAAAATGTTCTTTTTTATAGTGTCTCATCTTCTCCATGAAAAGTCTTGCCACATCTTCTGCAGTGGCAATCCGGTCTCTCTTGTCCGGAGACATGACCGCCATTCTTCGCCCAAGTTCTACAGCAGCCAGAAGTTCACAGGCTTTGGCTCTGCCCACACCTTCCATTGACATAAGTTCTTCAGGTGTGCATTCAGCCAGAAAGCCCAGTCCTCTCCCTTTGCCTGCAGCTATCATGGCCGCCAGCTCTACTGCAGATTTGTTTCTGGACCCGGTTCCGATAAGGATTGCTACCAGTTCTGTTATGCTTAGACTCTCCTTGCCGTATTTAAAAAGTTTTTCTCTCGGTCTTTCCTGAACCGGCATATCGTTAATCTTCATCTCAATTACCCTTTGTCTGTCCCGCACATTACGCTGTTTGTTATTTCCATATTTTACCATCATGTTGCTGTGCTGTCAACTTTGTCCGCAAAATCGGATAAACCCAAGAAACTTTGGAGACCCAATGAATGCTGTCGGCACAATAAATGTACCGGCAGCATCCACTTCATTATTGTAAAATCCAAAATCAGCGACTGGTTAAAACCATGTAAAAATCAGCACCTCAAAAATACAAAAAATGCAGCAGTTTCCTGCTGCATCTGTCGCCTAATAATTCTTACTTTAGTCACGTGCTCCCATTAATCACATGCTCTCACGATGTTCATCACCTCAGCGACTACCTGCTCGATATCAAGTCCCGTTGTGTCAAGTTCCACTGCATCGTCAGCCTTTCTCAGTGGATTCAGTTCTCTTGTGCGGTCACTGTGGTCTCTGGCTGCAATGTCACGACAAATGTCATCATAATTTACATCCTGACCTTTTGCTACCAGCTCACGGTATCTTCTATCGGCACGCTCCTCTACTGACGCCGTAAGAAAAATCTTGTATTCAGCATCCTTCAAGACGTTGGTTCCGATATCTCTGCCATCCATTATGATGCTCTTCCTGGTACCCATCGCACGCTGGATATCAACAAGTTTGGCTCTCACAGGACCCTTGGCCGATACTATTGATGCCATCTTCGAAATCTCAGGAGTCCTGATTTTGTCATTGATCACTTCGCCGTCGAGTATGATATCTCCCTTCCTGAAGTCGATATCCGTCTCATTGAGCAGGCTTTCAAGCGCCGCCTCGTCATCAGCATCTATACCCTTTGCTTTCACCTTGTATCCCACAGCTCTGTACATGGCTCCAGTGTCAATATAGTCAATGCCCAGTCTTGCAGCTACCGCCTTGGCAATGGTGCTCTTGCCTGCACCGCTGGGTCCGTCAATAGCAATTCTGTAAATCTCTTTCATCTTAATTCTCTCGTCCTTAATTCTTCTTATTTACCAGAAGCTTCTCAACTTCAGCAACAAAGGTGTTTACGTCCGTAAACTGTCTGTACACGCTGGCGAAGCGAACGTATGCCACTTCGTCAAGATCACGGAGTCTTTCCATGACCAGCTCGCCAATGAAGGTACTGTCAATCTCCTTCTCCATCATGTTGTTCAGTCCACGTTCAATCTCATCAACAATCTTCTCCATATCGCTTATCGAAACCGGACGTTTCTCGCACGCTCTGATAATCCCGTTAAGAAGTTTGTTTCTGTCGAAAGCTTCTCTCCTGCCGTCCTTCTTGATTACCATCAGAATCATCTCTTCGATTTTCTCATAGGTAGTGAATCTCTTGCCGCAGGATTCGCATTCGCGTCTTCTTCTTATGGCACGACCATCTTCAGTATGTCTTGAATCGATAACTTTGCTGTCCTCGTTCTCACAATATGGGCATCTCATGACTTCTTCCTCCTTGAACTTCCCGTGTAGCTTTCAAATATCATACTATATATAGTGTTGTTTGTCCAGTCACCTTCATTTCTTGTGTATGGACATCTTCATTTCTTGTGTATGGACGCCGGCGAAATGCCCCTTCCTGCACCGGAACACCGGACACAGCTAAGGGCTGCCCATACTGGACAGCCCCGCACATGTATGAATAATATTTGATTATAGCTGATTCCTGCTCATTCTGTCGAAATAGCTTCTGGTTTCTGCAACGATTACACCGCTTAATGCCACCAGCGCAATCAGGTTTGGAATTGCCATAAGTCCGTTGAAAATATCCGCGATGGTCCATACTGCCGATACTGTAAGGAACGGACCGATGAGAACTGCGAAAATGTACAGCCATCTGTATCCCTTAACGATTCCGTCGTTACCGCCTGTAAGGTATTCGAGACATCTTTCGCTGTAGTAATCCCAGCCCAGAATTGTTGTAAATGCAAAGAATGCAAGGCATACCATGAGTATTAATGATCCGATTGATGATGCCCAAGGAAGTCCTGCAGAAAATGCCGCCGCAGTAACTTCAACGCCTTCAAGACCATTAGCCAGTGCAGTATCATATGCGCCTGTTGTCATGATGGCAAGGCCTGTCATTGTACAGATGCATATAGTGTCGATGAATGTTCCTGTCATTGTTACAAGACCCTGTCTAACAGGCTCCTTCGTCTGAGCAGCAGCTGCTGCAATAGGAGCACTACCTAGACCTGCTTCGTTAGAAAAAATTCCTCTCGCAATACCCTTCTGCATAGCAATCAGCATTGCGCCAAGTGCACCTCCGCCTACAGCTCTGATGCCGAATGCACTCTCAACGATTCTGACAATTGCTTCAGGCACTTCTTTGATGTTGTAAAAGATGATTGCCAGACATACCACAACATATATGATAGCCATAAACGGAACAATAACGGAAGTTACACTTGCAATTCGCTTAAGTCCGCCAATGACTACAAGTGCAGTGAAGAATGCCACTACAACGGCTGTAATCACTGTTACGATTGAGTACTCAGTTCCGAACAGAGTCACTGTATGCTGCATGTCAGGGTCAAAAAATGTCTTCGTCGCTGATGCAATACCGTTAACCTGAGTAATTGTACCGATACCCAGAAGTCCGGCGCCAATTCCGAAAATGGCAAATAGTTTGGCAAGCCATGTCCATCTGCTGCCCATTCCCTTCTCAATGTAGTAGAACGGACCGCCCAGGAACTTGCCGTCAGGTCTCTCAACTCTGAACTTGACAGCCAGAAGACCTTCCGAGTATTTAGTAGCCATTCCGAAGCATGCCGCCAGAATCATCCAGAAAAGGGCGCCGGGACCGCCTGCAACTACAGCTGTTGCAACACCGACGATATTTCCTGTACCTATGGTGGCCGCAAGAGCCGTACACAGTGCTCCGAAGCTTGTTACTTCACCGACGCCGTCCGACTCATTCTTTACCATGTACTTAAGAGCCAGTCCAAGTTTGCCGAACTGCATCACTTTAAGTCTGATGGTAAGCAGTATGCCTGTACCCATGATCAGGATTATCATGGGCACGCCCCATACGACTCCGTCAATCTGATCCAAAATAGCTGTAAATGATAAATCTTTCATTTTTCCCTCCTGTCTATTGAAAACAACAAAAAAGCCGATACTGTGTATCGACTTCTGGAGTGGACTAAATATACGCAATATACTCTGTCCTTTTGCCTGAGAGATCACATGCGTCTCCATTACCGCATGCTTACACCTTCGGCGCTCATATGAGACTCTCCAGAGAATCAATAAAAATAGTTAAATAATAGCAGTTGCTGCCTGCAACAGAAACATACTATCACAGGCAGTAACACGATTGCAATATTTTTACATTAATTTTTATTAGTTTTCTTGAATTAATATGATTTGGCAGTGCCCTTTATCTTTGCATTATCGAGCAGGAAGTCAAGAACCTTTTCGTACAAAAGTTCCACGTGTATGTAATCCTCCACGGTTCTTCCAGTCTGCTCCTTGATTGACTCCTCGTCAAATCCGGAATCTTTGAGATTCTGAAGCATGGTTTCCGCTTCTTTATCAGAATATGTTATGCCTTCCTTATTAGCAATGTATACAGCCATCATTTCCTGCTTGACACGCAGTTTGCTGCTGTCTTCATTAACCGATGCGAAATCATCTTCGCCTTTGAATCCGTACTGGCTGAGCAGCTCCTCACGGCTCACCCCATAGTTGGCTGCCGCTGTATCTATCTGAGCACTGTTGAATTCCTCGTATGCCTTCACTTCTCTTTCCGGATACTTGATAACTTTTGTATTCTCGATGGCATCAGACCAGAGAGATTTTTTCTGATCCTCCATGGCAGTCTCTTCCTTCTCGTTTCTCAGCTTGCGCTTCACTGCCTTGCGGTAATCCTCAACAGATTTATAATCTCCCTTGGACTTTACGTATTCCTCCTCGGTCATAGCCACCTTCCTTGTAGCAGAATTTATTGTTACAGTGAATACAGCATCTTTGCCTGCATATTTCTTTGTACCGTAATTCTCAGGGAAAGTCAGATTCAAATCCACAGTCTCGCCGATTTTCTTACCTATCAGTCCATCTTCGAAACCGTCAATGAATGTACCGCTTCCAAGCTCAAGATCAGTTCCCTGAGCCGAACCGCCGTCGAACTTTTTACCGTCAATTCTGCCGACATAGTCAATGTTGGCAATATCCCCCTTCTTCAGCACTGTGCCGTCAGACAGTTTCTTTTCTTTCTTGGAGCTTTCAAGAGTCTTCTCTATTGCCGCATCAACCTCATCCTGTGAAACCGATACAACGTAAGGCTTCACTTCAAGACCTTTGTACTGACCGACTTCTATATACTCATCAAGGTTGTAGTCATCATAGGACATGGAGCCCGTTCCTGATCCACATGCTCCCAGAGTCATAATCATAATAAGGCAGAGAGCTGCAATTAATCCTTTTTTCATGTTTGTCCCCATCCCTTCAGTTAGCATTCAATTGCTTCAATGAGAATAGCTACGCCTTCATCAATTTCTTCCTTCGTAATTGTCAGAGGCGGCAGCAGACGAATCTTGTCCTTGGCTGTCAAGGCCATTAGACCCTTCTCAAGAGCTGTTTTCACGGCTTCCGAAGCAGTCTTGCCTTCAATTGCAACACCCAGCATGAGGCCCATTCCGCTGACACTTTTTACCTTCGGACATTTGAGAAGCGCTTCTCTGATATACTCCCCCTTTGCCTCAACTTCCTTCAGGAACTCATCGTCCATCTTCCCGAGGATGTATGCTGCTCCTGCAGTCGCCACAGGATTGCCTCCGTAAGTTGTACCGTGATCTCCCGGCTGGAGCACATTGCAGGTTTTAGGGCCGAAGAGTGCTCCACCAATAGGCAGTCCACCGCCGATACCCTTGGCAAAACTTACAATATCAGGCTTGATGCCGAAATGTTCATAAGCGAAAAGTCTGCCCGTTCTGCCGATTCCTGTCTGCACCTCATCAGCGATGAACAGGATGTCTTTGTCGGCGCAGATTGAAGCAGCCGCCTGTACAAACTCCTCATCAAGATTAAGAACTCCGCCTTCGCCCTGAACCATTTCCATCATGATGGCACACACATCATCTGAGATCAGACTCTTAAGAGTATCAATGTCATTGGCAGGACAGTAGAGGAACCCATCCAGGAAAGGTGTGAAGTACTTATGGTAATTGTCCTGTCCTGTTGCCGTGATTGTCGCAATTGTTCTGCCGTGGAACGAGTTTACAAGTGTAATAATCTTGTTGCAGTTATCGCCCTTGTTCTGTGTACCGTACTTCCTGGCAGTCTTAATTGCCGCTTCATTTGCCTCAGCCCCTGAGTTTCCGAAGAAGACTTTGCTCATGCCGGTCTTCTCCACCAGCATTGAAGCTGCCTTAACCTGAGGCTCTGAATAAAACAGATTTGAACAGTGCTGCAGTTTCATTACCTGAGTAATAACAGCACCAACCCATCCTTCATCGCAATATCCCAGACAGTTAACACCGATACCCGATGTAAAATCAATGTATTCTCTGCCGTCAACAGAAACGCATCGTGCCCCCTTGCCGTGATCTATTGCAAGATCATAACGATTATAAGTTCCTACGATATATTCCTTGTCCAGCTTTTTAATTTCACTCTTCGTCAAATTCATCAAAGAATCTGTCCTCTCTTTCTTTTATAATTGCGGTTCCGATTCCCTTGTTGGTAAAAATCTCCAGAAGAAGACTGTGAGGAATTCGTCCATCCATAATGTGAATTCGCGAAACACCGTTCTCAATAGCAGAAATGCAGTTGCTTATCTTAGGCAGCATTCCACCCTTGATTACACCTTCTCCTATTAGTTTCTGTGCTTCACCAACATAAAGTTCTGATATTACCGAATCCGCATCGTCAGGATTCATTCTAACACCTTCTACATCAGAAAGGTATACTAATTTTTCAGCTTCCAGAGCTTCAGCTATGGCGCTTGCCGCTTCGTCTGCATTGATATTGTATGTGTTGCCGTCTTCATCCATTCCCACCGGAAATACAATCGGCAGGAAATCTTTTTTGATCAGGTCTCTGAGAACCTTGGTATCAACATCAAGAATATCTCCAACGAAACCTATGTCCTTGCCGTTCGGCGTCTTCTTTGCCACCTTGAACAGGCCTCCGTCTTTACCGCTGATTCCCACTGCGCGCACGCCCAGCATCTGAACATTGGTAACCAGATCCTTGTTAACTTTGCCAAGCACCATCTCCGCCACTTCCATTGTAGCCTCATCCGTCTTCCTAAACCCGTCAACAAATTCAGTTTCCATTCCCACCTTGTCAATCCATCTGCTGATTTCCTTGCCGCCGCCGTGTACAATAATCGGTTTGAAACCTACAAGCTTAAGAAGCACAACGTCCTCAATTACGCTCTGCTTGAGACTTTCATCAATCATTGCGCTCCCGCCGTACTTTACGACCATTATTTTTCTGTTGAAACGTCTTATGTATGGCAGCGCCTCAATGAGCACCTCGGCTTTGCCCAGCAGTTCCTGCATGTCTCTGTCTTTAAAAATCATTTTTAACTCCTGTAATCACCATTTATTCTAACGTAGTCGTATGTCAGATCGCATCCCCATGCTGTGGCCTTGCCGCTGCCCTGGTTCATGTTCACGTCAATCACAATTTCCTCCTCAGAAAGAATTCTGCTCGCTTCTTCCTCGCTGTACAGGTTATGTCTTGAACCTGCACATACCAGTACACTGCCTGCCCTTGATGACATTGATACGTCAATGTTATCTGCAGAGAAATCACCCTGAGCATATCCTATGGCACAGAGCACGCGTCCCCAGTTGGCATCTGCGCCGAAGACAGCAGCCTTGAGCAGATCAGATGCGATTACCGATTTACTGATGATCTGTGCAGTTCTGTCATCAGGTGCTCCCTCCACGTTACACTCAATCAGCTTGGTGGCCCCTTCTCCGTCTCTTGCCAGACATCTGGCAATGTGAACAGTCACCTGATTGAGAGCTTCACAGAAAGCATCGAAGTCTTCACCTTCGCCGTCAATAACAGGATTGCCTGCAAGTCCGTTGGCAAGCACTGCTACAGTATCATTGGTCGAAGTATCTCCATCAACGCATATCTGATTGTAGCTTGTCTTAATATCTTCACTGAGCGCCTTCTGAAGCATTTCAGAAGTTATTGCAGTATCAGTAGTAATAAATGAAAGCATGGTTGCCATATTAGGATTTATCATTCCGCTTCCCTTGGCAATTGCGCCTATGGTGCATGTCACTCCGGAAATCTGGAACTCAACGGCAATTGACTTAGGCACTGTATCAGTAGTCATTATCGCCTGAGCTGCCTTCTGTCCATTTTCTGCGGAAAGCATGTCCGCAAGCATTGGGATACCCTTCTCAAATGGTTCTATGTTCAGTTTCTGTCCGATTACACCTGTTGATGCCACCACTATATCTTCAGCCTTAAGGTTGAGTGCATCACCTGTCATTTCACACACCTTCTCAGCAAGCTCGATGCCGCCGGGAGCACATGTATTGGCATTTCCGCTGTTGCATATTACTGCCTGTGCTCTGCCGTCTGCAATATTCCTGCGTGTTACAGTAATCGGTGCTCCGCACACTTTGTTCTGTGTATATACAGCTGCTGCGCTGCACATTACATCACTTACAATAAGCGCCATGTCCAGCCCTGAGTTTCCGGCTTTGATTCCTGTTGCCGCTCCTGCAGCTTTGAATCCTTTAGGGCTGCATACTCCTCCGTTTTCCAAAATCATTTACACAAGTCCTTTCTCTTCATCTATTCCAAGCATTATATTCATGTTCTGAACTGCTGCTCCCGATGCTCCCTTGCCCAGATTATCATATGTTGCAATCAGAAGCATGTTTTCGTCATTTCCTGCTACTGTTATCTCCAGTCTGTTGGTTCCTGCCATTCTGTTGGCCGCAATGAATCCGCCTTCATCAAGACTGTCTGCAACCGAAACCAGCTTCTGTCCCTTATAGAACTCCTTGAAAGCATCAAGAGTTTCACTGCAGGTTGCTCTGCATCCCTGAATGGGAACTGTTACCTCCATTCCGCTGAAGTAATTGGCAACAATCGGCATGAAAGCAGGAGCATTGCTGATGCCCGTCTCAGCCATTATCTCCGGAAGATGTTTATGAGACTGGGTGATGCCGTACTGTCTAGGACTCTCAAGAGCCTTGTCACCGCCAGCTTCATATTGTGCTATCATCTTCTTGCCTCCACCGCTGTATCCTGTCAAAGACGCAGCTGCAAAAGGATAATCTCTGCTTACCAGTCCGTACTCAATCAGCGGTTTAATCAGCATTATCACACCTGTAGCATGGCAGCCCGGCACCGCTACTCTGCTGCCGTCTCTGATTTCGTTACGCCTTGAAGCCGAGATTTCAGGCATTCCGTATACCCATTCCTCGCTGGTTCTGTGTGCTGTCGACGTATCGAGAATTCTCGCATCTTTTGGCGCTGCCGCTGCTATCTCTCTTGCTGCACTGTCAGGAAGACAGAGAAAAGAAACATCTGCCTGACTAATCAGTGATACTCTTTCTTCAAGATCTTTCCTCTTATCGCTGTCAATGCTAAGAACTTCAATATCATCTCTTCTTGCGAAGTATTCATGTATCTTAAGGCCTGTGGTGCCTTCTCCTCCGTCAACAAACACTTTGAATTTCATGGTTCCTCCAATTTCGTATTTTTATGTTATTCAATGTATTTTTATTCATTGGTCATATAATACCCCGAACCCTTCATAATTGCAAGGGTTACGGATAAAAAAATACTCGGAAAATCAGCTGATTTCCCGAGCACAAATTCATATATATGCAATGCTTAATTTACAGAGCCTTCTTAGCTGTCTCACAGAGCTGTGCGAATGCTGCAGGATCGCTGATTGCTACTTCTGAAAGCATCTTTCTGTTGATTTCGATGTTTGACTTCTTAAGTCCGTCCATCAGTCTGCTGTATGAAATGTCGTTCATTCTTGCAGCAGCATTGATTCTTGCTATCCACAGTCTTCTGTATTCTCTCTTCTTGTTCTTTCTGCCTACGTAAGCTGAACGGAGAGCTCTCATAGTTGCAGGCTTAGCTGCTCTATACTGCTTGCTCTTAGCTCCGTAGTAACCCTTAGCCATCTTTAATACTTTTTTATGTCTCTTATGTGCGTTTACGCCCTTCTTTACTCTTGCCATTTTATTACCTCCCTGCTACTAAACATTAAGTACTGACTTAATTCTCTTCAGATCTGCACTTGATAAAGTTGTTGCCTTTCTGAGATTTCTCTTTCTCTTCTGGCTCTTCTTAGTAAGGATATGGCTCTTATATGCTTTATTTCTCTTTACTTTTCCTGAACCTGTTGTCTTGAATCTCTTCATTGCGCCTCTGTGAGACTTCATCTTATTCTTTGCCATTTGTAACAATCCTCCTGTAAATTTATTGCTTATTTATCTGCCTTAGGTGCAAGTACCATGGTTAAGCTTCTACCCTCGAACTTAGGCTTCTTCTCAACAACGCTCACATCAGCAACAGCCTCTGCGAACTTGTCCATGACTTCCATACCTCTTGCTACATAGTCTCTCTCACGGCCTCTGAATCTGAGGCTGACTTTCAGTTTATCTCCGTTCTTGAGGAATTTGCCGCCTGTCTTGGCCTTAACCATGATATCGTGATCCTCAATGAAAGTTGAAAGCCTGATTTCCTTCACTTCTGTAGTCTTCTGCTTTTTCTTGGCTTCCTTTTCTCTTTTTTTCATCTCGTACTTATACTTGCTGTAGTCGAGAATCCTGCATACCGGCGGGTTCGCCTTAGGGGCAATGCATACCAGATCAAGCTTCTTCTCTTCTGCCAGATCCAGCGCTTCCTGCCTGCTCATAATGCCAAGCTGTTCTCCATCCCCACTGAGAACTCTAAGTTCCTTCGCACGAATTTCTTCGTTGATGAGTGCTTCCTTGCTAATTGTCTTACACCTCCAAAACAAATAAAAAAGCGGATATGAGTATCCGCTCCGAATTCACACAAATAGACCCTGGTCTCATCAGTGGAAAATATTAACCCCGGTAACCTTCGCCTCGAGGTGAGAAGCGGATAACTTCTTCTTTACTACCCAAGTAATATACCA
>JALEUQ010000020.1 GCA_022780965.1 Clostridiales bacterium
CTGGAATATCTCAGCTCTCTTGGATTCGAAACAGTCGAATATGCCAAGGTGAACAGTGACAGCATTATTGAAGAAATCAGCAGATATCAGGAGAAGGTAGTCGACTATTATCTGCCTTCTGACGGACTTGTTCTGATATATGATGACATTGAATACGGGAAATCCCTGGGACAGACTGCCAAGTTTCCGCGAGATTCGATGGCTTTTAAATGGCGGGACGAAATCAGGGAGACAATCCTTAAAGAAATAATATGGAGTCCATCAAGGACAGGGCTGATTAACCCTATTGCAGTTTTTGAACCGGTGGAGCTTGAGGGGACGACTGTGAGCAGAGCATCTGTCCACAACGTGAGCATCCTGAGACAGCTTAAGCTGGGAACAGGCGACAGGATTACAGTATACAAGGCTAATATGATAATACCGCAGATTGCGGAAAACCTGACACAGAGCGGCGGCATGAACATTCCGAACCGGTGCCCGGTGTGCGGAGGTGAAGCGGTGCTCCGAAATGATAACGGAGTGGAGACTCTGTTCTGTGTGAATGAAGACTGTCCTGCTAAAAAGATAAAGAGCTTCGCTCATTTCGCCGGAAGAAATGCGATGAACATAGACGGTCTGTCAGAAGCGACTCTCGAGAAACTTGTGGACGAGGGCATGGTGACAGAACCTGCGGATCTTTTTAAGCTGGCAGGGTATGAAGACAGAATCGTTGCCATGGAAGGGTTCGGCAGGAAATCATATGAGAATCTGATTGCGTCAGCAGAAGCAGCGGCGGATACAACTCCGGACAGACTTCTTAACAGCCTTGGTATTCCGGGCATAGGCACAGCCAACGCTAAAGTGATTGCCCGCGAATGCAGGAACAGCTGGAAAAAGATCAGGAATCTGACTGAGAGTGAGCTGATGAACATAGACGGGGTAGGTGAAGTGCTGGCCAAAGGGTATGCAGCTTTTTTTGAAAATCCTGCAAACAGCGCCAAAGTGGATCATCTTGAAGAAGTGCTTCGCATTAATGAGGAGTTTGACGACAATTCAGAAGGAATTCTCAACGGCATGACATTCGTTATTACCGGCAAGGTGAACCATTTCGCCAACAGAGATGCGGTCAAAGAAGCAATAGAGAAAGCCGGCGGCAGAACATCGGGCAGTGTATCTGCCAAAACAAGCTATCTCATTAATAATGATATTAATTCTAATTCAGGCAAGAACAAAAAAGCCAAGGAACTGGGTGTTCAGATAATTACTGAGGAACAGTTCCTGGAAATGTTGAAAGGGTAGGGTATGTTAAAGACAGGGAAACTTGACAGCGATCTGCTTAAGTCGCTGGTCTTCGAGAAGATAAAATACAGAAACGATGATGTTAAGGTGCGTCCTGGCATCGGGGAAGACTGTGCAGTCGTGTCATACGGGGATTTTGACTGCATCATGTCTACTGACCCGATTACAGCGGCAGCAAGTGAAGTGGGAAGACTGGCCATTCACATCACATGCAATGATATTGCATCAAACGGTGTGCAGCCGCTCGGAATACTGCTTGCGGTAATGCTGCCTGAAGGCACTACAGAAGAGGACGTGGCTGAAATAATGGGGCAGGCTGCAGATACTGCATCAGAAGTGGGCGTTGAAATAATCGGCGGCCATACAGAGATAACACCTTCTGTAAACCAGCCGGTTATCGTATCAACAGCAATAGGTAAAGCACCTGCAGATACATCTCAGACAGGTGACCTGATGGAAGAAGGGGATTTCATCATGATTACCAAGTCTGTGGGACTTGAAGGAACAGGAATTATTGCCGGAGACTACGCCAGTCAGCTGGAAGGCGTACTGACTGAAGAAGAGATTAAACGTGCAGTATCATTTCTAGACAGAGTCAGTGTTGTCAAAGAAGGAGTTGCTGCCGGCAGAGTCGGAACTCACGGAATGCACGACATTACCGAAGGGGGAGTGCTGGGCGCAGTATGGGAAATGTGCCAGATTGCAGGCGTTGGAGCTGAACTTGACTGCAGTGCCGTTCCTGTAGAACCTGAGACTGTGAAAGTATGCAGGCATTTCGGGATAAATGAGCTGAGACTTATTTCCAGTGGCTCGATGGTAATAATCGTAGCAGAGGACAAAGTTCAGCAACTCACTGATGCCATGGATGAAATAGGTGTGCCAATCTCTGCAGTGGGAAGAATTAAATCTCGCGATTTCGGCGTAATGATGAAAGCAGAAGGTGAACTTTTACCGGTTGAACCGCCTGAGACAGATGAGCTGTATAAGGTGGTATGCAAAAGTGAATAACACGTTAATTGTGATAACGGGGAGCAGAAGTAAGCACAATTCCCCGTTTTTCGGATATCAAAACACCGGGAGCCAGGCCCGGTGTTTTGATTGTGTTAAGATTTAATCCCGAAGGATTAAGGATAGATTGCGAATTTATTGTCGAATACTTCAAAACCAGAATTGTCAATTGATGACAATGTGCTGTTATCGTTCATTATATACTCTTTCTTGATAAAAATGAAGATATCTCTTTTATAATTGTGATATAATAAATTAAGCCGTTCAGCTCTTGACTGAGTGTGCCGCGGCGACTATAATCATAGGGTATAAATTTGCCCTTTGATGGCTCTGCTTGCATGGTTTGGGTCCTGCGCAATAGGACGCCGCGAACCTTGTCAGGTCCGGAAGGAAGCAGCAATAAGTGGATGCTCTTATGTGCCGCAGATTCGCCTTCTCCAACGCCTGCGGAGCTTTCAAAGGGCAATTTGTATATTGGAGGTAGTGATGTACAGAGCGCTATACAGAGAATACAGACCTGAAGTGTTCAGCGAGATGCTGGGTCAGGAACACATAGTGCGAATACTAAAGAACCAGATAGAAACAGACAGCACAAGTCATGCATACCTTTTCTGCGGGACCAGAGGAACAGGCAAGACGACTACGGCAAGACTCCTTGCCAAAGGTCTTAACTGCACATCGGAAGGTGTGAGGCCGTGCGGTCAGTGTCCTGCATGTACGGCCATAAGAGACGGCAGGTTCCTGGATGTAATCGAGATAGATGCAGCATCGAACAACGGCGTTGACAATATTCGTGAACTTAGAGAGAGCATCAAGTACCCACCTGCAGCCGGCAGGAAGAAGGTGTATATAATAGATGAAGTGCACATGCTTTCGACGGGAGCATTCAATGCGCTGCTTAAGACACTTGAAGAGCCTCCGGAGTATGTAACCTTCATACTTGCAACAACTGAACCGGATAAACTGCCAGCTACAATTCTATCCAGATGCATGCGCCTTGATTTCAAAAGAGTGCCGGAGCATCTGCTTATCCGCGGCATGGCCGATATCTGTTCGCGTAAGGGCATTGCAGTATCTGAAGATGCATTGCGAATCATTGCCGCCAATGCGGATGGTTCTGTACGTGACGGCCTCAGTATTCTGGACCAGTGCATTGCGGGAGGCGATACTGAAGTTTCTGCCGAAGATGTACTGGATTTTCTGGGAGCATCGGGTGAAGAGGTTTTCGTGGAACTGACGGACCTGGTCCGCAGGGGCAAGACGGCTGACGCACTGGTGTTTGCTGCTCACGTTCTTGAGGACGGCAAAGATGTGAAACAGTTCATAAGAGACTGGACAAATCACTTCAGAAACCTGCTCATGACCAAGTTCATTGACAACCCGCAGGAAGTCATTAACATGTCTGTGGAGAATATTGATCGTATCAGGAGGCAGAGTCAGGTTCTAGAGCTTGTGGACATTAACAATGCTCTCATGGAACTTAGCAGATTATATAATGAAGCCAGACATTCATCTCAGCCGAGAATTCTGCTGGAACTGGCAATAGTCAAGCTTTCGGCTGCAGATCATACCCAGGCGCGTTCTGCCCAGCCGGTATCGATAGCGAGGAACAATGCTCCCGCTGCACCTGCTGATAACAGACGAAGGAGCATCCCGCAGAATGATGACACGAAGGAACGTTCGGATGCTCCTGAGAAGAGCGCAGGCAAATTCGACTGTGCAAGTGTCTGGAAATCGGTCTTCGACGATGTTGAAGCAGGCAAGGGAAGTTTCTATGTGCTGGCAAGCGACGGTCATATCGATGCTATAAGTGAGAATGAGTTTGTGCTAATTGTTGACAAACCTTTCCAGGTCAGAATGGCAGAGAACAATCGTGAGCTTATCGAAAAGCTGGTGGCACAGCATACGGACGGCAGAAGGCGTCACATGAAAATTCAGGAAGCAGGCGCAGGAACACATGAGGATGACAGCAAGGTTGATGACACTGCGCGAATGGCCAGCCAGCTGCTGGGCATAGATGTTGAAATAGTAAACTGATTTAATTAAACATAATAAATACTAATATTCAGGAGGAAATGAAATGGGAAAAGGAATGAGAGCCGGTAAAAGACCTAAGCAGGGCGGTGGAAACATGCAGAAGCAGATGGCGCAGATGCAGGCTGTCCAGAAGCAGATGGAGGAAATACAGTCTCAGATTAACGAAATGGAGACAAGCGCTTCATCAGGTGGCGGTGCAGTAACAGTTACCGTTGCAGGAACCAAGGAAATCAAGGACATTCAGATTAAGCCTGAAGTTGTAGATCCTGATGATGTTGAAATGCTCCAGGATCTGATTCTTGTCGCAGCCAACGAAGCTCTGAGACAGATGGAAGAGATTTCACAGAATGAAATGGGCAAGTTTACTGCAGGACTGGGAATCCCGGGACTTTAATGACCATTGCAAGAGACTTGAGAAATGAGACAGTATCCGAAACCTCTTAACAAATTAATAAATGAACTGTCAAGATTACCGGGCATAGGGGGCAAAACAGCTCAGCGGCTGGCCTTTCACATTCTCTCCATGAGCGACGGGGATGCTTTTCGCCTGTCTGACTCAATAAGGGAAGCTAAGGAACAGATGCGCTACTGCTCCGTATGCGGCAATCTGACGGATGTGGATCCATGTGCCATATGCAGCGATACTGACAGGGATCCCAGCGTAATATGCGTTGTGGAGAGCCCCAGAGATGTAATTGCGATGGAAAAAATTAGGGAGTTCAAGGGATATTATCATGTTCTTCACGGCACAATATCGCCGATGGACGGCATAGGCCCTGATGATATCAATCTGAAAAGTCTCGTTTTGAGACTGCAGGATGAAAGAGTTCAGGAGCTTATCATTGCTACTAATCCTACAATCGAAGGTGAGGCAACAGCAATGTACATTGCCAGACTGATTAAACCTTCGGGAATCAAGGTGTCAAGAATTGCACACGGAATTCCGGTGGGAGGCGACCTGGAATATGCTGATGAAGTAACACTTCTTAAGGCGGTTGAAGGCAGAAGACAGCTTTGATTCTGTTTTCAGGGGATATGAATTGAATTGACGTGAACACAGGAGGATATAATGGAAAGCGTTAATTATTGTGAACGCGAAAATCAGAAACTGACACCTCCGGTTGCACTGCTGGTGCTGGCATCAGTTGCCCTTGCAGTATTTCACGGTATTAAGGGTGACATGTCCGTTGCATTTGGCAATTCGGCTGTGTCATATGTTATCGCAGCGCTGGCAGTAATTGCCGGTGGGGTAATGACTGTAATCGCAATAAAAAACAAAAAATATCTGTCGGCTGTGCTAAGTGGTGTGCAGGTGGCAGTTTTGGTGTGCTTCGTGGTGTTGTTCGGCAGCGAATTAAGATCAGTATCGGCCATTACAATTGATTATCTGGCATCGACAGTGATTCTGATAACAGGTCTTATGGGTGCCATAATCATGTGGAGAACAGGTTCTGGACTACCGGCAATGATTTCCGTTCTGGGAGTTGACGGGCTGGTATTGGCGGACAACCTGATTCTGATGTATTTTTTCTGGACGATAATCACAGTAAGCTCATACGTTCTTATCATGAAAGATACGGACAAGGCAGCAGATCTGGCTGCAAGGATGATGGAGTTTAACGCCGCTGCGGGACTGAGTTTCACGGTGGGCATAATTGTATCCGGAGTAATTTTTGAAACTGTTGAAATCAGTACACTTAATCTTATAGATACTGTCTACAGCGATCTGATTGCAGTACCTGCAATATTCATAGTGCTTGCAGGAATAATCAGGTCAATGCAGATGCCGTTCCAGAGATGGTACGATGGGGAGCATGTGACAAGTGCGGGTACAGCATCTCTTATTCAGGCTGTTACTTTGGTAAACAGCGGAATGCTTGTGATTATCAAGATGGCACCGGCAATGGGCATTTCTAATTTTGCCGGATTAATGTCAATTTCTGCTGGCGCTGTGACATTTTTTATGGCATCACTGGACGCCATTACGGAAGGCAATGTAAGAAAGATGCTGGCGGATTCCACTAGTGCCATCATGGGCATTGCACTGGTGTGTGCCGGCATAGGAACTTCTGAATCAATATGGGCAGCGATAATGCTCATTATATTTCATACAGCTGCCAAGCCGCTCATACTGGCCGGCACTGAGTACCAGAAACTCAGGACGGACATGGTAATGGCGGTATTAGTAATGATGATAGCGCCTTTCGCTATTGTGCTGCTTCAGAGAGAATCCATGGGATCAATTGCAGATACTGGCAACATTCTGCTTATTGTAGTAATATGCTTTAGCGGTGCCATGGCAGTGTTTTACTGGACCAGATGGCTGGGAACTCTCATTTCGACTGCTGTAACCGAGGGTATTGAGCCTATCAATCTTAAGGAATTCAACCCGATGAAGGCCAATGCATGGCTTATCATAATTCTGGTTGTGGGTCTGCCTCTTATTTCCATATACATGGTGGTACCTTATATGGAAGGCCTATACGGAGGAATGTCGGCGGCAGCCAATCTTACTGACAATATTATGGGTGCACTGGTGATTTCGCTGGGTGTGGCACTTGCTGCATATCCTATATACAAGGGAATCAGGCCGCAGATCAATAACGAAAGTGAAGATTCGGAAGATGAACATGGACAGGATGTTGTGGAAACCATGAGGCAGAGCGGCATTGTTGTCAAAGTGAGAAAGATATGCACCATAGCATCAGCAGCAATGATGGTAATCTGCGTCGGATTTGTTCTTGTGAATCTCATAGGACTGCTGGGAGGTGTGCTGTAATGATTATTCAAATGATTATATCAGTGTTGGCATTCATACTGCTGGCACCTTTTATCGGCGGTATTATGACCGGAATAAGCAGCAAGGCATCAGCACGAGTTCAGGGAAGGAACGGCGCGGACATTTTCCAGCCGCTATCGGATACCATGGCTCTGCTTCAGAAAGGAAGAAACGAGAACAGCGGAGTGCAGGGTTACTACGTTAAAGTAAGTCTCTTTTTCCATATTTTCGCGGGCGCACTGTTTTTCGCAGGCATGGACATGCTGATAGCCATATCGTGCATGGGTCTGGGCATTGTATTTATGGTTCTTGCAGCATATACGTCGGGGACTTATTATGC
Organism: Clostridiales bacterium; assembly: GCA_022780965.1. GTDB lineage: Bacteria > Bacillota > Clostridia > Peptostreptococcales > Anaerovoracaceae > Lentihominibacter. Next base: position 7,443 of record JALEUQ010000020.1, read on the forward strand.
CAGGATAGGAGCTGACAGGCTGATTCGCGAAATGGTTGCGGCGGCACCTATGATGTTCATGGCAGCAATAGGATTCTATGTTTACTGCGGCAGTTTCGATGTCAGAGATGTTGCTTTGAATTCACCGGTTGGATTCATACCGCTTATAGGCATTTTCGCCGGATTTATCATATCTCCGTGCAGCAAACTGAGAAAGTCAAGCTTTGATTACAGAATGCCTCATTCAATGTATCAGCGCGATATGGACAGCATCACGGACGCTTTTAACAAGAAGGACGCTGCACTGTGTGAGATAGCATCATGGTATGAGAAAACAGTGCTCTACGGATTCATATTCCTGTTCTTTTCCAACGGCAGAATATGGATGATACCGGTTGGCCTGGCTGCATGTCTGATAGTATGTGTCATTCAGGGAATACTGGAAAACATCTCCCCTGTTGCGGATAACAAGAGGGCATTTAAGCTGTCATGGACAGCGGCGCTCATTATAGGAGTAATAAATCTTTTAGTAGTATATATAGTTGTATAGGAGGTGATGGTATGTCATTCAAACCGGACTTGTCAAAACTGAAGAGTGTCAAACCATCAGCTGCTTCTCGGGGAATTCGTGCAGTCAGAAGCTTTAGACCTGAGTCATTGTGGGTATTTCATTACGATGGAAGCGGATGCGACGGCTGTAACGCAGAGTACCTGGACTGCCTGTCGCCTGCATGGGATATTGAGAGACTCGCAGTCAGAAATACAGGCAACCCTGCATATGCGGATGTGCTCCTGGTGACAGGTCTTATAGATGGTGATAATGCAGATGAGCTTACGCAGATATATGATCAGCTGCCGAAGGGAAGCAAAGTAATCGCTGCGGGAGCATGTGCATGTACCGGAGGATTGTTCAGCGAATGCCGCGGAATAATGGCAGGAGCAGACAGCATTATCCCGGTCGATATATACACTGCAGGCTGTGCAGCAAGACCCGAAGCATTCATTGATGCCATCATGATGGCCAAGGAACAGATTGAAAAGGAAGCGGAATTGCAGGAGGATGCAGACGATGAAGAATAGCATGTTTGAAACAACTGAATCTTCTGCAGTATTTCAGAATCTTGCAGAACATAAGGATTACAGGCAGCTTGTATACGCGGCAGAAAGGATGTACGGTACAGGCGGATTCGGTAACAGTCTGGCATTCTGTGTGGCCGTTGAAGGTGCCTGCAACGTCATAGTCCCTGTCAGGGCACAGTATATCAGAACCATCCTCATGGAACTGTCCATGATGCAGGAAAACCTGCTTAGGCTGGCGTCAATTGCAGAGGCAATCGGATACGACCGGCTTTCCATGATGTGCTGGAGTGAGAGAGAATATGTTCTTGAAATTCTCGAGAAACTGACGGGCAACAGAATGATTCTGTCCATGTGCTGCGCTGGTGGTGTAAGACGAGACCTGAATATCAAAGAAATGCCGGAAGTGATGGATGAAATCGACAACATAATTATCAAGACACAGGAAATCAGGAAGGTATTTGAAACAGATAAGCAGGTTATCAGCAGACTTAAAGGACTAGGATATCTATCTGAACAGGAGGCAGGAGAGGCAAGTGTTACAGGTCCCGGAGCAAAGGGATCCGGTATCGCTGATGACAGAAGAATGCTTGGCAGTTACGGAGCCTACAAGTATCTTGACTATAGCCCTGTAGTTGAAACAGGTGGTGATTGTTACGCCAGATGCATGGTTAAGGTGCGTGAAGTCATTCAGTCTGCCAAACTTGTCAGGAAGGCTGCTGAAAAAATGCCGGAAGGAAGCATATGCGCTCAGATGCCGGATAAAATTGAAGGCGAATGGATAGCAAGAGTGGAGCAGGCTGACGGCATGGACACGTATTATATCAAGGGTAAAGGTTCAGCTTTTCTTGAGGATGCAGGAATCAGGAAGGCAGGAGAATCAAATGAGAAAATAATGTATCGTGTGGTCAATTATTCACCGGAAGATGAGTCACTGGTAAGACTCACTCTGGGCATTGATGACTGTCTCAAAGAAAGGTAGGTGCTTGTAATGGGATTTTTTAAAACAGGCGCACAGCTTGTCAAGAGTCTTTTCACTTCACCTGTGACAAACAGCTACCCAAGCGGCGGCGCTCACATTGTCGACGGAGCACGAGGCGCGATTGCAATTGATGAAACCATGTGCACCCTTTGCGGACTGTGCGGCAGGAGGTGTCCTTCAGGAGCGCTTATAATAAAAAGAGATGAAGGGTGCTGGCTGATTGACAGGATGAAATGTATCACCTGCGGAGAATGTGTCTATGAGTGTCCTGAGAACTGTCTTGAAATGGTCAAAGAATATGTATCACCTGAAAGCAGTGTGGTAATTGATGTGTTCAATGCACAGGCTAAACCGGGCAGCGACAGTGTTCTTGACGGAATTGAAAGCATGCCGGAGGAAAATGAGATATCCGGCGGAAATCCGGGAACCGGACTGAGAATGCGGGAAATTCAGCGCCGCAGAAGACGCAGAAGGGGCAAAGAAACGATTAGCAGAGGAAAGAAAAACAATCGTGCGTTTCACAGGAATAGAAGTCGCCAATAAAAATGAATTGTAAGCAAGAAAATCATTGACTTTGACAACCCCTTAATATACAATTATGGAGCGACTTTATGAAAACGAGAAAAAGAGCAGTTTTTTTGGTGCTCTTAATTTTAGGTTGAACGGAGGATAACATACAATGAGAGTAAAGGTTATACTTGCATGCACAGAGTGCAAGCAGAGAAATTATAACACAATGAAGGAAAAGAAGAACAACCCTGACCGTATTGAATTAAAGAAGTACTGTAAGTTCTGCAAGAAGCATACAGTTCACAAGGAAACAAAGTAAGGGAGATAACCATGGCTAATGAGTCAAAGGAAAGGAATGAATCTGCACTGCTCAAGAGCAGTAAAGAGGAATCCAACTCTAAGAAAGAAAAGAGTGAAAAGAAAAATAAGAAGAAGCGAGGCGGACTGATTGAGTACTTCAAGGGTGTCAGACTCGAAATGAAGAAAGTGGTATGGCCGACCAGCAAGGAACTTGGATCTTTTACGGTTGTTGTACTGGCTACTTGTATTGCATTCGCACTCCTTTTCTGGGGTATTGACTCAGGCGTTTTGGCGGCAATCAGAGCTGTTTGTTTCTAAAGTAAAAGTGGGAGCTTAGGTACGATGTCAGAAAACGAAAACAAGAAACTGGATTTGGAGGGTCTTGAAGGCCTGAGAGGTGACGGCGAAGCAAGATGGTATGTTGTCCATACTTATTCCGGTCACGAAAATAAAGTAAAAGTTAATATCGAGAAGATCGTCGAAAACAGAGGCATGCAGGATCTGATTCTTGATGTCGTTGTACCTACCGAAGACCGCGTTGAGGTTAAGAACGGACAGCGCAAGGTCAAGACTCGCAAGATGTTTCCGGGTTATGTCCTTGTTAAGATGATTGTAACTAACGAATCCTGGTATCTGGTTAGAAATACTCAGGGAGTAACAGGCTTCGTTGGACATGGTTCAGACCCTATTCCTCTTACTGTAGAAGAAGTAAGAAGAATGGGCATAGAGAAGATTTATATTGATCTGGACGTGAAAGTTGGCGATACAGTGAGAGTAATCAATGGACCTTTCGAAAACTTCATGGGTGAAGTTGAGGAAGTAAACATGGAGAAGCAGACGCTGAGAGCCAGAGTTTCAATGTTCGGAAGAGATACCCCGGTGGAACTGGATTTCGCTCAGGTCGACAAGGTCTAGCGCCGGCGCCGCCAGTATTCGACCCAGTAGGGAATATTAAGAAAGGAGAGAGATTGTTATGGCAAAGAAGATAGCAGGCTACATTAAGCTTCAGATTCCTGCCGGTAATGCTAATCCTGCACCTCCAGTTGGACCTGCATTAGGTCAGCATGGTGTTAACATCATGGACTTCTGTAAGCAGTTCAACGCAAGAACTCAGGATCAGCCGGGAATGATTATCCCTGTAGTAATCACAGTTTACGCAGACCACTCATTCTCATTCATTACCAAGACTCCGCCAGCAGCAGTACTGCTGAAGAAGGCTGCAGGTATTGACCATGCATCAGGAGAACCTAACAAGAACAAGGTTGCAACTCTGACTTATGCACAGGCTGAAGAAATCGCTAAGATTAAGATGCCTGACTTAAACGCAGCTAGCCTTGAAGCAGCAACAGAAATGATCAAGGGTACTGCTAAGAGCATGGGAATCGTTATTGAAGGTTAATTAAGTGGGAGACTTGGTTTAAGACGGGTCGACTGAACCACAAGGAGGAAATGAAATGCCTAAAAGAGGTAAGAATTATCAGGAAGCTGCTAAGGCTTTCGACAAGCATGAGCTGTTTGATGTAGCTGATGCAATGAGTGTTGTTACTAAGACAGCAAAAGCTAAGTTTGATGAAACAATCGAATGTCACATCAGACTTGGTGTAGACGGAAGACACGCTGACCAGCAGGTTAGAGGTGCTATCGTTCTGCCGCATGGAATCGGCAAAACCAAGAAGGTGCTCGTATTCGCCAAGGGACCTAAGGCAGCAGAAGCTGAAGCTGCAGGCGCTGACTTCGTAGGTGCTGAAGAGATGGCAGAGAAGATCCAGAAAGAAAACTGGTTTGAATTCGATGCTGTTATCGCAACACCTGACATGATGGGCGTTGTAGGTAGACTCGGTAGAATCCTGGGACCTAAGGGCTTAATGCCAAACCCTAAGTCAGGTACAGTTACTATGGACGTTGCCAAGGCTATTGAAGAGACTAAGGCTGGTAAGGTTGAGTACAGACTTGACAAAACAAACATTATCCACGTGCCAATCGGCAAGGCTTCATTCGGACCTGAGAAGCTTGAAGAGAACTTCAATGCTCTTCTTGGTGCCATCATCAAGGCTAAACCGGCTGCTGCCAAGGGACAGTACCTGAGAAGCGTTACTGTTGCAGCAACTATGGGTCCTGGAGTTAAGGTTAACCCTGTTAAGATTGGATAATTAACGCGAATAAGAAAATTAACAACCAGAGACAGTAGGAGGAGAAATCCTTAAAACACAATCCTACCGAGGTACAATGTAAATATATTGACCTCGATGTCTGCGGCATTCGAGGTCTTTTTATAGCGTACCTGGGTGAAAGATTTCACCAAGAATCTTTAGAAAGGAGAACGCAATAATAATGAAAGAAGCTTATATTCAGAAGCAGGTAGTTATTGACGAAATTAAAGATAAGTTTGAAAGAGCTGAATCAGTAGTTGTTATCGATTACATCGGTATCACAGTAGCTGAAGCTGACGAAATGAGAAGAAAGCTCCGTGAAGCTAACGTAGACTACACAGTTTACAAGAATACACTCGTTAAGAGAGCAATTGCCGGAACTGACAATGAGTCACTGGCAGAAATCCTCGACGGACCAAGTGCATTCGCATTCAGCTATGACGATGCAACTGCACCGGCAAGAGTTCTGAATGATTCAATCAAGGCATACAAGAAGATGGAGTTCAAGGGCGGTATCGTTGAAGGCGAATTCTACGACAAGGATGCAATCCAGCAGATCGCATCAATCCCTTCAAGAGACGTACTCATCTCCAAGTTCATGGGAAGCATTCAGTCACCTATTTCAAGCTTTGCAAGAGTTGTTAAGCAGATTGCAGAAGCAAAGGAAGCGTAAGAGCGCAACAGTTTACATTTAATAAGTAAAATCAAAACAAATTTATAAAGGAGAAAAGAAATGAATAAGGATCAGATCATTGAAGCAATAAAAGAAATGTCCGTATTAGAACTTAACGAACTGGTTAAGGCATGTGAAGAAGAATTTGGCGTATCAGCAGCAGCAGGTGTTGCAGTAGTAGCAGCAGACGCAGGCGCAGCAGAAGAAGAACAGACTGAATTCACTGTAGTTCTTAAGGAAGTTGGCTCAGAAAAGATTAAGGTTATCAAGGCTGTAAGAGAAATCACCGGTCTTGGACTTAAGGAAGCTAAGGAAGTAGTAGATGGAGCTCCTTCACCACTGAAGGAAGGCATCGAAAAGGCAGAAGCAGAAGCTATCAAGGCTCAGCTGGAAGAAGTTGGCGCAGTAGTAGAACTGAAGTAGTTCAGCCTTATTGCAGCTCATCTGAAGATGACAGATTCGAAGGGATGTCTCTTAGGAGATATCCCTTTTTTCGTAGTGAAGCTTCTTTAGTGTGACTTGACAAATTCTTAAAGTGTGCTTGACAAATTGACTTGCAGGTGTTATATTATTAAACTGCACTACGAATGTAATTTGTTAAATTTGTAAGGAGTGATGATAATGCCAAATCCAATCAAATTAGGTAGAAAAGAGCGTATGACCTTCGGTAAAATCAACGAAGTTGCAGAGATGCCAAATCTCATTGACATCCAGACAGCATCCTATAAATGGTTCGTTGAAGAAGGTCTTCGTGAGGTTTTTGAGGATGTTTTCCCGATTAAGGACTACTCAGACAACCTGACTCTTGACTTCCTTGACTATTCCGTAAGCACCGTATCCAAATACGATGAAGAGGAATGTAAAGAAAGAGATGCTACCTTCGCAGCTCCAATCAGAGTAAAGGTAAGACTGGTTAACAAAGAAACAGGCGAAGTAAAGGACCAGGAAGTATTCATGGGAGACTTCCCGCTTATGACAGACAAGGGTACTTTCGTGTATAACGGTGCTGAGAGAGTAATCGTTACACAGCTGGTTCGTTCACCTGGACCTTACTATGATATCAGCCAGGATGCCAAGGGAACCAAGAAGCTGTTCTCAACTCAGGTTATCCCTAACAGAGGCGCATGGCTTGAATATGAAACTGATTCTAACGAAGTAATCTCCGTAAGAGTTGACAGAACAAGGAAGCAGCCTGTAACAACTCTTCTCAGAGCCCTGGGAATGGGAACAAATGAAGAGATTATCAGCATGTTCGGTAATGAGCCTAGACTTATTAACACGTTAGAAAAAGACACAACTACAAACTACGAAGAAGGACTTAAGGAGATTTACAAGAAATTGAGACCTGGTGAACCTCCTACAGTTGAGAGCGCACAGTCACTCTTTACATCTATGTTCTTCGACCCTAAGCGTTATGATTTGGCAAAAGTCGGACGATATAAATACAATAAGAAACTCGGACTGTACAGCAGAATTGCAGGTGTTGTAACAAACGAGGATATTATTGACCAGAATACAGGAGAAATCCTGGCAGAAGCAGGTCAGAAAATCGACAAGGAACTGGCAAGACAGATTGAAAATGCCGGAACTCAGTATGTAATGGCTCAGGACCCTAACGACCCGTCAAGAGTTACCAAGGTTATCGGTAACCAGTTCGTTGATCTTGACCAGTACATTGAATTTGATGTTTCTGACCTTAAGATTGCAGATAGAGTATTCTATCCCGTACTCATGGAGATCATTGATGAGTGCGACGGCGATGAAGCTGCACTTAGAGCGACACTTAAGCGCAGGAAGAATGATCTTTCTCCTAAGCATGTTCTCACTGAAGATATCATTGCATCTGTAAGCTATCTGCTCAACCTGGAATATGGAATCGGCAGAGTTGACGATATTGACCATCTGGGCAACAGAAGACTTAGAACAGTAGGAGAACTGCTTCAGAATCAGGTAAGAATCGGCCTTTCAAGAATGGAGAGAACCATCAGAGAGAGAATGACTACTCAGGACATCACTGAAGTAACTCCTCAGGGTCTTATGAACATCAGACCTGTTACTGCTGCTGTCAAGGAATTCTTCGGAAGTTCACAGCTGTCACAGTTCATGGACCAGAACAACCCTCTGGCAGAACTGACACATAAGAGACGACTCAGTGCACTGGGTCCTGGCGGCCTTTCAAGAGAAAGAGCAGGATTCGAAGTAAGAGACATTCACCATTCACATTACGGCAGAATGTGTCCTATCGAGACTCCTGAAGGTCCTAACATCGGACTTATCGGTTCACTGACAATTTACGGCATCATCAATCAGTACGGTTTCATTGAAACTCCTTACAGAGTAGTTGATAAGGAGACTGGAATCGTAACTGACGAAATACAGTACCTTACTGCAGATGATGAAGAAGACAAGATTATCGCACAGGCCAATGAACCAATCGATTCAGAAGGTCACTTCGCCAACTACAAAGTTGCAGTAAGAGGCGTGGGCGGTGAAATCACTCTTGCTCCAAGAGAAAGAGTTGATTATATGGACGTATCACCTAAGCAGGTAGTATCAGTTGCTACAGCAATGATTCCGTTCCTCGAAAACGACGACGCCAACAGAGCACTTATGGGTTCCAACATGCAGCGTCAGGCAGTACCTCTTCTGGTAACAGAAGCGCCAATTGTAGGAACAGGCATGGAGCACAGAGCTGCCAAGGATTCAGGTGTAGTTCAGGTTGCCAGACATTCAGGTACAATCGACTTCGTTGATGCTCAGAGAATCGTTGTTCTCAGAGATGACGGAGAAGGTACTGATGAATATAAGCTCCTCAAGTTTAAGAGATCCAACCAGGGTACATGCATCAACCAGAGACCTATCGTATTCCATGGGGAACATGTTGAGGCAGGAGAAGTTCTGGCAGACGGTCCTTCAACAGATAACGGCGAAATCGCTCTGGGCAAGAACCTGCTCATCGGTTTCATGACATGGGAAGGATATAACTACGAGGACGCTATTATCCTTAACGAAAGACTCATTATGGAAGATGTACTCACATCACTCCATATTGTTAAATACGAAGCTGAAGCACGTGATACCAAGCTGGGACCTGAAGAGATTACAAGAGACATTCCTAACGTAGGTGAGGATGCGCTCAAGGATCTTGACGAAGAAGGTATCATCAGAATAGGTGCTGAAGTAGATGCCAATGATATTCTGGTGGGCAAGGTAACACCTAAGGGTGAAACTGAGCTTACAGCCGAAGAAAGACTGCTCAGAGCAATCTTCGGAGAGAAAGCAAGAGAAGTAAGAGATACTTCACTCAGAGTTCCTCACGGCGAAACAGGTATCGTTGTTGACGTTAAAATCTTTACAAGAGAAAACGGTGACGAGCTGCCGCCTGGAGTAAACAAGCTGGTTAGATGCTATATTGCAACAAAGAGAAAAATCAGCGTTGGTGACAAGATGGCGGGAAGACACGGAAACAAGGGTGTAATCTCAAGAATTCTTCCTGAGGAAGACATGCCGTTCATGGAAAACGGCCAGCCTCTGCAGGTAATGCTCAATCCTCTGGGTGTACCTTCACGAATGAACGTTGGTCAGGTTCTTGAAGTTCACCTCGGTCTTGCAGCCAAGAGCAAGGGCTGGTACATTGCAACTCCTGTATTCGATGGAGCTCATGAAAGCGATATCATTGAACTTCTCAAGGATCAGGGATTCGATGCCAGCGGCAAGATGCGCATGAGAGACGGCCGTACCGGAGAATATTTCGACAACCCTGTTACAGTAGGATACATGTACATGCTTAAACTTCACCATCTGGTTGATGATAAGATTCATGCCAGAAGTACAGGTCCTTACTCACTGGTTACACAGCAGCCTCTGGGCGGTAAGGCTCAGTTCGGCGGACAGAGATTCGGAGAAATGGAAGTATGGGCACTGGAAGCATACGGTGCAGCATATACTCTCCAGGAAATCCTGACAGTCAAGTCCGACGATATCGTAGGCCGTGTGAAGACATACGAAGCCATCGTTAAGGGCGAGAACATTCCTGAACCTGGCATTCCTGAATCATTCAAGGTTCTTATCAAGGAAATGCAGTCACTGGGTCTGGATGTGAAGGTCCTTACTGAAGATAATGAAGAAATTCCTACAACTGACAAGGCATCGAGAAGCATTGACGAAATAGTAGACAGTGCAGCATACGATGATCTGGAAGCAGTTGAGGAGCCGGAGGAAGAACCGGTTATTGATTTCGATGTTGATATCGTTGAAATCGATGATGAAACTGAAGAATTATAGGAAAGGGGAAGTGACAAATGAACGAAACAGAAAACAACAGCTATGAGTTAAACAATTTCGAGTCACTGCAGATTGGCCTTGCATCCACAGAGAAAATTCTGGAGTGGTCATACGGAGAAGTTACTAAACCCGAAACTATAAACTACAGAACTCTCAAACCTGAAAGAGATGGTCTTTTCTGTGAGAAGATCTTCGGACCTACCAAGGACTGGGAGTGCCACTGCGGTAAATACAAGAGAATCAGATACAAGGGTATTGTCTGCGACAAGTGCGGCGTAGAGGTTACCAAGGCTAAGGTAAGAAGAGAGAGGATGGGCCACATCGAGCTGGCCACTCCTGTTTCACATATCTGGTATTTCAAGGGCATTCCTTCAAGAATGGGCCTGGTGCTGGATATTTCGCCAAGAACACTTGAGAAAGTTCTGTACTTTGCCAACTTCATCGTAACTGATCCGGGCAATTCACCTTTCTCTTACAAGGAGATTCTCAATGAGACTCAGTACAGAGAGGCAATGGATGACCCTACCATCAAGTTCAAGGCAGGAATGGGTGCAGAAGCAGTAAGGCAGCTGCTTGCAGATATCAATCTTGAAGAACTGAGCGCTGAGTTAAGAGATAAACTCAAGGCTGCAACAGGACAGAAAAAGGTCAGAATCGTAAGACGTCTGGAAGTTATCGAGGCTCTCAGACAGTCAGGCAACCGTCCTGAGTGGATGATCATGGAAGTGATTCCTGTTATTCCGCCTGATTTAAGACCTATGGTTCAGCTGGATGGCGGCAGATTTGCTACTTCAGACCTGAATGACCTTTATAGAAGAGTTATCAACAGAAACAACAGACTTAAGAGACTTCTTGAGCTGGGAGCACCTGACATTATCGTTAGAAACGAGAAAAGAATGCTTCAGGAAGCTGTTGACGCACTTATCGACAACGGCAGAAGAGGAAGACCTGTTACAGGTCCTGGATCAAGACCTCTCAAGTCACTTTCAGATATGCTCAAGGGCAAGCAGGGACGTTTCAGACAGAACCTGCTGGGTAAGAGAGTTGACTACTCAGGCCGTTCCGTAATCGTAGTAGGACCTGAACTCAGATTCTATCAGTGCGGACTTCCTAAGAAGATGGCACTGGAACTCTTCAAGCCTTTCATCATGAAAAAGCTTGTTGAGAACGGCAATGCTCACAACATTAAGAGCGCCAAGAGAATGGTTGAGAAGGTTAGACCTGAAGTATGGGACGTTCTCGAAGAAGTTATCAAAGAACATCCTGTAATGCTCAACCGTGCCCCTACTCTGCACAGACTGGGTATTCAGGCATTCGAACCTGTTCTCGTAGAAGGTAAGGCAATCAAGCTTCATCCGCTGGCATGTACAGCATTCAATGCCGACTTCGACGGTGACCAGATGGCCGTACACGTGCCTCTTTCAGTAGAAGCACAGGCAGAAGCAAGATTCCTCATGCTTTCCACAAACAACATTCTGGCACCTAAGGATGGATCGCCAATCACAACTCCTACCCAGGACATGATTCTTGGTTCATACTACCTGACTCATCCTGGCCAGGAAGAGGGCAAGAGAACTTCAGACGCAGAAAAGGGTGACGGCAAAGTCTTCGCCGACATGGCAGAAATGCTCATGGCATATCAGAATCACGTTGTAGGTCTTCACGCCAAGGTTAAGGTAAGAAGATTTGCAGATGAGAACGATACTCGAGGCAAGCTGGTTGAATCAACTGTAGGAAGATTCATTTTCAACGAGAAGATTCCTCAGGATCTGGGTTATGTAGAAGACAGAGAAGCTGATCCATATTCACTGGAAGTTGACTTCCTCTGTGACAAGAAGAAACTTGGAGATATTATCGGAAGATGCTACAGAGTTCACGGCAATACTGAGACTGCAATCATGCTGGATAACATTAAGGATATGGGTTACCATTATTCAACTATCGCAGCAGTTACAATCAGTATTGCGGACATGGAGATACCTCCTGAGAAGGAAGAAATCATCGCTGAGTCCGAAGAACTGGTAGAAAAGTACGAGAAGGCATACAGAAGAGGTCTCATGTCTAACGAAGAAAGATATGAGAAGGTTATAGATATCTGGGGCAAGACAACAGACAAGGTTGCCGATGCACTTATGGATTATCTGGATACGCTCAACAACCTTTACATCATGGCGCATTCAGGAGCCAGAGGCAGCAAGAACCAGATCAGACAGATCGGCGGAATGAGAGGTCTGATGGGTAGTGCGACAGGTAAGACTGTAGAGATTCCTATCAAGGCAAACTTCAGAGAAGGACTTTCAATTCTGGAGTACTTCATCTCATCAAACGGTGCCAGAAAGGGTCTGACAGATACAGCGTTAAGAACTGCCGACTCAGGTTACCTGACAAGAAGACTTGTTGACGTATCACATAATGTAATCGTCAGAGAGTACGACTGCGGTACTGATGAAGGAATTGAAGTTGAAGCTTTCGTTGACGGCGGTGAGAAGATCGAATCACTGGTTGAGAGAATCATCGGCAGAACTGCTCTGGCAGATATCTGCGACCCTGCAACAGGTGAGATAATCGTTGAACAGAACGAGGAAATCACTGAAGATACAGCTAAAATCATCGACGAAGCCGGAATTACAAGCGTAGCTATCAGATCGGTAATGACATGTCACAGCAAGACAGGTGTGTGCGTTAAGTGCTACGGCAGAAACCTGGCAAACGGCGAAACTGTTAATATCGGTGAAGCTGTAGGTATTACTGCAGCACAGTCAATCGGCGAACCTGGTACGCAGCTTACAATGAGAACATTCCACTCAGGCGGTGTAGCAGGATCAGATATCACTCAGGGTCTTCCAAGAGTAGAAGAACTTTTCGAGGCAAGGAAGCCTAAGGGTCTTGCAATCATCTGTGAGGCTGACGGTACAGTAGTTTCAATTGACAGAACTACCAACGAAGTCACTATCAGAGGTGAAGAAGAAAAGGTTTACGATATTCCGTTCAGCGCAAGACTCAGCGTTTCAGAAGGCGACTACGTTCTTGCCGGTGACAATATCACTGCAGGACCTCTGGATCCAAAGGATATTCTCAGACTTAAGGGAGTTGAAGGTGTATATCAGTATCTGCTCAAGGAAGTGCAGAGAGTATATAGAAACCAGGGTGTAGATATCAGCGACAAGCACATTGAAGTAATAGCTGGACAGATGCTTTCGAAGGTTAAGGTTAATGATGCAGGAGATACAGATCTGCTTCCTGGCGGTCAGTATGACAAGATGGAAGTTGAAGAGGCTAATGCTGCTGTTGAAGCGAATGGCGGCGAACCTGCAACATACGAGAGACTGCTTCTTGGTATCACCAAGGCTTCACTGGCAACCAACTCATTCCTGTCAGCAGCATCCTTCCAGGAGACAACAAGAGTTCTCACAGATGCTGCAATCAAGGGCAAGAATGACAAGCTTGAAGGACTTAAGGAGAACGTTATTATCGGTAAGCTGATTCCAGCAGGAACAGGCATGAAGAGATATCGCTCAATAGGTCTTGACTACGGTGTAAACGAGCCAATCATCGAAGCGTACAGGGAAGCACAGAAGGAAGCCATGATGGAAGAGGATGACGATTTCGAGGAAATCGCAGAAATCGTGCCTGAAATGGCGGAAGCAGAGAACGCTTCTGTAGTACAGGACTATGAAGGCGAAGTGTCAGATATTGTTGAGCTTGACTAGCGAAATTTGTTGACACGGCAATTGAATATGGTATAATTATTGAGGTTATGGGCTTTTTTACCCGTAGCCTCAATATTATTTTTAAGAAAGGAGAAAAAAGGATGCCTACAATTAACCAATTAGTACGTCAGGGCAGAACCAGCAGCGAAAAGAAGTCAACTGCACCGGCACTCGGCAAGGGAATGAACTCACTTAGAAGAGTTGCTACAGATGTAAACTCACCGCAGAAGAGAGGCGTGTGCACATCAGTTAAGACAGTTACACCTAAGAAGCCTAACTCAGCTTTAAGAAAAGTTGCGAGAGTTCGTCTTACTAACGGTATTGAAGTAACAGCTTACATCCCAGGAATCGGACACAACCTTCAGGAGCACAGTGTTGTACTGATCAGAGGCGGAAGAGTTAAGGACCTGCCAGGTGTAAGATATCACATCGTTAGAGGTACACTTGATACAGCAGGTGTAGCCAACAGAATGCAGGCTAGATCCAAGTATGGAGCTAAGAGACCTAAGAAGAAGTAGTAATCGGTAATTTGGAAGTGCCTTTGATTTTCATATAGATCAATGAGCGCCGCGACTTACGCTGCCGGATGTAAGACGAGACTGTTAATCGTCCGAAGAAATTTCAGCAGTGCATGTCGAGTACCGACAGTAGAATTAACTAGGAGGGAAGAGAAGTGCCAAGAAAAGGAAATGTACCTAAGCGTGAAGTACTTCCAGATCCAGTATACGGAAGTGTAGTAGTTGCCAAGCTTATCAACAGCATCATGCTGGACGGTAAGAAGGGCGTTGCACAGAAAATCGTATACGATGCATTCGAACAGGTAAGTGAGAAGACCGGTGAAGATGCAATGGAAGTATTCGAAAAGGCAATGAACAACATCATGCCAGTTCTCGAAGTAAAGGCTAGACGTATCGGTGGTGCCAACTATCAGGTTCCTATCGAAGTAAGAGCAGAGAGACGTCAGACACTGGGTCTCAGATGGCTTACCAAGTACACAAGAGCCAGAGGCGAGAGAACAATGTCAGAAAGACTGGCAAACGAACTGATGGATGCTGCAAACAACACAGGCGCATCAGTTAAGAAGAAGGAAGATACACACAAGATGGCAGAAGCAAACAAGGCTTTTGCACACTTCAGATTCTAATTGCCCTATGAAGTTATCAGCAATTAGTTAAAAGCAGAAAGGAGGAAAAAGTAAATGGCCAAGAGAGCATTTCCGTTAGCTAAGACAAGAAATATCGGTATCATGGCTCACATCGATGCCGGCAAGACAACAACTACGGAAAGAATTCTGTTCTACACTGGAAAAACTCACAAGATTGGTGAAACTCATGACGGTTCAGCAACAATGGACTGGATGGAACAGGAGCAGGAACGTGGAATTACTATCACCTCTGCTGCTACTACAGCCCAGTGGAAAGACACTAGAATTAATATCATAGACACTCCGGGACACGTAGACTTTACCGTTGAAGTTGAGCGTTCACTTCGTGTACTCGACGGCGCGGTAACAGTACTTTGTGCGAAGGGTGGTGTAGAGCCTCAGTCAGAGACAGTATGGAGACAGGCCGAGAAGTACGGTGTTCCTCGTATGATTTTCGTCAACAAGATGGACATAATGGGAGCTGACTTCTACAGAGTTGTCAACATGGTTGAGGACAGATTAAAAGCAAATGCAGTGCCTATTCAGCTGCCTATCGGTAAGGAAGACACTTTCGTCGGAATCATCGACCTGGTTGAAATGAAGGCCGAAATCTACAAGGATGATCTCGGTAAGGAATTCGAAATCGTTGACATCCCTGCAGATATGGCTGATGAAGCTGAAGAATGGAGAGAAAAACTCGTCGAATCAGTTGCCGAGCAGGATGAAGAACTTACAATGATGTACCTTGAGGGTGAAGAAATCACCAAGGAACAGCTTAAGTCAACAATCAGGAAGGCAACTATTGCAGGAGACATGGTTCCTGTAACATGTGGATCGGCATACAGAAACAAGGGCGTTCAGATGATGCTGGATGCAATCGTTGACTATATGCCTTCACCACTGGACATTCCTCCAATCAAGGGAATTATTCCAGGCACAGAGAAGGAAGATGAAAGACCTGCAGACGACAAGGCGCCATTCTCAGCTCTTGCATTCAAGATTATGGCTGACCCGTTCGTAGGCAAGCTGGCATTCTTCAGAGTATATTCAGGTACACTTGAATCAGGTTCATATGTTTACAATTCTACAAAGGGTAAGAAGGAACGTATCGGTCGTATCCTTCAGATGCATGCCAACAAGAGAGAGGAAATCGAAATGGTTTACTCCGGTGACATTGCAGCAGCAGTAGGACTTAAGAACACAACAACAGGTGATACACTGTGCGATGAGAAGCACGAAATTATTTTAGAGTCAATGGAATTCCCTGATCCGGTAATCGAAATTGCCATTGAGCCAAAGACTAAGGCTGGACAGGAAAAGATGGGTATTGCTCTTGCAAAGCTTGCAGAAGAAGACCCAACATTCAAGACTTATACAAACGCGGATACTGGTCAGACAATTATCGCCGGTATGGGTGAGCTTCATCTTGATATTATCGTGGACAGACTATTAAGAGAGTTTAAAGTCGAAGCCAATGTAGGTAAGCCTCAGGTTTCATACAAAGAAACATTCACAGCTCCTGCAGATATTGATTACAAGCATAAGAAGCAGACTGGTGGTTCAGGTCAGTACGGTCATGTTAAAATCAAGGTATATCCTAGAGAACCGGGAGAAGGCTTTGAATTCAAGAACTCAATCGTTGGAGGTGCTATTCCTAAGGAATACATCCCTAAGATTGAAGAAGGACTCAGAGAAGCTTGCGAAACCGGTCCTGTTGCAGGATATCAGGTTGTTGACGTCGGTATTGAACTTTATGATGGTTCATATCATGAAGTTGACTCATCAGAAATGGCATTCAAGATTGCTGCGTCCATGGCATTCAAGGAAGCAGCCAAGAAGGCATCGCCTGTACTTCTGGAGCCGATCTTCAAGGTTGAAGTTACAGTTCCTGACGAGTACATGGGTGATGTAATAGGCGATATCAGCTCAAGAAGAGGTCGTATCGAAGGTTCAGACATGAACAACGGCGTAGTAGCTGTAAGAGGATACGTTCCGCTTTCAGAGATGTTCGGATATGCTACTGACCTGCGTTCCAAGACTCAGGGAAGAGGCGTATACGTAATGCAGTTCGACCATTTCGAAAAGTTACCGGATAATTTAGTTGAGAAAATTAACAAATAACATTTATTCTATCAATTGTTCTAAAGGAGAATAACAATGGCAAAAGCAAAATTCGAAAGAAACAAACCGCATATCAACATCGGTACAATCGGTCACGTAGACCACGGTAAGACAACTCTTACAGCAGCAATCACAACAACTCTGCAGCAGAGATATCAGCTGGGAGAAAAGGTTGC
>JALEUQ010000024.1 GCA_022780965.1 Clostridiales bacterium
ATAATTTACTTACAGTCTTGCGAAACGCTGTAACCGTTGCCATTACTTGGCTTTAGCCTTGCTCTTAATAATTATTGATACTATTACCGCCACGAGCAGCAGGTATGGATACCACAGATAAGGCATGATGTCCACGCTTGCGATTCCCGCCAGGCTTGCAGCAATGAGAAGCTGTGCTCCATACGGAATGATTCCCTGGAAAATACACGAGAAAATGTCAAGCAGTGATGCTGTCTCAACCGGTTCAATTTCATATTCCTTACTGATATCCTTGGCAATAGGTCCTGCCAGAACAATTGCAATGGTGTTGTTGGCTGTGGCAACGTCCATGATTGATGCCAGAATTCCGATACCCAGTCTGCCGCCAATCTTGCCCCTGAACCTCTTGCGAATAAATGAAAGGATAGCCTCGAAACCGCCGTACTCCTTCATGAGAGCGCCTATTGATGCTACAAGTATTGCTACAACCATTGTTTCGAACATGCCTGATACTCCTGAGCCCATGGAACTGAAGCCTGTGCTCACCGATATTGAACCTGTGATAAGCCCCACAATTCCGAATAGAACTGTACCGCATCCCAGCACGATAAATACATTAATGCCGCAAAGTGCCGCAATAAGAACGATGAAGTACGGAATTGCCTGAAGCGTATTGTAGTCGAAATGATCCAGCTGTGCTGCAGTTCCCTTCATGCATACAACAATAAGCACGATAAGTGTTGCAACAGCTGCAGGAAGAGCAATCTTGAAGTTTGCTCTGAACTTGTCCTTCATCTGTACGCCCTGTGTCTTGGTGGCTGCAATTGTGGTGTCAGAAATGAACGACAGGTTGTCACCGAACATTGCACCGCCTACTACAGCAGCAACACACATTGGGAGATTCAGTCCTGCAGAATCCGCCACACTTACAGCTATCGGCGTAAGAACAGTAATCGTTCCGCATGATGTACCCATCGCCATTGAAATGATGCTTCCTATTACGAACAGTCCAGGAATTGCAAATGATGCAGGTATTACATTCAGCATCATGTTGGCTGTGCTGACAGCGCCGCCCGCTTCTGAAGCCAGTCCGCTGAATGCTCCGGCCATCAGGAATATGAACAGCATGATTGTAATGTTGTCATCTCCGATTCCTTTAGCGCAGATATGAATTTTCTCATCAAACGACAGGCTTCTGTTCTGCAGGAATGCCACTACAAGCGCCACCATGAAAGCAACAACTACTGACATGATGTAGAAGCCCATTCCGCCCTCCTGCGGTTTAATGTACTCATAGTAAATACCGCTTCCCAGATAAAGCACCAGGAATACCACCATCGGCAGGAGCGCCCAGCCGTTGGCCTTTTTCTTCTCAACGTTCTGATTTAAGTTATCCATTATCCTTCTCCTTTAACTCAAACATAATGCACATTAATTCTATCAGCAGGGGGCGCAGGTATCAACCACAATTCCATTTTTTATATTCTACAAATCGTTGCTTAATCACCATCCTCGGTGGTATAATTAATCATTATGTTAGAATTCAGCATGCGGAGGTAAAAATGAAAGAATACACACCTGTTAAAGAAGGAAAAGTAAGAGAAATATATGATCTGGGCGATTCCCTGATTATGGTTGCAACAGATAGAATTTCAGCTTTTGATGTAATACTCAAGAACAAGATTGTTGACAAGGGCGCAGTGCTCACTCAGATGTCCAAGTTCTGGTTCGACTTTACAAGCGACATCGTTCCTAACGATCTTATTACAGTTGACAACGCTGAAATGCCCGAATTCTTCCAGCAGGAAAAGTTCCTCAAGAAGGCAACAATGTGCAAGAAACTTGACATGCTGCCTGTAGAATGCATCGTTCGCGGATACATAACAGGAAGCGGCTGGAAATCATATCAGAAGGATGGCACAGTATGCGGCATCAAGCTGCCTGAAGGACTCAGAGAGAGCGACAAGCTGCCTGAAGTAATCTACACACCAAGCACTAAGGCAGAGCTGGGAGACCACGACATCAACATCTCATACGAAGAGAGCATCGATGTTCTTGAGAAAGCATATCCGGGAAGAGGCGAAGAACTTGCAAGCAAGGTAAAAGACGCCACAATAAACGTTTACAAAAAGTGTGCAGAATACGCATTAAGCAAGGGAATCATCATCGCAGACACCAAGTTTGAATTCGGACTGGACGAAAACGGCGAACTGGTACTGGGCGACGAAGTTCTCACACCTGACAGCTCACGTTTCTGGCCGCTTGAAGGCTACGAGCCAGGCAAGTCACAGCCTTCATACGACAAGCAGTTTGTTAGAGACTGGCTCATTGCCAACCCTGACAGCGACTACAATCTGCCTCAGGAAATTATCGACAAAACTATTGCCAAATACAAAGAAGCATATACACTGCTTACAGGCAAAGAGCTTTAATGGAGATATCCACAGACTATATGGAGGAGCTGCTGCACCCGGTGCAGCAGCTCCTGTTTATTGTTCATTAGACTGCCGCAGAGCCAGTATACATAGCTCAGTTTATTGAAAAAATGTGCAGAATTTGATATAATAAGTGCTTCAGACAGACACTTCCGAGGTGAATAAATGCTTCTATTTTTTAAAATAATGATGGCGGAGTTTATAGCTGAAATGGGTGATAAAACTCAGCTCATGCTCATAGCCATGACATCCAAGTACAAGATGCGTCACATTATCATCGGCACAGCTGTCGCGGTAATGGTTCTTAACGCGCTGGCAGTGCTGGCAGGCGGTCTTGTAGGCTCTCTTATTCCTGAATGGCTGATCAAAATCATCGCAGCAGGAGCATTCCTGTTTTTTGCAGCCACTTCAGTTGGAGGCAAAGATGATGATGAAGACGAGAAGATCAGAGATTCAAAAACCAAATACGCTTATCTGGCAGTATTCGCCACATTTTTTATCGCGGAACTGGGTGACAAAACTCAGCTTACAGCAATCACATTCGGTGTCAACGAAGGGCTCAGCAATGCAGTTATAGTATGGGCGGCATGTTCTGCGGGTCTTTTCGCTGCGGACATTATCGGAATGCTCATTGGTTACTTTCTCAAGAGCAGAACACCTGACGGATTCCTCAATGCACTGGCATTCGTCATTTTTGCCATTTTCGGCATAGTGACTCTCAGAACAGGTCTCAACATGCTGCTTGGAGCCGGCAACCCTAAGGTTTTATACGCTCTGCTTGCAGTAACTCTTATATTTGCTGCAGTATGTGCAGTCCGCATTTATAAATCTCTAGACCACAGCAAGGTAATCATCAACGGCAAAGTTCACAGCATTCATCACTTCGACCCGGCCAAAGACACGTCAGATGACTACATTTACGAAGTAATCCGCATCATCGACGGCAAGCCGGTGTTCCCCGAAGAGCATCACGCGAGACTTGCCCGATCACTGGAACTTATCGGACAGCCAATCAACTTTACTGAGAAAGAGATGTGCGAGGATATCGGCAGGCTTATCGCTGCCAACAATGTGACGAACGATAATGTCAAGCTGATAATTGACGGATTCGCAGGTCATGGCATATACTCCACCTACTACATGCTGCTCCACGCATCCTATCCTTCAGCAGAAGACTACAGAGACGGAGTGCCGACAGAATTCTATGAAGCTGTCCGCGAAAACCCGCATGTAAAAATACGCAATCAGGATCTGCGCGACAGAACCAATCAGATAATCCACGATCACCAGCTTTTCGAAGTAATACTCGTTGACAACGACGGCAACATTACTGAAGGCAGCCGGTCAAATATCTTCTTCATCAAAGACGGCATCGTGTATACCAGTCCGGCAGAAGGTGTTCTCCTGGGTGTAACTCGCCAGAAGATAATTCAGCTTTGCCAGAAGGTGGGAATCACCGTAAGCGAAGAAGCTATTCCAAGACATGAGGCTGAGAAGGCAGACGCCGCTTTCATAAGCGGAACTTCTCCCAAAGTTCTGCCCATATGCCGAATAGGCGATGTGAGGCTGGATGTGGATGATCACACGCTCAGGCTGATTATGGCCCTTTTTGATAAAGAAATGTATTAGATAATTCATCCGGCGAAAAAGTCGGAACCATTAAAGGAGGCAGTATGTACTCAGAAGAACTGGCGCTTGTTGCCGGAGCAGCGCAGACCAAGTCCGGCTTACTCAGAAATAACCCGGCAGGATATTTCATTCTTTCCGTAATGGCAGGAATGTTCATAGGCTTCGGCATACTAATAAGTTTCACTGCCGGAGGGCTGCTTCAGGATTTCGCAGGAGCCAAACTTGTCATGGGAGCAAGCTTCGGTGTTGCCCTCAGTCTGGTTGTTACTGCCGGCGCCGAACTGTTCACCGGAAACAACATGGTGATGGTAATCGGCTACATAAATAAGACGGTAACAATTGGCGACACACTTAAGCTGTGGCTTGTATGCTACATAGGCAACCTGGCAGGTTCAATCATACTTGCGTCAGTATTTGCAATGACAGGTCTTGCGGATGGAGCTGCCGGCGCCTTCATGGCATCTGGTGCCGCTGCTAAAATGAACGCTCCTTTCATGCAACTGTTTTTCCGCGGAATTCTGTGCAACATGCTTGTATGTCTTGCCGTATGGTGTACCTTCCGCCTCAAAAATGAAGTTGCCAAGCTGATTATGGTCTTCTGGTGCCTGTTCGTTTTCGTTACTTGCGGATTCGAGCACAGCATCGCCAACATGACCCTTTTCACCGAAGCACTTATCAATCCATTCGATCAGGCCGTATCCCTTGGTGGATACGTTAAAAACATTTCCGCAGTTACCCTGGGCAATATTGCCGGCGGAGTCATTTTTGTGGCCTTCCCTTACTGCCTGGGCGCTGCTCGCTCCAAAGCAAGATAAAGCAGGGAGAACGTCATGACTGCATCTAGAATAATTGATACAGACTACTATGTAATTTCAGATGATTTCAGGCTTCTTGATTTCAACAGCAACGTAGCAGAAAGATATACTGGTGTAAAAGTCGGCGATTTGTGCTATCAGGCAACAATGAAGCGTAATTCACCGTGCCCTCACTGTCCTATTGCCGGCAATTCTCAGTCAGCATGCCCTGTGTACTACGACCCTTTCTACATGGATTGGGTTGAAGCAATTTTCGCAGAAATAGGCGAAGGTAAGTATGCAGTAACATGCCGCCCGGCCAACGACGATGCAGTCAGCATATTCAAAGGTCTCAGACTCGACGACTTCAATATCTCCAACACTATCCTCGATGAATACAACACCGACATCATCGGCATGATCGGCGGTTACTGCGAGGAAGGATTCCCACTTTACTATGTCAATGAAAAAATGGTTGAACTCATGGGGTATAACAGCATCGATGATCTCAAGGAGGGTATTGATGAAAAGGTTGTCAATACTATTCATCCTGACGATTTACCTCAGGTAACAGCTGATCTTGGTGATGAATACTATCCCGGCATGAAATATGAGACCACCTATAGAATGCCTCGCAAAGACGGCAGCTGGTTCTGGACGGTGGACAGAGGTCAGGTAGTAGAGACTGAGGATGGGAGGCTGGCAATCATCAGTGCCTGCCTGGATATTACCAAGGCCCATGAACGTGCAGAGACCAAAGCACAACTGGAAATCGCCCGCGCTGCCAGCGAAGCCAAATCCGCGTTCCTTTTTAACATGTCCCACGACATCCGAACACCGATGAACGCCATTATCGGCTATACAGAACTTCTCAAAAATAATCTGAATGACAGGCAGCTTTCTGAAGACTACATCGGCAAAATTGAAATCGCCAGTGAATTTCTCCTGTCGCTGCTTAACAATGTTCTTGAGCTTTCTAAAATTGAAAGCGGCAAAGCGCTCCTTGATGAAAGTCCTATCAATCTAAGCAGTTTCTCGGATATTGTGCATTCAATGATTGCATCCGATATCGATGCCAAGAATCTGACACTTAACGTTAACTTGAACGTTCAACATGCCACCATTCTGGCCGATGCAACCAAGCTCAAGGAAGTATATCTCAATGTTTTGAGCAATGCAGTCAAGTATACTCCATCGGGAGGCTTAATTAATGTTGAAGTCACTGAACTTCCATCGGAGATTACAGGCTATGCCGAATACAGAGTGGTAATTGAGGATACGGGAATAGGAATATCCAAGGAATTCCTGCCGCATATATTTGATGAGTTTTCCAGAGAACAGAACAGCACCGACAGCAGGATTGCCGGAACCGGCCTTGGCATGCCAATCGTTAAAAAGCTGATAGAGCTCATGCATGGCAGCATTGAGGTTGAAAGCAGTCTCGGCCACGGCACCAGAGTCACCATCACAGTTGAACACCGAATTGCACCCGAACAGACCATCACCCGAACAACTGCAGATGGGAATTGTGATATTCTCTCAACATTTGCCGGCATAAGGATTCTTCTGGCTGAAGACAACGATCTTAATGCAGAAATCGCACAGACAATACTGGAGGATTCCGGGCTGAAGGTGGAACGTGCTTCTGACGGCATAATCTGTGTCGATATGATTACCAAGGCTCCTCCGGGATACTACGATCTTGTCATGATGGATATTCAAATGCCTAACATGGACGGTTACAAAGCCGCACAGGTCATTCGCCGCCTGCCGGACGAAGACAAATCAAATATTCCAATCATTGCAATGACTGCCAACGCTTTCGAAGAAGACAGGCAGAAGGCCTTCAGCGTCGGCATGAACGCACATGTATCCAAGCCGATAAGAGTAGATATTCTCAAAAGCACAATTGAATCAATACTGTCAGGCAGCCATCAGTCAAATTCGTGTTCATAATGGTCATCATCGTGATCGTTGTCGTGGTCGTCATTATGACTGTCATTGTAATCAGCATCGTACATGCTTTCATAATATTTCAGAACTTGAGCCGCCTGATTGCCCGCAACTACCGCTTTGATGTCAGCTGTGGAATCTTTGCTTCCAAACTTGACTGTAATGTCTCCGCATTCAGAATGCATCATCAGCTTATTTGGTCCGTAGCCGTCAGCGAAAACTCCGTCGTAATAATCCAGACTCGTTTTGCCGATTTTCATTGTTCCTGATTCTGCTGATGCCTTGACATTGTACAGTTCAGGCGCAAGGTCTGTGTCAATCTGCAGATTTCCGCTTTCGATTTCAACGTCAGTTTTGCCTGCGAAAGTACCAGAAAGTGTGCAGTCTCCACATTCGCTGTCAATTTCAACGCCGCGGCTTACCACGCCGGTGCAGACTATGTCACCGCTTTCTGAGCCGATTTCTCCTCTGTCGAATTTCACGCCATCGAGAGCAATCTGTCCGAATTCTGAGTCAATATTCATGATTCCGGCATTTATCCCTGTAATGCTTACATCACCGTTTTCAACATCTACATCGACAACGTTAAGTGCTTTGCCGTCAGCACATGTGATTTCAACATAAGGAGCTGTATCTCTAGAACTGAAGTCGATTGAAATTGCGCTGTCTGCTTCCGGTTCAACAATTGATAATCTGCCTTCGTCGTTAAAAATGTCCGGATCCAGGTTCTCTGCATAGCACACTTTGACGCTGTCCCGCTCACCTTTCTGAATGCGTACATCGTAGTCGCCATCGATTTTAATACTGGTAATCTCCGAGTCGTCTTCCCAGCTTTTCATATGTTCTGTTCCTGCATTAAACCACGAATACTTGTCCGATACCTTGTCAATGGATTTGGCTCCCCCCATTGCAAATCCCGCAACAGTGCAAAGCGCTCCGATCCCGGCAACCACGCCGCATACGATTACGAATTTTTTCAATCCTTTTTTCATCCCTGATTCCTCCCTTCGATTCTATTTGCCTTGCGAGTTTCATTCTTGTGTCTAAGCCATCTTACCATGGCTGTTACCATCTTCCTGAGCCCTATAACCGCCAGAACGCCCAGCAGCGCGAACACAGCCAGTCCCACCAGTCCGCCGCCGATTAGAAGTATTGCCGCCGATAAAGCAGCCGGCACAGAAATCACTCCGATTACTATCATTCCTGCTGACGCAATAATCATTCCCACTATTCCACAGAATACTGACACAACCACTGCAAGCAATACTGCAAATCCGCAGATTGCCAGAGCCGCCGTCACAATGGCCACAGGAATCGAAACCGGTGCTGAACATATACCGATAATCACCCACCATACAGCCGACAGACCCTTGCGTGCCGCTGAACCTTCTTCTTCATCCAGCTTTCTTACTGCGTAGTCAGCTTTAATCTGTCCGGCGATTTTTTTCGGGCTGCCCAGTTCCTCTATTACCTGCGCCTCCATTTCCGGACCGGCTTCGTCAAAATATTCTTCGTAGTAATCAACTGCGGCATCTATTTCCTCCTGAGGCAGTTTCTTTAGTTCTTTGCGCAGCACTGCCATAAATTCGTTTCTAGTCATCAAGTTTCACCTCCTGCTCTGTTCCCTTCATTCCATCTGTTTCCGGCGTCTCCGATGCATTCTCGGAACCTGTCTCATATCCGGTCGCCGCTTCCTGTCCACAACCAGTCCGAATAGCCAGAAAACCGTCAATTGCTGTTCTATACCCTTCCCAGTCAAGCTGATATTCATGCAGTTTCATTCTGCCTTCTTCTGTTATGGAATAATATCTCCTGTTTCTTCCCTGATAAGGCTCGTCATAAGTCCTGCACAGCTTCTCTTTCTGCAGTCTTCTGAGCACGGGATACAGCGTCGACTCAGAAATGCTGATTGCCTGCTTCATGGACTGGGTGATTTCGTATCCATACGTATCTCCCCTGCTTAAAACTGCCAAAGCACATGCATCAAGCAGACTTGACTCAATTTTGAAAGCCATTGCTAATACCTCCTGTTTCAAACCGATATCTTATCGGCAATATTATCGTATCTATCTACTGAACAATACCTGGCGCCCGGTCTGCTGCTGCGACGCCTGCAATTCTCCATTACTATCTTTTGAACAATACTATACGTTGTATAATATTGTTTGTCAACTATAATATTCATTTTGTTCTAAATCTTTGCCGGACATCATTCACAGATAAGCATTAAGAACGACATACCGGCCTCTTCAAACACAAAAAAAGACAGCCGAAGCAATCTCCGAAACTGTCTTTGTTCTAGCAATTTTCATTTCTCAATCATCAGTACTCGATTTCCTGCGGCACCTGATACTCCCCGTCTGCCCAGTCAAAGGCATATACGCTGCAGTTTGCTATGTATCGCGACCAGAAGGCACCATTAGCCTCAGGGTCGAGATACTCCAGACCGCCCTTCATGGCAATGGCATGAGTTGATATCAGAACATTACCCTGACATCCTGATATTTCTTCAAGGAATTCTCCCATTCGCGCCACGATTTCATCCAGCGGCTCGATGCCCTCAGGCTGCGGGTTGTTGACAAAATCCGCGAAAAACACCTTGATTTCTTCAGGCGGATCCATAAGACTTGCCCCTTCATAGGGACCGTAATCAATCTCAATTATTCTGTCATCCACAATGATTTCTGCATCATCACCTGCAGCAAGGCGCGCAGTCTGCTGAGCCCTTTCCAGCGGGCTTGAATAAACCCTGTCGAAACGAATTCCTTCATCGGCGAAATACTCGCCCAGAGTTTTCGCCTGCTCCATTCCCAGCTCATTGAGAGGCCGGTTGCTCCTGCCCTGCAGAGTTTTTAGCTTATTTCCCTCGGTCTGTCCGTGTCGTACAATATAATACATTACTTTTCAGCCACCTTGCGATCTTTTAATTTCCTGTCAATAACCATTATCAGCCTGTTTCCGGCCCATCCGCAAACAATTCCCAGCACCATTCCTGCCAGCACGTCCGTCGGATAGTGAATGTACAGATAAAGCCTGCTGAAGGCAATAAGTACTGCCAGAACTGCTGTCGGTATCCACACTCTGCATCCTGCAAAGAACATGGCCGATACGGTGGCAAAGGACGCACCCGCATGACCCGATGGGAAGGAAGCATCACCCGGCGGAGATACAAGAAGATTGATGGATGAATTCACCTCATAAGGTCGTATCCTGCCAACTGCAGGTTTGAGCAGCAGATTGCACAGCACAAACTCAATCAGCAGACTGACAGCCATAATGATTCCCACTTTTCGCGTTTTCGGAATGGCTATCATTACAACAATCAGGCAGATCCAGAACACACCTCCGTTGCCGAGAGTGGTCACAGCAATCATCAGTTTGTCCAGAACAGGCACGTGTATTGTCTGAAGCCAGTTTAATATTTGAAATTCCAGGTTCATCGCCTACCCCCTGTCAACACGGATAATATCATCAATCAGATTGTCTGTCATTATATCATCATGGGCAGCAATAAGCAAAGTTTTGCCGGCAGATTTAAGGTCTGCCAGTATTTCGACAAGACGTTCTGTACTGTTTCGGTCAAGACCTGCGAAGGGCTCATCCAGAATGACTGTCTCAGGATTGAGAGCCAGCACGGCAGCCAGAGCCGTGAGTTTTTTCTGTCCCCCCGAAAGGTGATATGGCGCTTTGTCCCTTATCGATTCTATTCCCAGCAGCCGCATGCAGTCACATACACGTTCATCCACCTGCTTGTCATCCAGTCCCATCTGTCTTGGTCCGAATGCAATTTCTTCATAAACACTTCCGCAGAACAGCATCACGTCCGGATTCTGAAAAAGATACCCGATCCTTTTGTGAAACCGCTTGTTTCTCGAATTTTCTTTCAGATACTCAGCATCTATTACAGTGCCATCGTACAGATAACTGCCGCATTCAGGGAATTCAAGTCCGTTCAGAATGCGAAACAGAGTAGTCTTGCCGGCACCGTTGGACCCGCGAACAAGAAGGCATCTGCCGCGGGCGATGCTCAGATTGAAATTCTCAAGAACCGGCTCCCCGTCATCATATCCGAAAGTTATATTTTCAAGTCTGATAATGCACATATCTAAAGCCCTTTATAGTCATCCGTAAAGCCACGACACTGCATGGCCTGATACATCTCTTTGCTCATTTCCGAAGAGCGCACGAAAGTTACCCCCATAACGCCGGCCAGAGATCTGCGCCTGCCTGTATTCCTGCCGACAGATCTCAGCATCACGGACGTGAGCAAATCGTTAATAAGCGTTCCAAGAAGTACAATGTATTTCAAAGTAATATCTATCGTGAATATTACAATGCCCGGCACCCTGAGTTTCCTGAGCGCTGCGGTCATGTGGTTCCACTGAGTAGTATGATTAAAAATTCCGACCATCTCTACACTGAGAAACACCTTGGCAACTGCCATCAGATTGTTTGCTGCTCCAGACGGATTCATAACCATTGCCGGAGCAAAAAGGATGAGCGCCAGAACCCCCGCGAATGCGCTTGTCCTCAATACCGACAGTATATCTCTTGCCGGCCATGTACAAAGATAAACCTGCACGAAGGCTGCGATTCCCAGAATCACCACCCTGTTCCTGCATGCAGATACTGTTATTATGAGCAGAAGCAGCATTATTATCTTAACGACGGCAGGAAGATGCCTGCTTTTCTCGTGACCCCGCTGCACACGAAGCCTTGCCATGGTTCTGCCAAGAGCGGCCATGGTTTTGCTGATGAATGCAGAGCTGCCCTTCTGCGGTGTGTAAATGTCGTCTGTCATCATCCATGCAGGTAGCATGCTAGTTTCTCCTCCCCTTGAATGGAATGGAAATCAGTTTGAACAGCATTACCAGAATTGATGTTCCAAGTGTCGCCGAAAAAACATATACAAGCACTTCATTTACTCCATCCATGGCATAGTCCGGCAGCAGCACATCAAGAGACCAACCGGATGCGAGTCCCTCGGGGATATATCCCAAAGTTTCCCCGCCGGCTGATGTCTGCGCTATTTCATCTGCACCCCATTCTCCCCAGGCTGTGCCCGATGCCAGAAGTCCAAGAGGTGAAGCTGCTATCATTGCTGCCGCCACTGCAAACAGCGGAACTCTGCTTTTCGCGTCCGGTGCCGTCTGCATACCGCTTCCGTCAATGAGCATATCCGGTGCTGTTCGCGTTACGAATGCAAATACGGCTACTGTAAACAGCGCTTCCACTACTCCCGCCACTGCCAGATGAGGAATCATCATGGCCGGAATTGATACTGTCAAATCATATGGACAGTAAAGTCCATTGCCTGCGCCATCGTGAAACAGCATTGGCTGAATTCCGAACTCCACTGCTGCGCAGAGTGCAGCCGCATTAAGACCAATATAGGCACCTGCCGCCGCACCTGCATATTTTCGAATTGGATTTACATCTGCCAGATTACCTCTGAATCCGGCAACAGTTCTATATACGAAATACCCCACATAAGGAAGCACGAATGCCATATTAAAGCAGTTGGCACCAAATGCCAGAACACCCCCATCACCAAAAATCAGTGCCTGCAGCAATAGCGCGACACTTACCCCTATGCATGCAGCTCCCGGTCCGAACAGCAAGGCAACCAGCACTCCGCCGACAGCGTGACCTGTAGTTCCGCCTATCAGAGGTACATTTATCATCATCACAAGGAAAGAAAATGCTGCTCCCGTTCCCAGCATTGTTACTTTCTCTCTCGGAAGTTCTTCTTTAACCTTTTTGGCGGCATGAGCCCATACAGGAACCATTGCTGCGGTCATTACGGCACACGTTTCCGGTGACAGATAATTCTCTGGAATATGCATTGTTTCGCGTCCTTTCACAAATTATATTTCACCATGAATTATGCAACAAAAAAACCACCCGGACAAGCCGGGTGGGGGGTTAAACAAATTTTTTGACAGCCTTCTGGAACTCTTCAACTGCCTTCATGTCGCCCTCTTCAATGGCATGGATTATACAATGAGTCATATGCTCGTTAATTATCTCCTTGCCAAGGCTTCGGAGGGCCGAATTGACAGCTGACAGCTGAATCAGCACATCGGCACAATCCTCATCATTTTCTATCATTCTGCGAACATGCTGCAGATGCCCCGCAGCCTTTGACAGTCTGTTAAGCTGCTTCTTCTTTTCATCCGGAGAATGGTAATGACCATGAGATACAGATACAGTATTCTCTGTATTCTCTGTGTGTTCTCCGTGTTCATGTTGTATTTTCGTATCAGACTTGTTTGTCATGTTATCTGTTATGCTTTCTTCCTTCTGTAAAGCAGTGCTCCTGCAGCTCCAAGTCCACTGATAACAAGTACTGCAGCAATTGCTCCCACGTTGATGTTATCGCCTGTCTTGGCTGCCTTGTCAGCATTGCTGTTATCCCCTGCCGATGCAGTAGGATCGTAAATCAGAGGATTCGTTTTGCTTGGATCTGTCGGCTCGTCATATGATGAATCATATACCAGAGTTCCGGATTCTGATTCCTCAATCACTTCTGTCGAGCCGTTTTCACCAGTTGTTTCCTCTTCAGTTGTTGTTCCCGAAGGTATAGTTCTTCCAATAATTCATACATATTGTACCATAGGCCTATGATTCTAAAAAGTTGTATTTCCTATCTTATGCATATTTTCACACTGCTTCCGCCGGTCCTGTTTTTGGTTACCTCAATGTGGTTGTCTATTCTCTCTCTGAGGGCATCAACATGGGATATTATTCCCACAAGTCTGTTGCTGTCTGCCAGTCCTATCAGAGCATCCATTGCCTGATTGAGTGTCTCCCCGTCAAGGCTTCCGAAACCTTCATCAACAAACATGGTATCCATCCTGATGCCGCCGGCTGATGCCTGTATTTCATCTGCCAGACCCAGCGCCAGTGAGAGAGATGCGATGAATTTTTCTCCGCCGCTAAGTGTTCTGACGCTTCTGTCCTGACCGTTGTAGTAATCTCTAACGTCCAGATCCAGACCGCTCTGGGACCTTTTGTTTGCGGCAGCTGTACTGCGCTTCAGTTCATATCTGCTTCCCGACATGGTGAGCAGCCTTAAGTTGGCTCGCTCAATGATTCTGTCGAAATAGTTCATCTGCACATAGGTTTCCAGCATTATCTTATCCTTGCCCGAAATGCTTCCATTGGCAGTATCAGCCAGTGACTTGACCACTTTCCACTTTTTCTCTATATCTGAATTTTCTTCCAGCTTTCTTTCAATTTCAGCCTTGGTAATCATATTGGCGTCAATCCTGGCCGCAGCGCTCTGAAGAGCCGCAAGCATGTCCGACTTACTCTGAGTCAGTTCATCCTTGCGCCTTTTGCAATCCTCAGTGTCGATAATCTCTGCATCCTGAAGCTGAATTCGTGCAGTCCTCAGTTCCCCTTCATAACCTTTAAGCGACTCCCTTGCCTCCTGCAGTCTGATGCCGGCAGATTTTAACATAGCTGCATTGGAATCAACACTCTTCTGCAGCGAATCTATTTCCTTTTTCGCCTCATCAACAGTACCGTGCTCGAGGGATCTGCCAAGTTCTTCGATTTGCCTTAGCATCGCTGCCTTTTTTTCTTCACCAACCGCCAAATCTGTCTCAAGCTTTGACAGCTGTTCCGCATGTTTCTGCATGCTTTCCGATGATTCCGAAACTTCTTTTGTCAGCACCTGACTGCGCTCAATCTTCATCTCAGCAGCTTCAATGAATTGCTTTATTTTCGCAATCCCGGCATCTGCATCCGACGTCATCTCATCAATCCGATGCTTTACTGTCTCGGTATCACTCTCTAAATCAAAATCAATTCCCAGCTTATTCATTACTGCGACCGCATTATCTGACGCTGCCACTTCAAGCGCTTTTGCCCTCTCAGCCTTCTGCGCAGCTTCCTGCATGCTCAGAGACGCTTTCTCGGCACGCTCTCCTGCAGCTTCAAGCTCTTCCTTGCCAGGAGCATTCGGTGATTTAACTGCGACACAAGGGTGCTCCGTTGATCCGCACACAGGACACGGTGCTCCCTCTTCCAAAGTTTCCGCGATTATTCCTGCCTGTTCATCAAGGTATGCCCGGTTCTTGACATCGTAGTCAGCTTTCGCCTTGTCATAAGCTTCTCTCCTGCTAATATAATGTCTCTGCGCATCGGCAACACCCAGGCGGCAGGTTTCAAGCTGCGAAAGCGCATCGGTTCCGCCTGCGAGGGCTTTCTTGTCCTCTTCAGCCTTGTACAGTTCTCCTTCTTTCTCTGCTTTCTCAGCAGCGCAGTCCTTGTATTCCTCAAGTTCCTGACGGGCTTTATCCATTGAGTGCTTCAGGTTCTCAACTGTATTCTTTTTTGTTTCAATGCTCTTTCTTATCTTGTCAGTTTCATCAGCAATCTTTGACAGCTCCGACTGCTTACTGTCACGTTCCTCGTACAGCGGCAGCAGATTCTTCAGTTTTGAAATTCTTTCTATTACAGCCTTGTCTGCTTCAGTTCTGACAGTCAGTTCTGCAATTTCCTGCTCCAGTTCAGCGCATAGTTCACGGGACTTCGCTATTCCTGTTTCTGCTAGCTTCTCTGCAGTTCTTGCCTTGTCCCACTGTTCAGCTCTGGCAAGAGTTTCGCCGATGGCTCCAATTTCTTTCTCAATTTCCTCTATATCCGAATTCAGGCGATTCACCATTCCCTGTTCTTCTTCAACCAGCTGCCCTATAAGAACTGTCACTTCCTCATCCGGCATGTTCCCTGAAGCAGCATCCTGCACCCTTGAAGCAAGCTGGGAATCATGACTGAATCTTATCCCTTCTCTGTACTGAGCGATTCCCGCGCTGCAGGACCGCTGCCTGGCTTCAAGATCCAGCGCCATTCGCTTAAGTTCCTCCTGAAGTCTGCCGAATTTGCTTGTATTAAACAGCTTCTTGAAAATCTTTTTTCGTTCTTCCGTTGACTCGAGAAGCAGCTTCTGGAAATCCCCCTGTGCAATCATTGCAATCTGTGAGAACTGCTCCCTGTTTATCCCCAGAATTTCCTCGATTCTTTCTGTTACCTGACGAACACCGGTGTACACCATGCCGTTAGCGTCTGTAAGCTCAGCACCTGCAGTCTCTTTGGTCATGCCTGTGCCGTTCTTCTTTTCGCGCATGTACTCCGGATTTCTCTTAATTATATATGGTCTGTCTCTGTACTCGAAGTGCAGCTCAACTTCAGTTGGCGTCAACGCATCTGCATATTTGGATCTGAGGGTTCCGGGCCCTCTCACATCTCCGCTTGCCTCGCCGAAAAGGGCGAAGGATATTGCGTCAAATATTGTGGTTTTACCTGCGCCGGTATCTCCTGTAATCAGGTATATTCCGCCTTTGCCAAGCTGGTCCATGTCCAGAGTCACCTTACCTGCATAAGGGCCGAATCCGCTCATGATTAGTCTTGTTGGTCTCATTTGTCCTCTCCCTCCCATATGCTTCTCACCAGGCTGTCTATCAGATCTGCCTGCTCTTCAGACATGTCAGCATTGTTCTGCTGCTTATACAGTTCAGCAAACAGTTCCTGAGGTGTCTTCTCGTTAACGTCTGCTGCTGCTTCGATTTCTCTGCCGGTTCTGGTTCGTCTGTTATCATAATCCAGCTTCATTATGTTACTGTAGACGCTCTGCAGCCTTCCCATGGCATTGATTACCTCTTCTTCGTCAGTCAATGTGACATGAAGATAGTCGGTTCCCAAAGTGGTGCCTGCGTACGTACTCCTGTCCATCAAGTCTTCGTATCTGCCGCGAATTTCCACCATGTCGTGCAGCGGTACAAGTTCTGCAGTTGATACTGTAAGACTGCATGCTCCGCCTGCTCCTTCTCCCAGATCAGCAATTGTTACCGACTTGCAATGTGCGGTCTCAGAAAACGAGTACTTGAGCGGTGTTCCACAATATCGTATTC
This sequence comes from Clostridiales bacterium, assembly GCA_022780965.1. Taxonomy (GTDB): domain Bacteria; phylum Bacillota; class Clostridia; order Peptostreptococcales; family Anaerovoracaceae; genus Lentihominibacter. The sequence continues at coordinate 16,708 of JALEUQ010000024.1, forward strand.
TTTCTGAAATGTTCTGAGGTCCATGAATATGCCCCAGCGCCACATAATCAAAACCCTCAAATACAGATCCATCCACATTATCCGTTCCGCCCACGGTCTTTTCTTCCGAGTCCGATCTTGACGCTCCCGTCACGAACTGATGAGTCACCAGCACGTTTCTGTGAGATCTGTCTATGTCCATGTTATCGATTACAACTTTGAGCGCGTCGTTATAGCTTGTTATCTTCTCATCAGGGAAAGCCCTGCGCACATGAACCGGCTTAACGAAAGGCAGCATATGTATGTCTACGATGCCGTGCTCATCTTCCAGCGATACTTTTCTAACCTGTCCGTCGTAAACGGGTGCGATATGAATTCCCGACATATCGATAAGCTGCGAAGCGAAGGCCATTCGCTCAGCAGAATCGTGGTTGCCGCTTATTATGAATACCGGCAGCTTCCTGTCCGCAAGCGCCTTAAGGAAATCGTCCAGAACCACCACCGCTTCAACAGGCGCCACGGATTTGTCGTATATGTCTCCAGCCATGATGACTCCGTCTGCGTCTGCCTCGTCAATAATTCGCAGTATCTCATTCAGTATGTACTTCTGGTCCTCTATCATTGAGAACTCATTGACCCGCTTGCCAAGATGCAGGTCCGATAAATGAATCAGTCTCACTTCAATCCTCTCTAACTCAGTTTTTACAGCAGATGCTCTGCTGCTGTTCTCTATTGCCATTCAAACAGGCATCTGTCTATTATCTCTTTGCCCCTCAGAGTCTCAATCCACTCCTGCGGAATTCCTTCCATTCCATAGATGATACCCGCCAGGCCACCGGCAACTGCGCCTACTGTATCAGCATCATCTCCAAGATTTACCGCTTTGAGAAGGGCATCTCTGAAATTGTCAGTAGTTCTAAGCGCCCATATCGCCGCTTCGAAAGTATCGATTACAAATCCTGTTGACTGAATCTCGCTTGAATCCAGCTTCTGAATTCCCGGTATCCTGCCTGTGCAAGCGCTGACTGCCTCCTCCAGCGATCTGCCTTCAAGAAGCTTCCTTGCTATGTCAACGTACTGACAGCAAATGCCTGTAGAAATGGCATGGGCATGAGTAATTGCCGACACTGCCGTTATTGTCTTGTCATCAGCATCAGTGAATGCCAGCGGAATGATTCTCATGAGTGAGCCATTGCCGTTGGCATAGTAATCGTCAATTCCATGACCTGCACGAAGTGCATCGCATGTGGTAACTCCCGCGTCAAACACTTCATTGTCTGTCGTATATTTGGCATAAAGCAGCCACTGGCAGAATCTGCTTCGCATATCTTCCACGTCCACTTTGCCGCATGCTCTTATTGAGTCGCATGTTGCGATGGTCATGCTGGTATCATCAGACCAGGTCCCTGCCGGACGGTCATGGGTGCCATACCCGGTCATTTCTTTCACTTCAAAAGTTCCCCGTTTCATGAATTCCACAGGCACACCGAGTGCATCGCCTATTGCCAATCCATATATCGCCGCTTTTAATTTACTGCTGTTCATTTCGCATCACCCCCATGACCCGCTTGAATGAAAAACTAAACCTTGACTGAAATATCGCCCGATAACACTAAACTGATTTTGACCTCGTAATTCGCGTTTTAAGAGGTGTTTTTTCAATCTAAGGATGCTATAATCAGTATATTCCAGACACATAGTAGTCA
>JALEUQ010000027.1 GCA_022780965.1 Clostridiales bacterium
AGCAAAGAGAAGGGCGGCGAATTCAACGAGGAATTCTGCAAATGGTGTTACACAGACGGTAAATTCACTTACACCAACATGAACGATCTGATCGAATTCTGTGCTTCCAGCATGGCTACCGATGAATTTCCCGCAGACAAAATGCGCGCTCACATGAGCAGTCTGCTTCCTACGCTCAACTACTGGAAACGGTACGAATCAATCGGAGGTCCGGACAGATTTGAAGCATTCAAACAGCAGATTATAAAAGAATTCAACGACCTTCAAATCGAAGGAATGCCGAAGGTGGAAACTCTCAATACGCTTCCCGGCAGCTTCATAAATCTTGAATACAGACTTCCAAGCGGCGATATGGTCAAGTTTCTTAAAGATGATGCAGAGTATCTTGCCAATCAGCTTGAATGTGAATTCGGAGGTGACAGGTGTTTCGGTATTGCAGCCGGCATGGACTTCCTTCTTGTCGCCACCTATGATGAGGGCGGCGAAAACCCCGAGCTTGTCGTATATAAACATAGATAATATGTTAACAGGGTGCATTCCGCTGAATTAAGGAACACACCCTGTTTATTTTTACTTGAGTTTTTCTGCCCAATCAGCTTCCTTGAAGCCTACAAGTACAGTATCACCGTCTACAGCGATAGGACGCTTAACCAGCATTCCATTTGATGCCAGAAGTTCCAGCTGCTCTTCCTCGCTCATCTGCGGCAGCTTATCCTTAAGCTGCATATCTCTGTAAAGCATTCCGCTTGTATTAAAGAATCGCTTCAGCGGCAGCCCGCTTTTGTCGTGCCATTCCTTCAGTTCATCGAAGGACGGATTGTCCTCAACGATGTGTCTTTCTGTGTATTGCGCATTGTTTTCGTCCAGCCAGTTCCTGGCCTTCCTGCATGTTGAACACTTGGGATAACATACGAATAACATTTCTTTCACCTTCCTTTACTGATGTTAGGAATAGAGTAACACATCTAAAGCCGCTTGGGTACTGATTACGGCAAAATCACTATCTATTGTTCGTTGCGCACCCGCGCTCTTATGATCCCTGCTATTGCCGCGAAAAGAACCCCTGCCACCGGCCATACTATCCATGTGAAATCCCATCTGTCCGTCAGGAAACTCCATCCCAGATAAATTGCGGTAACAATAAGCCAGTATGCACCAAGGTATGCGTCGCTCTTTTTTCTTATCCGCTTCTCTTCTTCAGTGTAGTCACCCTCCTGGAGCAGTGAATCGAAACTTCCCTGAATCATGCCGTTTCTAACCAGAATAAATACACCGCAGGCAACAATCAGAAGAAGCAGCGATACGCATCCGCATATAACATAATCCGGTGCCTCAGCTGCCCCACTAATGAAAAGAGGCACCACAGACAAAATGCAAAGCACCGTACCTGAAGCAATTGCTCTGCCGAACTGGGGAGCGAATTCCTCCTTCATAGTTCCGGCCATTGTTCTTATCTCCTCGCTTACCTGAATCATGGTAACATCCATGAATTCGTAGCGCTTAGCCTTCATTCCATAAGCAATGAACATATACACAGCGACAGCCACCATAAGCAGAAGCACTGTCATGCCGAGACCAACGGCCAGCCCTTCGCTCACATGAAACTTTCCTGCTTCAGCAAATCCTGACAGCAGTATCAGAAGTGCCGGACTCAGTATGCAAAGAAACACGCCTCCTGCAACATAAGGTGTAAGCTGTCTTCTCACAGCGAGAAAATCCATTGCATCTTCATTGCTGATTGCCACAATCGGTGCGGCATCAGCTTTGACAGCTGTCATATCTGCAGTGATTGCCGAAGTCGCTTCGTCACCGGCCTGTTCCCCGTCTTTTAGCAGATAGTCCACAGTGCATCCGTACATGTCGCTGAGTTTTATCAGTTTATCTGTTTCCGGGAAAGCCGAATCGCTCTCCCATTTACTTATTGCCTGCCTGGATACACCAAGCAGTTCCGCAAGCTGTTCCTGCGTATAGCCATTTTCTTTCCTAAGCTTTGACAGTTTATCTCCTGTAGTCATAATCAACCTCCAAACATTGAAATTTACAGTCAGATTATCCCTTGAAATCGCGCCTGCCGCCACCATTTACGGATTTCATTTTGTAAACTTCAGGTTGCATCTGCTAAAAAACGGGCAAAAATCACTCCCGTCTAATTCTATCAAGTTCCACATCAATTGCATACAGAAAGGGCGAAGTTTTTTCTCCGCCCTCCATGATTTCATTATAATGTATTTACTTGTCCTCTTCCCACAGAGCCTCGTTGAGCATTTTCCACATCTCGCCGTAGCCTTCTTCAGCCATGAAGTTTGCCATATCCATTACACCCTTAAGCTCAGTTGAATATGAGCATGCGGAGTCATTAAGCCATTGCAATTATTCTGATGTACTGGCTTGATGCGTCGTTTTTCATTGCAGAACCTCATATAACTTTTTGATTATAGTTTTTTGGTTATACCTCTATAAGTCTATTATTATATTATTGCCTGTAAAGAGCTACTTGCAAAAAAAGCGAAAGCGCAAATCCGTTTGGACTTACGCTTTCGCTACTCAACTTTCAGAATTCTATCACTTTTTCTGCCAAAAAGTCAAATGCAATACCGACATCATTCCCGACACAATCAGTGAGATTAGCACTACACCTTCTGCATTATTACCGGGCAACATCCAGAGTTTCATTCATGCTTCCTGTCCTGTAACCCATAAGATCCAGCGCTACGTACGTAAAGCCATAGGACTGAAGTTTCTCGTACACTTCTTTTCGGATATCTTCC